>DASSUD010000124.1:0-2641 GCA_035707385.1 Acidimicrobiales bacterium
CTGGTGCAGCGGGTAGTTCCACGGCGTGATGCAGCCGACGACGCCGACCGGCTCCTTGACCACCAGGCTGTTGCCGAGCGTCGACTCGTACTCGTAGCTCTCGGCCAGCTGGGCGGCGGTGTTGAAGCTGTTGATCGGCAGCCCGGCCTGGATCATGAGGCTCAGCCACTTGGGCATGCCCGCCTCGCGGGTGACCACGGTGGCGATCTCGTCCATGCGGGCGGCCAGCCCCTCGCCGATGCGGGTGAGCGCCTTGGCCCGCTCCTCCGGGGTCGTGCCGGACCAGCCCGCGAACGCGGCCCGGGCGGCCGCGGCCGCCTTGTCGACGTCGTCCGCGGTGCCGGCGGGGATCGAGGCGATCACCTCGCCGTTGGACGAGTCGTAGACGTCGATCGTGCCCGACCCGGAGGAAGGCACCCAGGCCCCGTCGATGTAGATCTTGTCGTAGGTCGTCACCGGTCATCCCCTCGTCGAGAGCTTCGCTCCAGACGTTAGACCCCGAACTGACCGCGCGGTCAAGGGGCGGCTAGCGTCCGGTGGCGTGACCGTCGACCGCGAGACCGTGAGCATCGACGCCCGCCCCGATGTCGTGTGGGACCTGCTGTCGGACATCACCCGCATGGGCGAGTGGAGCCCGGAGTGCACCGGTGGGCGCTGGCTCGGGCGGCGCAAGGGGCCGGAGGTCGGGGCCGTGTTCGTCGGCTACAACCGTCGCGGCTGGCTCCGCTGGGTCACCACCGCCAAGGTGGAGGACGCCGAGCGGGGCCGGTCGTTCGTATTCCGGATCCGGGAGACGGGCGTGCGCTGGGGCTACACGCTCGAACCCGACGGCGACGGCACCCGCCTCACCGAGTTCCGGGACCTGTCGAAGGCCCGCACCGGCCTGATCCGGGCGTCCAGCCGCCTGCTCGGCGGGATGGACGGCCACGCCGAGGAGCTACGGGAGGGCATGCGCCAGACCCTCGCCCGGGTCAAGGCCGCGGCCGAGACCTAGTGGGCCACCCCACTAGTCCCCCAACCGCCTCCGCGCCGCCGCCGCGTACAGGGCGACGCCGGTGGCCAGGGCGCCCTCGTCGATGACCATGCGGTTGGAGTGGTTGGGTGCCACCTCGGCCGCCCGCACGCCCGGCGGGCGGGTGCCGAGGAAGGCCATGGCCCCCGGGACCCGCTCCAGGATGAACGAGAAGTCCTCGGCGCCCATCACCGGGTCGGGCATCGGGACGGCCCGCTCGCCCACCAGGGAGCGGGCGGTGTCCAGGACCTCGGCCGCGGCGTCGTGGTCGTTGACCGTCACCGGGTAGCCGGGCCGGATCGTGACCTCGGCCGACATGTCGTGGGCCGCGGCCACGTGGGTGGCGATGCGCTCGACGGCGGCCTTGGCCTCGTCCCGCACCCGCGCGCTGACCGCCCGCATCGTGCCGTCCAGCGTGGCGATCTCGGGGATGACGTTGTTGATCGTCCCGGCCCGGATGCGTCCGACCGTCACCACGACGGGGTCGAACACGTCGACCCGGCGGGTCACCCACGTCTGCAGCGCCTGCACGATCTCGCAGGCCACCGGCACGGGGTCGTTGGCGAAGTGCGGCATGGACGCATGGCCGCCCTTGCCCCGCACCACGACCCGCATCTCGTCGGCCGACGCCAGCACCGGGCCGCCCCGGGTGGCGACCACGCCGGACGGGATGGTCGGCGACTGGTGGATGGCGAAGGCGTAGGACACGGGGTCGCCGGCACCGGCCGCGTCGGCCTCCAGCAGGCCCTCCTCCAGCGCGATGGCGGCCCCGCCGTCACCCTCCTCGCCCGGCTGGAAGAAGAACCGCACCCGCCCGGCCAGCTCGCCCCGGCGGGTGGCCAGCAGCCGGGCCGCGCCGACCAGCATGGCCGTGTGGGCGTCGTGGCCGCACGCGTGCATGACCCCGTCGACCTCGGACCGGTAGTCGAGTCCCGTGTCGTCTGGCATGGGCAGGGCGTCCATGTCGGCCCGCAGCAGGACCGTGGGGCCCGGGCGCTCGCCGTCGAGGTCGGCGACGACCGAGCTGAGGCCGGTGCCGGTCGCCACCGCCAGCGGCAGGCCGGACAGCGCGGCCAGCACCCGGGCCTGCGTCTCGGGCAGATCCAGGCCCAGCTCCGGCCGGCGGTGCAGGTCGCGGCGCAGCGCCACGACGTCGGGGAGCAGGGCCCCGGCGTCGGCGAGCAGCGTGTCGGGGCGATCGGCCGGGGCGGTCATGGCCGTCATTGTGACCGCGATCCGTTCCGGCGTCTCTCAGCGTTCACATTGCGCATGAGGGACGCCGGAACGACAGACTCAGCGCGTCGGGACCGTGACGGTGTCGCGGCCGGAGCGCAGGACCCGGCCGGGCGTGGCGCCGGTCGGCCTGCCGTCCTCGACGGTGGCCACGCCGGCCACGTACACCCGCACCACGCCGTCCGACCCGGCGGTCAGGCGGGCCGAGCCGCCCGGCAGGTCGTCGACCAGGCGGGCGTTCTCGGCCCCCACGGTCGCCGGGTCGAACACCACCAGATCGGCGCGGTGGCCCTCGGCCACCGTGCCCCGGTCGACCAGGCCGAACAGGGCGGCGGGCGCCTGGGTCAGCATCTGCACCGCCCGCTCCACCGGGGCGAGCTTCCGGCCCCGGAGGCA
>DASSUD010000125.1:0-6645 GCA_035707385.1 Acidimicrobiales bacterium
AGCGACATGTCGACGGCGATCGACGCCAGGATCAGCACCACCAGGAACCCCGCCGGCACCAGCAGCAGCGTGCTGCCCCGGTCGCCGCCTCCGGCCCGCCGTGGGGCAGGTACCCGACGCAGGGCGCCGCTCACCCGCACCCCTCGGCGCTCCCGGGCACGCCGTCGCGGTAGGGGTCGACCAGCTCGCTGTGGCTGCTGGTCACCGCGAAACCGTCGCCGAACCCGCCGATCCAGGGGATCGTCAACGCCGGCACCTCGTAGCGGGCCGTGAACGTGGCCCGGGCGCAGCGGCTGAAGCCCTCCTGGCCGCCGACCGGCTCGAGCGAGCTCAGCCCGAGCGAGGCCGCCGCCGGGTCCCGGTTGTGCGCCGCCAAGGCGTCCAGGCCGGCTCGCACCGCGGCCTCCGTGGCCTCGTCGGCCGTGTGCCCATCGCCCACGTCCGCCTCCACGTAGTGCCGGCTGGCCTGGCGGGCGGCGGCGTCCACCGCCAGCTTGGCGTCCACCACCGCCCACGCGTTCGCGATCAGCAGCACCCCCACCACGAAGATCAGCAGGCCGAACGGCAGGGCCTCGATGCCCCCCACCTGGCCGCGGTCATCGGCCGGCAAACCGTCCCAGCGACGCATCCGGAGCATGCTACTCCGCAGCGTCGAGGTGCCAGCACGCAACGCGCGCTGTCGTGGGATCAAACGGCGTCGATGCCCCCCACCCGGCCGTCGTCGCCGCCCGCGCGTGGCCGTGACGGCGACCGGGGCGGGTCGGGCGCCCCCGGCGGCTCGACGGGCTCGGGGGTGATGCTGACCCGGCCGATGCGCCGGCCCTGGATCCGCTGGGCGGTCAGCCGCCAGCCGGCCACGTGCACCGACTCGCCCTCGACCGGCAGGTGGCCGATGCGGTCGTAGACGAGCCCGCCGATCGTGTCCCAGTCACCCTCGGGGAACCGGGCGTTGAGGAGGTCGTTGACCTCGTCGAGGGAGGTGCGGCCGTGGACCCGGATCCCCCCGGCGGCCAGCGGCTCGACCAGCGGGTCGTCCACGTCGAACTCGTCGACGATCTCGCCGACCAGTTCCTCGATGATGTCCTCCAGCGTCACCAATCCCGCCGTTCCCCCGTACTCGTCCACCACGATCGCCATGTGGAACTTGTCGCGCTGCATCTCCCGCAGCATGTCCGGCACCCGCTTGGTCTCGGGAACGAACCGGGCCGCCCGCACGAACCCGGCCACCGGCGCGTCCTCGTTGCCGTCCCGCTCGGCGGCCATGAGGTCCTTGGCGTAGGCCAGGCCGACGACGTCATCGAGGCCGTCCCCGCACACCGGCAGCCGGCTGTAGCCGTTGAGCAGCACGACCTCCATCACGTCGGCCACCCGGAACTTGTGCGACACCGTGACCATGTCGGGCCGGGGGACCATCACCTCGCGCACGATGGTGTCGCCGAACTCGATGATCGACTCGATGAGGGCGCGCTCGTCCTCCTCGATCACGCCCTCCTCGACGCCGACCTCGGCCACCGCCAGCAGCTCCTCGTCCGAGGACACGTACGGCCCGTGCTGGAGCCCCCGCCCCGGCAGCACCAGGTTGGCCAGCCCCAGCAGCAGGCGGGTGACCACCCGCAGGGGCGGGAACAGCGCCAGAGCCCGGACCGGCCGGGCGGCGGCCACCGCCACCCGCTCGGGGTTGAGGACCGCCCACGTCTTGGGAGCGGTCTCGGCCACCACGAACACCAGGACGACGTTCACGGCCGTGGCCAGCACCAGGCCCACGATGCCGAACAGCCGGTCGGCCACGATGCCGACGAGGGTGGCCTGCACGAGCTGGCAGGCCAGCAGCAGGAACACCACCGTGGTCACGTACTGCTCGGGCCGGCCCAGGAGCTCGGCCAGCGCCGCCGCGCCCCGGCGGCCCTCCTCCGCCATGTCCTCGGCCCGGGGCCGCGGGACCCGGACCAGCGCCGTCTCGGCCGCGGCCAGCAGCAGCGACGCCACCAGCAGCACCCCGATCGCCACCAGCAGCCACAGGTCCGTGGCCGTCACCGTGAGCGCCACCGTCGCCCCCACCGCTCACCGCCGATGGTGGAACCGGTCGAGCAGCTCGCGCTCGCGGGCCTGCATGACCGCGGTCTCGTCGGGCTCGGCGTGGTCGTGGCCGAGCACGTGCAGCACGCCGTGGACGACCAGCAGGGCCATCTCGTCGTCGTAGCTGCCCGCGTGCGACGGCGCCTGGCGCTCCGCCACGGCCGGGCACACCACCACGTCGCCCAGCAGCAGCGGCAGGTCGCCGGGATCCGGGTCGTCGCGGTCGGGCCCGGCGGTGCTGGCGTCGGGCCAGCGGCCCGCCACCACCGGGTCGTCCAGCGGGAAGGCCAGCACGTCCGTCGGCCCGTCGGCGTCCATGAACCGCTTGTTGAGCTCGGCCATGGCGGCCTCGTCCACGAACAGCAGCGACAGCTCGGCGTCGCCCTCCACGCCCTCGGCCACGAGGACCTCGTGCGCCAGCCGCACCCAGCGGTCGAGCTCGACGGGGGCGGCCGACTGCTCGTCGGCCCCGAACACCTGGACGTCGCCCTCGGGGCCGCGGCGGGGTGGCCGGAAGGCGGGGCGGTGGACGTCGGTGCCGTCGCCCGGTCGCGACGCCCCCGGTGGGGGAGCCTCGGGCGGGGTCACCGGTCGCCCGGGGCCGCCCGGGCCACGTCGGCCCGTTCGTAGGCGTCGACGATGTCCTGCACGATGCGGTGGCGCACCACGTCCTTCGACGTGAGCCGCACGAACTCGAGGCCGTCGATGTCGCCGAGGATGCGGTCGAGGTGGGTCATGCCGCTGCGCCCGGTGGGCAGGTCGACCTGGGTCATGTCGGCGGTCACGACCGCCTTGGACCCGAAGCCGATGCGGGTGAGGAACATCTTCATCTGCTCGGGCGTGGCGTTCTGGGCCTCGTCGAGGATGATGAAGCTCTGGTTGAGCGTGCGGCCCCGCATGAAGGCCAGCGGCGCCACCTCGACCGTGCCCCGCTCGAGCAGCCGCTGGGCCCCCTCGGGCTCGACCATGTCGTAGAGGGCGTCGTAGAGCGGTCGCAGGTAGGGGTCGATCTTGGCGGCCAGGTCGCCCGGCAGGAAGCCGAGGCGCTCGCCGGCCTCGACGGCGGGGCGGGTCAGGATGATGCGGTCGACCTGCTTGGCCTGCAGGGCCTGCACCGCCATGGCCACGGCCAGCCACGACTTGCCCGTGCCGGCGGGCCCGATGCCGAAGGTGATGACGTTGTCGCGGATGGCGTCCACGTAGCGCTTCTGGCCCGCGCTCTTGGGCCGGACCGTCCGCCCCCGCGCCGAGCGCAGGACCTCGGCCGTCAGCACCTCGGACGGGCGCTCGTCGGCCCGCACCATGTCGATCGTGCGCACCACGCTGGCCGGCTCCAGCCGCTGGCCCCGCTCGAGCAGCAGCACCAGCTCCTCGAACAGGTGGCCCACCTTGTCGGCCTCGTCGCCGGTGATGGCGATCTCGTTGCCCCGCACGTGGATCTCGACGCCGGAGAAGGCGGACTCCACCACGCGGAGCAACTCGTCACGCTGGCCGAGCAGGTCGACCATCAGGTGGTTGCCGGGGACGGAGATCTTGACCTGGGTGGTGGCCACGAGGGGCCTAGCCTAGGCCCGTACGCTGCCGTGCGTGACCACCCGCCCCCGCACCGCTGTGTTCGTCCCGATCTTCGGCGAGCTGGCCGACCCCGCCGTCGTGGCCGACCTGGCCGCCGAGGCCGAGGCCGCCGGTTGGGACGGGTTGTTCGTGTGGGACCACATGCTCTACCGGGCGCCCGTCGCCGACGTCGCCGATCCGTGGGTGACCCTCGCGGCGGTGGCCCGGTCCACGTCCCGGCTGCGGATCGGGGCGATGGTCACGCCCGTGGCCCGGCGGCGACCCCACAAGCTGGCCCGGGAGACGGTGAGCGTCGACCGGCTGTCGGGCGGGCGCCTGGTGTTCGGGGCCGGGCTGGGCGGCGACCCCGGCCGGGAGCTCAGCGCGCTGGGCGAGGAGACCGACCCGGTGGCGCGGGGCCGGCTGCTGGACGAGGGATTGGAGCTGCTGGTGCGGCTGTGGTCCGGGGAGGTGGTCGATCACCACGGGGCCGCCTACACGGCCGACGGCGTGGCGTTCCGGCCGGTGCCGGTCCAGCGTCCCCGCATCCCGGTGTGGCTGGGCGCACGCCACCCGTTCCGGGCCCCGCTGCGGCGGGCGGCCCGCTACGACGGCGTGTTTCCCATCGGGCTGCAGGCGCCGGGTGACCTGACCGACATGCTGGCGGTGGTGGCCGCCCACCGCCCGCCGGAGGCCGGGCCGTTCGACGTGGCCGTGCAGGGCACGATCGACGCCTCGCCCGGCCCGTGGATCGAGGCGGGGGCGACGTGGTGGCTGGTGCGGTTCGACCCGTTCACCGTCACGGCCGCCGAGGTGCGGGACGCCGTGGCCCGGCGGCCCGAGCTGGGGTAGGCGGCGGTGGACCGGTTCGAGCAGTTCGAGCGGTTCGACGGCCTCGGGCTCGGCGGGGACGGCGGGGGGCTCACAGCCCGGCTGGAGCGGTGGGCGGCGGAGGCCCGGGTGGACGAGGCGGCGCGTGGCCGGTCGCGGGAGCGGTGGCTCCGGCGCCAGGCCGAGGAGGAGAGCAGCGTCGCGGGCGTGCTGTGCGACCTGCTGGAGGCGGGGACCGCGGTCACCGTCCACACCCGGGCCGGGCGGCGCCACACCGGCCCGGTGCGGGCGGTGGGCGCCGACTTCGTGGCCCTCGACGACCCCGCCGGCGCCGTGCTGGTGGCGCTGGCGACGGTGGCGTCGCTGCAGACCCGACCGGGCGCGGCGCTGGTGGTGGGGGACCGGGCGCCGGCCGGCGGGTTGCAGCTGGCCGACGTGGCCGCCGGCCTGGCGGCGGCGGGGGAGCGCGTGCTGGTGGTCACGGCCGACGGCGCCGTGCTGGCCGGTGAGCTGCGCTCGGTGGGCCGGGACGTGGCCGTGCTGCGGGGCGAGGGCGAGCGGCCGGCGGCGTGGTACGTCCCGCTCGCCGCCATCGCCGAGCTCGTCGTCGGCGCCTGAGGCCGCGGGCGCCCCGATGGCCGGGCCGGACGGCGGTGGCGCCGGGATCCCGAGGTGGGGGACGGCGGAGGGTGGGCGGTAGCGTCGCGGGATGCGTCACCGCCGGCTGGCCACCGCGGTCGTCGCCCTCTCCCTGTCGTCGGTCGCCGCGTGCGCTGGTGGCGGCCGCGCCGCCGACGCCCCGGGGTCGACGACCACCGCACCGACGACGGTGCCGGCGACGGTCACGACCCCACCCGCCACCGCGCCCGATCCGTTCGCCCGGCCGGCGTGGCTGGGCACACGCGCCCTGCCTGTGGCCGCGGACGGCACGGCGGCGGCGCAGCCGACGCCGCCGGAGCTCGACCCCCGCCGCCTGGCGACCGTCGACGTGCTGCCACCCCCGGCCGACGGCGGCTTCCACGCCTCCGTCGCCCCCGTCCCGGCCGACGTCGCGGTCCGCTCGTCGTGGCAGCCGGGCTGCCCGGTGGCGCTCGAGGACCTCCGCCACGTCACCGTGTCGTTCCGGGGCTTCGACGGGCGGGCCCACACCGGCGAGCTGCTGGTCCACCGGGACCACGCGGAGGGCCTGGTCGAGGTGTTCCGGCAGCTCTTCGACGCCGGGTACCCGATCGAGGAGATGCGTGTGACCTCCGGGGCCGACCTGGACGCCCCACCCACCGGCGACGGCAACAACACGTCCGCGTTCGCCTGCCGGCCGGCGCGGGGGACCGCGACGTGGTCGTCGCACGCCTACGGGCGGGCCGTCGACGTCAACCCGTTCCAGAACCCCTACCGGCACGGCGAGCGGGTGCTGCCCGAGCTGGCGACCGCCTACCTCGACCGGTCCGCGATACGGCCGGGGATGATCGAGCCCGGCGACACGGTCGTGGCGGGCTTCGCCGGGATCGGCTGGGAGTGGGGCGGCGCCTGGGAGCAGCCGACCGACTACATGCACTTCAGCGCGGACGACCGGTAGGGCTCAGACCGCCAGGGCGCGGAGGCGACCGTCGGCCGTGCCCAGCGCCGGGCCGGTGGCTTCGTGGCGCCGCACCGCCAGGAGGTCGGCCGTGCGGAAGCTGGCCACGCGGGTGCTCCACGAGTCGATCACGTCGCGCCCGTCGCCCCGTCGGAAGAACGTCGTCATCGGGCCCTCTTGCTGGTAGGCGTCGGCGCCGTCGACGGTCTCGACGGTCCGGTCCCGCAGAGTCACCTCGAACGTCGGCATGCGAGCACGGTACGCCGCCCGGCCTGTGCGCTACGAGAGGGGCAACCCTGTGAACTTCCTGTCGCCAACCCTGTGCATTGTGGACAACCGGCGGCGCGCGGGCCGGGCGGCGGTCTCGCCCGGTCCGCCACCGCCCGGGATGTCAGGCGTCGTCGTCGCCCTTGACGGCGGGCTCGGGATACAGGTGCTCTAGCTCGCCCGGCTGGATGCGCGACCGTCTGATGAAGTCGTCGACCTCGTGGCCGCGGAGTCGGATGACCCGTCCGAAGCGGTACGCCGGCAATTCTCCGTGGTCTATGAACCGGTAGAGCGTTCGGGGGGTGATCCCGAGCCGTCGTGCTGCCTCTTGGGTCGAGAGC
>DASSUD010000126.1:0-5390 GCA_035707385.1 Acidimicrobiales bacterium
CGGCGCAGCAGCTCGACCTGGGCGGCGCTGGCCCCCTTCTGCGGGGCGAAGACCGGGGCGGCGTCGATGAAGCCGGTGCGCACGTCGCACAGGGCCACGATGTCGATCCCGGCCAGGCGGTGCAGCGGGTACAGCGCCCGCAGGGCGCCGAGGCCGCCGTCGGTGGTGGCCGACCCGCCCAGGCCGACCAGGACACGCCGGGCGCCGGCGTCGACCGCGGCGGCCAGCAGCTCGCCGGTGCCGATCGTGGACGCCCCCACCGGATCGTTGCCGTCGGCCCCGCCCACCAGGGCCAGTCCCGAGGCCTGGGCCATCTCCACCACCGCGGTGTGCCCGTCGAGCCGCCACCGGGCGACCGTGGGCTCGCCGAGGGGCCCCGTCACCGGCGTGGAGCGGTTCGGGCCGCCCAGGACCGCCAGCGTCCCCTCGCCGCCGTCGGCCACCGGCACCTGGTCGCAGGCCCAGCCCGCGGTCGCCGCGGCGCGGCCGACCGCGGCAGCCACCTCGCGGGCCGACGCCGTGCCGCGCATCTTGTCGGGAGCCACCACCACTCGCACAGTGGGCCAGTGTGGCCGATCGTTTAGCGTCTAGGACTCGTGGACCGCCCCGTCGTCGTCGTGTCGAACCGTGGCCCCCTGTCCTTCCGCCGGGACGGCGACGGCGACCTGGTGGCCCGCCGGGGAGCGGGCGGGCTGGTGTCGGGGATCGGCCCGCTGGTGGCCGGCACCGGCGCCCTGTGGGTGGCGGCCGCCATGTCCGACGGCGACCGGGAGGCGGCCACCACCGGTGTGGTCGACGCCGAGGGGTTCCGGACCCGCCTGCTGGCCCTCGACCCGGAGGCCTACCGGCTGGCCTACGACGTGGTCAGCAACCAGACGCTGTGGTTCGTCCACCACGGCCTCTACGACCTGCCCCGCGAGCCTGCCTTCGGCCGGGAGCTGCGGGAGGCGTGGCAGGCCTACCGGGAGGTCAACGACGCCTTCGCCGCGGCCGTGGCCGAGGCCGCACCCGAGGGCGCGGCCGTGCTGGTGCAGGACTACCACCTCGGGCTGCTGGGCCTCGGCCTGGCCGAGCTCCGGCCGGACCTGGCGGCCGTGCACTTCAGCCACACGCCCTTCGCCACCCCCACCTGGCTGCGGGTCCTGCCCACCCACATCGCCGGGGAGGTCCTGTCCGGCCTGGCCGCCCACAGGGCCTGCGGGTTCCACACGCGGGGCTGGGCGAACGACTTCCTCGACTGCGCCCGCGAGGTGCTGGCGCTGACCCCCCGCACCTTCGTGTCGCCGCTTCCCACCGACGCCGACGACGTGCTGGCGTCCGCCGCCTCGCCGGCCTGTGACGCCGCCCTGGCGGAGATCGGGGCCGAGGTCGGCGACCGGCGTGTCGTGGCCCGCGTCGACCGCATCGAGCTGTCCAAGAACCTGCTGCGGGGCTTCCTGGCCTTCGACGACCTGCTGCACCGGTACCCGGAGTGGCGGGAGCGGGTCGTGTTCGTGGCCTCGGTGTACCCGTCGCGCACCGGCGTCCCGGCCTACGTCGAGTACCAGGCCGAGGTCGAGCGGCTGGTGGCCCGCGTCAACGAGCGCTGGGCGACGCCCGGGTGGACGCCGATCGTCTACGACACCAGCGACGACTACCCCCGGTCGCTGGCGGTGCTGCGCCGGGCCGACGTGCTGCTGGTGAACCCGATCCGCGACGGCCTGAACCTGGTGGCCAAGGAGGGCGGCATCGTCAACGAGCGCGACGCGGTGCTGTGCCTGTCCCGGGAGGCGGGGGTGTGGGACGAGGTTGGCGAGGCCGCGGTGCACGTCCCGCCGTTCGACGTCGCCGGCACAGCCGACAGCCTCGACCTGGCCCTGCGCATGCCGGCCGGCGAGCGCAAGGCCCGGGCCGAGCTCCTGCGCACCCTGGCGGCCGCCCGCAAGCCGGCGGACTGGCTGGCCGACCAGCTGGCCGCAGCCGGCTGACCTTCGTTCAGGCCAGGCGCCGGAGCAGGTCCACCACCGCCGCGGGGCCGTCGAGCACCAGGTCGGCCCGGTCGACCAGCTCCGCCGGGGTCTCGGCGCCGGCCACGGCCACCCGCAGCGTGGCGACCCCGCGGGACGCCAGCCGGTCGAGGGCGTCGTAGGCGGGCAGGTCGCCCCGGTCGTCGCCGACGTAGGCCACCGCCGCCATCCCGCCCGCCAGGGCCTCCAGGGCCGTGCCCTTGTCGGCCGGCAGGGGCGGGTGCAGCTCGACCGACATCTTGGCCGTCCGGACCTCCAGTCCCGAGCGCGCCCCCTGGCCCTCCGCCCACGCCCGCACCGCGTCCTCCAGGTCGGGCCGGGTGCGGTAGTGGAGGGTGAGCGACAGGCCCTTGGGCTCGACCACCATGCCGGCGGGCCCCCGGTCGCGGGACACGCGGGCGACGTCGGCCACCACGTCGCGCCACGGCCCCGCGCCCGCGTCGTCGATGCGCCGGCCGTCCCGCACCACCTCGAGCCCGTACAGCCCGGACAGCACCACGCCCGGGGGCAGCAGCGGGGCCAGGAAGTCCACGGGCCGGCCCGACATCACCGCCACCAGGCCCAGGCGGCCGACCAGGGCGGCCAGGGCCTCGACCGCGCCCGGGCCCGGGCGGGCGTCGGCGGGGACGTCGACGATGGGCGACAGGGTCCCGTCGAAGTCGACGACCATCGCTGCCTCGGCCGGCCGCGCCAGGAAGGGCGCCAGGGGGTCCACGGCGTCGGGGGGCGTCAGCCCTGGGCGAGGTCGCTGCCCAGGAGCACCAGGATGTTCGCGCCGGCCAGGTCCACCGGCGGCGGGTCGGTCATCTGCTTGACCGCCTCGGGGGGCAGGCCCAGCTCGGTGGCGAGGCGGGCCGCCTCGGCCTCGAACCCGGCCGCGGGCAGGATCTCGGTGTTCGCCAGCTCGGTGCCCTCGGGAGCGTTGCCGGCCGGGGCGTAGAGGTACCCGGCGGCACCCAGCGCCTCGGTCTGGTCGGTGGCGGCCCCCTGCACGCCCGAGGCGTTGGCCACGATGATCGTCACCTCGCCCGGCGGCCGGGGCTCGGGAGCGGCCGTGGTGTCCGACGCGGGCGGTTCCTCACCCTCGTCGGCGGGGGTGTCGCTGGTCTCGGTGTCCGGGACGTCGGCGACCTCGATGCCCGACCCGCTGTCGTCGATGGCCCGCAGCAGGAAGAACCCGAGGACGGCGGCGACGGCGACGAGCACCACCCCCCGCACCGGGCTGGGTCGGGCGGGCGTGCCGGCGTGCCGTCGCTCGGTGGTCTGCATGCTGGGTCGGCCTCCCTAGCGTCCGTGCCCGACCGTCGGGCCGCCCTCGACCCTGGCCCGGCGCCGCTCGAGGCGGGCCCGGCGCAGCCGGCGGACCACGAGCGGGTCGTGGGCGGCCGCCGCGGGATCGTCGAGGATCTGGTTCAACAGCTGGTAGTAGCGGGTGGGAGAGATGTCCAGGCGCGCCCGGATGGCGTCGCCCTTGGTCGCGGGGAGCAGCCACCACCCCCGCTCGAAGTCGAGGATCGCCCGATCACGATCGCTGAGTGCCACTCGGACAAGGCTGGCCCGGTGGCCTGCGCGATGCAAGCACCCTGGGGCCCGTCGCTCGGGGGGAGCGCCTACCGGGAGGAAGCTGGCGTCCAGGCGCCTAGTGTCTGCCAGCACCGCACGGCAACCGGCCCGAGTAGCTCAGCTGGCAGAGCAGGCGCCTTGTAAGCGTCAGGTCGCGGGTTCGACTCCCGCCTCGGGCTCGCTCACCGCCGCCGGGCGATCTCGAAGCAGGCCAGGGCGGCGGCCGCCGAGACGTTGAGCGACCCGAGCCGCCCCTTCAGGGGGATCGCCACCACCTCGTCGCAGCGCTCACGGACCAGGCGGGACAGGCCCCGCCCCTCGGCCCCCAGCACCAGGCACACGGGACCGTCCCCGCCGGCCACGTCGTAGAGCGACGTGCCGGCCGCGCCGTCGAGCCCCACGACGTGGACCCCGGCGTCCCGCAGCCGGGACAGCGCGGCCGGCAGGCCACCGACCACGGCGATGGGGACGTGCTCGATCGCCCCGGCCGCGGCCTTGGTGGCCGCCGGCGTGACGTGGACGGCCCGGTGCCGGGGCAGGATCGCCCCGGTGGCGCCGGCGCACTCGGCCGAGCGCAGCACGGCACCCAGGTTGCCGGGGTCGGTCACGCCGTCCAGGGCCACCAGGAACGGCCGGCCCCGCACCAGGTCGTCGAGGTCGGCCTCGGCGAGCGGCGCCGCGTGCGCCAGCACGCCCTGGGGAGCCTCGCAGCGGGCGGCGGCCGCGAACCGGCCCTTGCTCACCGGCACCACCGTCACCCGGGCGGAGGCGGCCAGCTCGCGGATCTCGCCGAGGATGGCGGCGTCGTCGCCCTCGTCGACCATCCACACCTCGCGGACCTTGCGGCGCCCGGCCAGCAGCAGCTCCCGGACGGCATGGCGCCCCTCGACCTGCTCGCCGCCGAGGCCCCGGTTCGACGTCACCCGCCCGCGCCGTCCCGGCGTCAGCGGCGCCGGCGGCCGCCCGGTCAGCCGGGTGGGCGGCGGCGCCGCCCGCTTGCGGCCCGGCCTGCCGGCGCCGCCCCGCCCCGAGCCGGCGCCGCCCCGGCCCGCTCCCCCACCCCGACCGGACTGCCCGCCCCGGGAGCCGCCTCGCCCACCCCTGGGCGGGCTCACGCCCGGTCGCCGATCACGAGCGCCACCGCCAGGCAGGCGATGCCCTCGGTGCGGCCGAGCGCGCCCAGGCCCTCGGCGCGCTTGCCCTTGACCGTCACGGGCGCCCCGACCGCGGCGCTGAGGCGGGCACCCATGGCGTCGCGGTGGGGGGCGAGCCTGGGCGCCTCGGCGATCACCGTGCAGTCCACGTTCTGCGGCTCCCAGCCGGCGGCCCGGACGTCGGCCACCGCCCGGCACAGCAGGTCGATCGAGTCGGCGCCGGCCCAGGCGACGTCGGTGTCCGGGAAGTGCAGGCCGATGTCGCCCAGGCCCGCCGCGCCGAGCAGCGCGTCGGTCACGGCGTGGGCCACCACGTCGGCGTCGCTGTGGCCGGCCAGGCCGGGCCCGGCGGGGAAGCGCACTCCCCCGAGCACCAGCGGGCGCCCGGGGTCGCCGGAGAACGGGTGCACGTCGAAGCCCTGCCCCACGCGCAGCCGCGGCAGCCCGGCACCCCCCTCAGCGGGCACGGAGCAGCGCCTCGGCCACCGCCAGGTCGTGCGGGTTGGTGATCTTGAGGTTCAGGGGGGACCCGTCCACGACGACCACCTTGCCACCCGCGGCCTCCACGAGCGACGCGTCGTCGGTGGCCTCGCCCCCGGCGGCGTGCGCGGCCCGCAGCGACGCCGCCCGGAACGCCTGCGGCGTCTGCACCGCCACCAGCCCGTCG
>DASSUD010000127.1:0-8453 GCA_035707385.1 Acidimicrobiales bacterium
CCACAGGATGCCGGTGCCCAGCACGGTCATCGGCAGGTTGTGGGGCGGCATCGGCGTGTCGGGCCAGCCCTTGCGCCGGCCGAGGAGCAGCACCAGCGCCAGGGAGGCGGCGCCCGCGTTCATGTGGACGACGGCGCCACCGGCGAAGTCGAGCGCCCCCATGTCGGCCAGCCAGCCGCCGGCGAACACCATGTGCGCCAGCGGGCCGTACACGAGGATCAGCCACGCGGCGATGAACACCGCGTAGGAGCCGAACTTGAGCCGGTCGGCCGTGGCCCCGGTGATGAGCGCCGGGGTGATGATGGCGAACGTCATCTGGTAGGCGGCGAACAGCACGAACGGGATGGTCAGCAGGCTGAAGAAGTCGGCCGTCGGCAGTGCCGGCCCCACGTCCTTCAGCCATACGTAGTCGAGGTTGCCGATGAAGCCGGCGTTGCCCGCGTCGCCGAAGGCCAGGCTGAAGGCGAGGGCGGCCCACAGAACCGCCAGCAGGCCCATGGCGAAGATGTTCTGCATGAGCATGCCGAGGACGTTCCGGCCCCGGACCATCCCCCCGTAGAACAGCGCCAGGCCCGGGGTCATGAACAGCACGAGCGCTGTCGAGATCAGCACCCATGCGGTATCTCCCGGATTCAACTCCATCCACTCAATCCTTTCGCCGGTCAAGACTGGCGAAAGGATGCGGGCGCGATGTTTCCCGAACGGTTCACGATTGTTTCTTGTTTGTGAACTGAGGCCTCACAGCCCGAGGTGGAGCCGCAGTGCGGCGTCCAACCGCTCGACCAGATCCGGCGGCAGGGCACCGATCAAGGCGCCGACCCGCTCGACGGTCACCGCTCGAACCTGCTCGGCCTGGGCCTTGGAGTCACGCGCCAGCGGCGTCCGCCTCGCCGGCAGCAACACCTGGAACGGGTAGACGCGCGCGGAGTTCGACGTCACCGGCACCACGGTCACGACACCCCGACCCAGGCGGCGGGCGACCTGGTTGGCGCCCTCGTTGCTCACCACCACCGCGGGGCGCAGCTTGTTCGACGCCGCGCCCCGCACCGGGTCGAGATCAACCCAGACGAGGTCACCCCGCCGCATCAGGACGACGCGCCGTCGAGCCCATCGGAGACGACGGCGTCCCAGGCGTCCGAGTCGCCGGCCGCCCACTCGTCCCACGCCGCCTCGTAGTCGTCGCCCAGCTCGACGGTGCGCAAGAGGTTCAAGGCTCGCTGCACGACACCCGAGCGCGTGCCGAGGCCGTGCTGGTCCGCGTACCGGTCGATGAAGTCGACGTCCTCGTCGGCGATGCTGACGGAAAGCTTCACCCCCGCATGCTACCCCGGTAGCACATCACATGCTACCGGGCCACTACCCCTCCTCCAGGGCCGTGAGCAGGCGCCGGGCCACGAGGTGGACCGGGTCCCACACCGGGCCGAACGGGGGCGCGTAGCCGAGGTCAAGCTCGACGACCTCGTCGGCGGCCAGGCCCGCCTGGATGGCGGTGGCCAGCACGTCGATGCGCTTGGCGGCCCCCTCGCGGCCCACGATCTGGGCGCCCAGCAGGCGGCCGCTGCCCACCTCGGCCAGGGCCTTGAGGGTGATGGGCTTGCGCTCCGGCAGGTAGCCGGCCCGGCTCGAGCCCTCGACGCTGGCCTCCACGTAGGCGAAGCCGTAACGGTCCGCCTCCCGGCCGGACAGGCCCGTGCGGCCGATCTCCACGCTGCACACCTTCGTGACCGCCGTCCCCAGCACACCGGGGAAGGCCGCGTAGCCGCCGCCCATGTTGATGCCGGCCACGCGGCCCTGCTTGTTGGCCACCGTCCCCAGGGCGATGTGGACCGGGGCCCGGGCCACCAGGTGGAACGACTCGCAGCAGTCACCGGCCGCCCACACCCCCTCCGCGCTGGTGCGCTGGCGCCGGTCGACCCGGATGGCGCCCCTGGCCCCGACCTCGATCCCGGCGCCGGCGGCCAGGGCCGCGTTGGGCTCGGTGCCCAGCCCCAGCACGACCAGGTCCGCGGGCACGCGCTCGCCACCGGCCAGCACCGCGCCCTCCTCGACCCCCTCCAGCGGCGTCTCCAGGCGCACGTCCACGCCCAGGCCCCGGAGCGCGTCCGGCAGCGGGGCGGCCACGTCGGTGTCGAGGGACGGCATCAGGTGGTCGGACGCCTCCACCAGCGTCACGTCGAGGCCCCGCTGCACGAACGCCTCGGCCATCTCCAGGCCGATGTAGCCGCCGCCCACCACCACGACCCGCCGCACGCCGTCTCCGGTGACGGCGGACTCCAGGGCGACCGCGTCGTCCAGCGTCTGCACCCCGTGCACCATGGGCCGGTCGATGCCGGGCAGGTCCGGTCGCAGCGGGCGGGCCCCCGTGGCGATGTGCAGCGTGTCGAACCCGACCTCGACCGGCCGGCCGGCGTCGTGGTCCCACGCCTCCACCGTGCGGGCGTCGAGGTCGACGGCGCGGGCCTCGTGGCCGAGGCGCACGTCGATGTGGTGCTCGTCGCGGAACGTCCCGGGCGAGCGGGCCACGAGGTCGTCGACCTCGCCCACCGACCCCCCGACCAGGTAGGGGATGCCGCAGGCCGAGTAGCTGGTCCACCCGCCCTTCTCCAGCACGACGATCTCGCGGTCGGGCTGCCGGCGCCGCACCTGCATGGCGGCGCTCATGCCCGCGGCGTCGCCGCCGATGACGACGAGGCGTTCGGTCATGCGCGCAGGCTACGACCGCCGGGCCCGGCTCACCGGACCCGGATGTCCTCCACCGGCACGTCCAGCCCCGGCGCCCGCGCCAGCCGCCCGTCGCAGGTGAGCAGCCGGCCGCGGCCGGCGGCCGCCACCATCAGGTACAGCGAGTCGTAGACGCTGACGTCGGGCCAGTAGAAGCGGCTGTTGCGGATGAGGAACCGCGTGGAGCGGGCGCCCGTGAGGTTCAGCTCGGGATGCTTGGGCAGCTTCTCCAGGCGGGCCAGCCATTCCTCCATCGTCGGCTTGTCCAGGTCGGAGCGGATGAGCTGGATCACGTAGTCGCTCATCGTGAGGTCGCACTGGACGGTCCGGGCGCGGCGGCGCTTCTTCAGGTCGTCGGGGAACATGATCCCGTGGTGCTCAGCGCGTTCCCTGGCGGCGGCGCCGGGCGAGGTGGACGTGGGCCTTGGCCGCACCCCACTCCAGCCCCGGCTCGTGCAGCGACGGGTCGACGTCGGCGAACGAGGCGGGGGTGAGGTCGTAGGCGTCGTCGGGGAAGTTCCGCTCGCTGAACTCGTCGCGGGCCACGGGATGGGCGCCGGCCGACCGCAGGACCGCCGTGAGGTGCGGCACCAGCGACCGCAGGACCGACAGCGGGTTGGTGCGCTGGTCGTCCACGTCGGCCGCCAGCAGCGCCCGCAGGCGGGGCACGCCCTCGTCGCACGCCGTGGCGGCCGCCGCCGCGATGGCCGCCTCCGCCGGGGCGTCCACGACCAGCCCCTGGGCGGCCAGGACGCCCCGGATCGAGCGGTCGACCCACCCGGGCAGCGCGGCCTCGACGCCGGACGCCAGGGCCTCCGCGTAGACCGCCAGCGCGGCGGCGTCCCCCGGGTCGTCGGGCGGGTGCGATCCCGTCATGACGTCAGGATCGCGCTGGTAGACACGGGGCGGTGCGCATCCGGGCGTTGTCGGTGTTCGAGGGGATCGTCTACCACTGCGTGTGCATCGACCCGGCCGCCCCCTGCCGGCCCACGCTGGAGGTGGACGCCCTGCTGCGCCCCGGCGACGCCGACGCCGAGGCGGGCCCGCTGCTGCTCAGCGTGGCCGAGTACGGCGTGATGGTCGGCGACCGTGACCAGGCCCGGCGCTGCCTGGCCGAGCTGGCGGCCAAGGGCCGCATAATCGACCACCTCGGCGTCGACCACATCGCCTTCCCGACGTGGACGCTCGTCAACCCGGCGGCCGGCTGACCCCCAGCGCGGCGTTGAGGTTGCCGGAGCGCAGGCCCTCCAGGTCCAGGGTGACGTAGGCGAAGCCGGCCGCCCGGACCCGTTCCACGACGTCCCCGCGGGCCGCCACCACGTCGGCCAGCCGGTCGAGGGGAACCTCCAGCCGGGCCGTGTCTCCGTAGTGCCGGACCCGCACCTCGCCGAACCCGAGCGCCCGCAGGCCGGCCTCGGCCCGCTCGACGCCCGACAGCCGGGCCAGGGTCACCGGCGTGCCGTACGGCAGCCGGGACGCCAGGCAGGCGGCCGCCGGCTTGTCCCACGTGCGCAACCCGAGCCGGCGCGACCACGACCGCACGTCGTCCTTGGCGAAGCCCGCGTCGACCAGCGGGAAGGCCGCGCCCCGCTCGGCGGCGGCCCGCTGGCCCGGGCGGTGGTCGCCCAGGTCGTCCAGGTTCACGCCCAGCACCACCGTCGCCCCCCGGGCGGCGGCCAGCGGCCCCGCCGCCCGCAACAGCGCGTCCTTGCACCAGTAGCAGCGGTCGCCCTCGTTGGCCCGGTAGGCGGCCTCCGCCATCTCGTCGGTCTCGACCTCGGTCCAGGCCAGGCCCCACTCGGTCGCCAGGTCGGCGCACTGGCGGCGCTCGTCACCGGCCAGCGACGGGGACACCGCCGTGACCGCCAGCGACCCCGACCGGCCCAGGGTGTCGTGGGCCACCCAGGCCAGGAAGGCGGAGTCGGCTCCCCCCGAGAACGCCACCACCACCGGCCCGAGCTGCCGCAGCCGGTCGCGCAGCGCGCCGAGCGACGCGCCGGGCATCAGTCGGTGACCTCGATCCGGACCCGCTTGTTGCCCTTGCCCTTGGACTCCGTCTTCACCACCCGCACGCCGCCCACCTCCGCCGTCGAGCGGACGTGGGTGCCGCCGTCGGCCTGCTTGTCGAGGCCGACGATGTCGACGACCCGGATCTCGGCCACCGAGTCGGGCACCAGGCTGACCTTGGTGCGGATCAGCGCCTCGTCGAGCACGGCCTCGGCGCGGGGCACGAACGACACCTCGACGGGCCGGTCGGCCGCGATCTCGGCCGCCACCAGCTCCTCGACCCGGGCGCCGAAGCGCTCGGGCGTCGGGTCGAGCTCGAAGTCCATGCGGGCGCTCAACGGCTCCATGTTGCCGCCGGTCACCGGGACGCCCCACTCGTTCCAGATCACCCCGCACAGCACGTGCAGGGCGGTGTGGGTGCGCATCAGCCGGTGGCGGCGGTCCCAGTCGATCTCGCCGGTCACCTCGGTGCCGGGCGCGGGCACGCCGCCCTCCAGGGTGTGCCACACTTCGTCACCCTGCTTGCGGACCTCGGTCACGCGGGCGGAGCCGCCGGGCCACGACAGCGTCCCGGTGTCATGGGGCTGACCGCCGCCGGTCGGGTAGAACACCGTGCGGCCCAGGGCGATCCGCACGCCGTCGACGTGCGTCACCACGGCGCGCACGGATCGCTCGTAGGCGTCACGCAAGAACAGCAGATCGGTGGTCATCGTGATCGTTCCTTAACCCAACCGATCGCCAGATCGCAACGCGGAGACCGCGAACAGTAGTAGACCTGTCGGGCGCGGAACACCTAACCTCCGCGCTCCGAACCGTTCCGGACAAGGGGATATGCGATGCGACAGCACAGCCGTTGGTTGCGGCTACTCGCCGTTCTCCTCGGTCTGTCGATGCTGGCCGCCGCGTGCGGCGACGACGACGACGACACCGAGGCGAGCGACGACACGACAGAAGAAGAAGGGGGCGAAGAGTCAGCGGCGCCTGCCACCGGCGAGGCCGACCCGAGCTGTGAGGGCGAGGAGGACGGGACCTTCATGATCGGTGCCCTCCTGCCCGAGACGGGCGACCTCGCGGGCCTCGGGCCGCCCGAGATCGCCGGTGCGCAGCTGGCGGTCGAGGAGATCAACGCCGGCGGCGGCGTCAACGGGACCCCGGTGGAGTACCTCCCCGGCGACTCCGGCGACTCCGACCCCGACATCGCCAACCCGACGGTCGACGGCCACCTCGATGCCGGCGTGGACATGATCCTCGGCGCCGCCTCCTCGGGGATCTCCCTGAACGTGATCGACAAGATCACCGGCGCGTGCAAGATCCACTTCTCGCCGGCCAACACGTCCAAGGAGCTCAGCACCTACGACGACGACGACCTGTACTTCCGTACGGCGCCGTCCGACATCCTGCAGGGCCGCGTGCTGGCCGACCTCATGATCGAGGAAGGCGTCACCACCGCCGCCATCCTGGCCCGCCAGGACTCCTACGGCGAGGGCCTGCTGGAGGACACCAAGGGCCCGTTCGAGGACCAGGGCGGTGAGGTCGTGCTGGAGCGGGTCTACGACCCCGAGGCGCAGACCTTCGAGGCCGAGGTCCAGGCCGTGGTCACCGAGGACCCGGACGCCCTGGCGCTGATCGGGTTCGAGGAGTCGAGCCGGATCCTGACCTCGCTCATCGAGCAGGGCTTCACGCCGCAGAACAAGAAGATCTACATGGTCGACGGCAACACGTCGAACACGTACTACCTCGACCTCCCGGCCGGGGCGCTCAACGGCGTGAAGGGCACCTCGCCCCTGACCGACCTGAGCGACGAGTTCACGCAGCGCCTGCTCGGCGTCAACCCGGGCCTCACCGACTACCTGTACGCCGGTGAGTCCTACGACGCCGTCATGATCACGGCCCTGGCGGCCCAGATCGCCGGCACCGACAACCCCGCGGAGATCGCCAGGAACCTCAACGGCGTCACCCGCGACGGTGAGAAGTGCACGGGCTGGGACGATTGCCTGGCACTGATAGAAGCCGGTGACGACATCGACTACGACGGCGCCTCCGGGCCCCAGGAGTTCAGCCAGAACGGCGAGCCCACCGAGGCGAGCTTCGGCATCCTGGTCTTCGCCCCGGACCGCAACGAGACGGACCCGGCCCAGACCGAGTACGTCCAGGCCCAGATCTGATACGGGTCTGACCAGCTGATACGTCGAGGGCCGGTCCCGCAGGGGACCGGCCCTCGGTCGTTCTGTCCGCGGGGGCCCTCAGTCGATCCTGGCGAGGGTGCCCAGGTAGAGCTCGACGACCTTGGGGTCGTTGAGGAGGGCGTCGCCGGAGTTGGTGTAGGCGTTGCGGCCCTGGTCGAGGACGTAGCCCCGGTGGCAGATCTGCAGGCACCGGTTGGCGTTCTGCTCCACCATCACGATCGAGACGCCGGCCTCGTTGATCCGCCGGCAGTTGATGAACACCTCGTCCTGCAGGGCCGGGGACAGGCCGGCGGACGGCTCGTCGAGCAGCAGCACCTCCGGGTCGACCATGATCGCCCGGCCCATGGACAGCATCTGGCGCTCGCCACCCGACAGCGACCCGGCCCGCTGGCCACGCCGCTCGGCCAGGCGGGGGAACAGGTCGCACACCACGTCCAGGCGCTTGGCGAACGACTTGGGCCTGATGTACACGCCCATCTGCAGGTTCTCCTCCACCGTGAGGCGGGGGAACACGTTGTTCGACTGCGGGACGTAGCCGATGCCCCGCTCGACCAGCTCGTGGGCCTTGAGCCCGGTCACGTCCTGGCCCCGGTAGACGACCTGGCCCGCGCGCACGGGGATCAGGCCGAACAGCGCCTTGATCAGCGTCGACTTGCCGGCCCCGTTGGGGCCGATGACACCGACCAGCTCGCCGTCGTAGAGGTCGAGGCTGGTGCCGTTGAGGATGTTCACCTCCGGCACGTAGCCGGCCACGACGTCCTTGGCCGACAGCACCGGCGCACGATCCGCAGGCGCCGCCGGGGCGGTGGGGGCCGGGCCGGCTGCCGCGTCGGGGCCGGCCGCGCCGTCGGGGTGGGCCTCGTCGGGTGGTGTGCCGCTACCGGCATCGGTCGTCATGGTTCCTCCGTCCGCGACAGCTCCTCGGCGGCCTGGGCGAGCTGGCGGTCCTGCTCGGCCCGGTCGAGCGGGGTGGCGTGGTGGGCGCCCAGGTAGGCGTCGATGACCCGGGGGTTGGCCACGATGGCCGAGTGCCGCCCCTCCGCCACGATCTCGCCCTCGGCCATGACCACGACCCAGTCGCTGATGGTGCGCACGACGTCCATGTCGTGCTCGACGAACAGCACGGTGAGCCCGTCGTCGGCCAGCGTCTTGACGTGGGTGATGATGGTCTGCGCCAGCGCCGGGTTCACGCCGGCCATGGGCTCGTCCAGCATGATCAGCTTGGGGTCCGACATCAGCGCCCGCGCCATCTCCAGGAGCTTGCGCTGGCCGCCGGACAGCGAGCCGGCGAACTCCTCCCGCATGTGGGCGAGCATGAACCGCTCGAGCAGCTCGTCGGCCTTCTCGGTGATCCGCCGCTCCTGGTCGCGCCACCGCGGCCGGACCAGGGCCGTCAGGAACCTCTCGCCGGACTGGCCGGTGGCGCCCAGCTTCATGTTCTCCAGCACGGTCAGCCGCGACAGCGCCTTGGTGAGCTGGAAGGTGCGGACCATGCCCTTCTGGGCCACCCGGTAGCCGCTGGCCCCGGTGATGTCCTCG
>DASSUD010000128.1:0-11774 GCA_035707385.1 Acidimicrobiales bacterium
GTGGCCGCGGTGGAGGCGGCGAACCTGGGCCTCTGACGGGGGCGGGCCCCGGGGCGCCGGGCCTGCCCGCGGGCTCACACCAGGGGATGGTGGCAGGCCACGTACTGCTCGGGCCCGACCTGGTGCATCTGCGGCTCCACCCGGGCGCACTCCGCGGAGGCCCGGGGGCACCGGGTCCGGAACCGGCAGCCGCTCGGCGGGTCCACCGGGGACGGCAGTTCGCCGGCCAGCACGTCCTGCTCGCTCGGCCGCACCGCCGGGTTGGGCACGGGGATCGAGGCCAGCAGCGCGGCCGTGTAGGGGTGGGCCGGCCGGGCGTAGAGCTGGTCGGGGTCGCCGACCTCGCAGATCTTGCCCAGGTACATGACCGCCACCCGCGACGACACGTGCTTGACCACGGCCAGGTCGTGGGCGATGAACACAAGCGTGAGGTGGAAGCGCCGCTTCAGCTCGTCGAGCAGGTTGAGGATCTGGGCCTGCACCGACACGTCCAGTGCGGAGACCGGCTCGTCGCAGATGATCAGCTCCGGCTCCATGACCAGTGCCCGGGCGATGGAGATGCGCTGGCACTGGCCGCCCGAGAACTGGTGGGGCCGCTTGTCCATCGCCGCGTCCGGGTCGAGCCCGACGGCGTCGAGGGTCTCCCGGACCTTGGCCTCCTGCTGGGCCCTGCTGCCCCGGCCCCAGATCCGCAGCGGTTCGGCCAGGATGTCCCGCACCTTGCGCCGCGGGTTCAGCGACGAGATCGGGTCCTGGAAGATGAGCTGCAACCGGGTGCGGACCGAGCGCAGCTGGCGGCCCTTGAGCGAGGCCAGGTCGGTCCCCGCGAAGTGGATCCGGCCAGAGGTGGGCGGCGGCAGCTGGACGATGGCCTTGCCCGTGGTCGACTTGCCGCAGCCCGACTCGCCCACCAGCCCCAGCGTCTCGCCCGGGCGGATGTCGAGCGACACGCCGGACACGGCGTGGACCGTCTGCCGGCCGCTCGCCGGGAAGTTCACCACCAGGTCCTCGACGCGCAGCAGCGTCTCCCGGGGCGGGCGGAGGTGTGCGGTTCCCGTGCCGGCCATCAGTACGCCCCTCTCGTGGGCGGCGTGACCCGGGCGGGGAGCGGGTACCAGCAGCGGTAGGCGTGCCCCGGCTCCTCCTCCACCAGCGGCGGAGCCTCGGCCCGGCAGCGGTCCTGGGCGTAGGGGCAGCGGGGGGCGAAGCGGCAGCCGCGGGGCGGGCGCACCAGGTTGGGCGGGCGCCCGGGGATGGCCTGGAGCCGGCTGCCCCGGGGCTGGTCGAGCTGGGGGATCGACCGCAGCAGCGCCTCCGTGTACGGCATGCGGACGTTGGCGAACAGCTGGGCCGTGGGGGCGGTCTCCACGATCTGGCCGGCGTACATCACCGCGATCGTGTCGGCCCGGCCGGCGACCACGCCGAGGTCGTGGGTGACGAGCACCATGGCCATCTCGCGCTCCCGCTGCTGGGCGGCCAGCAGGTTGAGGATCTGGGCCTGCACGGTCACGTCGAGCGCGGTGGTCGGCTCGTCGGCGAACAGCAGCCGGGGCCCACAGGCCAGCGCCACCGCGATCATGATGCGCTGGCGCATGCCGCCCGACAGCTCGTGGGGGTACTGCTTCAGCCGGCGCTCGGGCTCGGGGATGCCGACCGAGCGCAGCAGGGCGACGGCGTTGGCCCGGGACGTGCCCCGGTCGAGGCCGAGGTGGAAGCGCAGGCCCTCGGTGATCTGGGCGCCGATGCGCTGCACGGGGTTGAGGGCGGTCATCGGGTCCTGGAACACCATGGCCATCTGGGTGCCCCACAGGTCCTTGCGCCGGCCCGGGGTCAGCGCGGAGATGTCCGTCCCGTCGTAGACGACCCGGCCGCTCCGCTCGACGTTGCGCCGGGGGAGGAGGCCCATGATCGACCGGCTGAGCACCGACTTCCCCGACCCGGACTCGCCGACGATGCCGAGCGTGCGACCCCGGTCGAGGGTGAGCGACACGCCGTCGACGGCCCGTACCACGCCGCCCGGCGTGCGGAACCCGGTGCGGAGGTCGGCGACCTCCAGGAGCCGGCCCTGGACCCGCCGGTTGAGCCGGAAGCCGACCGGGGACTCGGCTGTGGCGCCGGCCGCACGGTTGGCCGAGTACGGCGTCACAGCACGCCCTCCCGCACGTCGAAGCGGGCGCGCACCACGTCGCCCAGGTAGTTGAGGGCCAGCACGGTGAGGAAGATGGCGGTGGAGGGGATCCCGACCGCCCAGCCGTTGCGGGCCAGGTCGGACCGCCCGAGCGCGATCATGTTGCCCCAGGAGGGGACCTCGGTGACGCCCACGCCCAGCAGCGCCAGGCTGCCCTCGGCCACGATGGCCACGGCGATGCCCAGCAGCGCGATCGACATCATGGCCGGGGCCACGTTGGGCAGCACCTCCCGGAACATGATCCGGCGGTGGCTGGCGCCCAGCACCTGGGCGGCCTTGACGAACTCGCGCTCGGACCAGGACAGCGCGCTGGCCCGGGTGATGCGCCCGAGGATGGGAACGGTCACGATGGCCAGGGCGGCGATGATCACCGACATCTTCCGGCCGTTGGAGACGTCCTGGTCGGCGCTGGCGAACACCGCCACCAGCGACAGCGCCAGCACCAGGGCCGGGATCGACAGCAGGACGTTGAACAGCGTGGTCAGCACGGCGTCGAACCTGCCCCGGTAGTAGCCGGCGACCAGCCCCAGCAGGCCGCCGACGACCAGCCCGGCCAGCACCGCCACCACCGCGATGGTGAGCGAGGTCCGGGCCCCGAAGACGACCCGGGCCAGCATGTCGCGGCCGTTGCCGTCGCCGCCCAGGATGTGCCCGGGTTGCAGCGGCCCGGTGCGCACGATCTCCAGGTAGCTGCGGTCGGGGTCCTTGAGCGGGAGCGCCGGCGCGAGGAGCGCCAGCAGGGAGATCCCGCCGAGCCAGGTCAGCGAGAACCAGCCGATGATCCCCAGCCGCCTGGTGGGGGACGGGTCGATCTCGTCGAGGGGCTGGGCGGCGTGGCCGGCGGCGGCCGGCGGAGCCATCACGCTCCCCACCGGCACCGTCACCCTCTCAGTTGCGTGCTCGGGCATGGCGGATCCGGGGGTCGACGACGGTGTAGAGCACGTCCACGGCGAAGTTCACGAGGACGTAGAGGATGGCGAGCACGGCCACGAACGTCTGCAGGGCGACGTACTGGCGCTCGAAGATGGCCTGAGCGATGGCGGTGCCGAGCCCGGGGATGCTGAACAGCACCTCGACGATCACGGCCCCGCCGATCAGCGTGCCGACGTTGTGCCCGGCCACGGTGAGCAGGGTCAGGCTGGACGGACGCAGGGCATGGCGCCACAGCACCCGCTGGTCGGAGATGCCCTTGGACCGGGCCATCTGGATGAAGTCCTCCTGGAGGGTCTGGACCATGTCGCTGCGCAGCAGCCGCATGTACACCGCTATCTGGGCGGCCGCCAGCGTTACGGCCGGCAGGATCATCCGCTGGATGTGCTCGGCCGGGTTGTCCGTGAACGGCACGTAGCCGGACGGCGGCAGCCAGCCCGCCACCACGCCGACGTAGTAGGCGAGGCCGAGGCCCAGCACGAAGTTGGGCACGGCCAGCAGGGCGAAGGCGGTGGTGTTGGCCGCCTTGTCGAACAGGGTCCCGGCCCGGTAGGCGGACAGGACGCCGAGGGGGACGGCGATCAGCAGCGCCAGCACCTGCGCGTAGACCATGAGCTGCAGCGACACCGGCAGCGCCTCGGCCAGCCGGTCGCCGACGGGGTCGGCTCCCGAGGTCCGGTAGTAGTTGCCGAAGTCGCCTCGCACGAAGTCGCCGAGCCAGGCCGCGTAGCGGGCGGGCAGGGGCTCGTCGAGGTTGAGCTCCTCCCGCAGCGCCTCCTTCTGGGCCACGACCTCGGGCGAGCTGTCCGACAGGGGCAGCAGCGTGTCCACCGGATCGCCGGGCACCATGCTGAGCAGCAGCGCGGTGAACAGCGTGACCAGGAACAGCACCAGGATCAGGCCGAGGAACCGCTTCCCCAGCTCGCGGGTGAGGGTCACCGGCTACCGCTCCTTCCACATGTGGGCCATGTCGTGCCCGAGGGCCAGGCCCGTGTAGTCGGGGCTGCCGTCGGGCGGGCGGGCGCCGACGACGCCGTGGACGCGGTCGTCGAGCGGGACGGCCCAGATGGTCCAGGAGGTCCAGAGCATGTAGTGCTCGCGGGCCAGCTCCCGGTTGAGCTCCTCGTAGATGCGCGCCCGCTCGGCGGGGTCCGCGGTGGTGCGCCCCTGGTCGAGCAGCGCGGACACCTCGGGGTCGGAGAAGCCCATGAAGTTCACGGGGTTCCGGGCGGCGTCGTACCACCACACGTAGTTGGTGTCGGGGTCGAGGGCCGGGTAGTTCCGGAACGTGATGGCCTGGTAGCCCTTCTCGATCGCCTTCTGGATCAGCGCCGACTGCTCCAGGGTGGTGATCGTCACCTTCATGCCCGCGTCCTCGAAGAACTCCTTGGACAGCTGGACCTGCTGCAGCAGCTCGGGCGTCGGGTCGGAGGTGATCTGGAACTCGAACGGCAGGCCGGTCTCGGCCTCGTACTGCTCGACCAGCTCGCGGGCCCGGGCCGGGTCGCTGGACCGGTAGCCGCTGTCCTCGAGGTAGCCGACGGACCCGGGGGCGAACGGGCCGTTGGCCAGCGTGCCGATGCCCTTGGCCAGGATCTCCAGCGCCAGCTCCCGCTCGGCGGCCAGCGCCACCGCCTCGCGGGCCAGGGGGTTGTCGAACGGCGGCTGGGTCGTGTTCAGCATGAGCAGGCCGACCTCGGCGAAGTCGTCGGACTCGGCCAGGTTCACCTGTTCGGCCTCGTCGAGGGCCCGCATCTCGTCGATGGTGAGGGCACCGGTGTTGGACGAGATGTGGAACCCGTCGAGCAGGCCCGACTTGAGGGCGTTGACCCGCTGCTGCTGCTCGGGCATGGGGCGGAACTCGACGGCGTCGAGGTAGGGGAGCGGCTGGCCGGCGGCGTCGGTGCGCCAGTAGTCCTCGTTGCGGACCGCGGTGAGGTGGTCGTTGACCCGCCACTCGTCGAGGCGGAACGGACCGGTGCCGATCAGGTTGCGGGCACAGCCCTCGGCGTCGTCCAGCTGGGCCTGGGCCATGATCCCGACGCGACCGCTGGAGAAGAGGAAGGCGGGGAACGACGACCACGGCCGGGTCGTGGTGACCCGCACGGTCAGCGGGTCGACGACCTCGGTGGTGGCCACGTCGCCGAACACGAAGGCCAGCAGCAGGGAGGACCGGCCCGGGTACTGGCCCCGGTAGGCGTCGAGGTTGTTCTTCACCACCTCGGCGGTGAGCGGGCTGCCGTCGTGGAACTCGACGCCGGAGCGCAGCCGGATGTCCCAGCGCGTGTAGTCGTCGTTGGGGGTGACGGCCTCGGCCAGGAAGGGGACGAAGCCGCCGTCGCCCGTGGGGACGGTCAGCGTGTCGTAGATGGTGCGCGCGACCTGGATGCCGGAGATGGCCAGCTGCCCCTCGGGCAGGCACCAGCCGTTGGTGGTCTCGGCCTCCAGGGCGTAGGTGAGCGTGCCGCCCCGCTGCGGGGCGCCGGCGTCCGCGTCGTCGTCGTCACCGCCCGACGGCTGGGTGGACCCGCTGCTCACGGTCACGCAGGCCGACGCCAGCAGGCCGAGCACCACGAGCCCGATCACCCGGCGGCCACCTGTGTGGCCCCGCGCCGGATAGATGCGAGTGCGACGCACTCCGTGCCTCCCCATTGACGTGCGGACGGTGTCCCCGTGGGGGCGCAGGTGACCGCCGTCACCAGCCCCCAGCGCCGCAACGCTAGGGGCGTCATTGAACGTCTGTCAACAACGGGCCCGGGCCGCGGATGCCCAGGCGGCGGTCACTCCCCGAGCAGCTCCAGCAGCCTCTCCGGGGGCCGGGCCACCACGGCGCGATCGCCCACGATCACGATCGGCCGCTCGATGAGGATCGGGTGGGCGGCCATGGCGTCGAACAGGGCGTCGTCGTCCGCGCCGGCCAGGCCGAGCTCCGAGTACGGCGCCTCGCCCTTGCGCATCATCTGCCGCGGATCGTCGATGCCGAGCATCCCGTAGATGCGGACGATCTCGTCCCGCGTCGGCGTGTCCTGCAGGTAGTGCACGAGGTCGGCTTCCACGCCCCTCTCGTCGAGCAGGTCGCGGGCCTGGCGGCACTTCGAGCACCGCGGGTTGAACAGGACGGTGCACGTCTCGGCGCTCTCGGCCATCTCCGGTCCCCCTAGCGCTTGCGGGCGATGGTCAGGCCGTCGAACGCGGGGAGGATGGCGCACTCCACCCGGTCGTCGGCGGCCACGCGGTCGTTGAAGGCGCGCAGCGCCTCGGCGTTGCGGTCGTCCGGGCTCGGCTCGGCGATGCGCCCGGACCACAGCACGTTGTCGGCCAGCAGCAGCCCGCCGGGGCGGACCCGGGGGACCAGCTCGTCCCAGTAGTCGACGTAGCCGGGCTTGTCGGCGTCGATGAACACCAGGTCGATCGGATCGCCGTCCGGCAGGG
This sequence comes from Acidimicrobiales bacterium, assembly GCA_035707385.1. Lineage (GTDB taxonomy): Bacteria > Actinomycetota > Acidimicrobiia > Acidimicrobiales > VFJN01 > ZC4RG19. The sequence continues at coordinate 6,551 of DASSUD010000128.1, forward strand.
CCCGGAGCGTCCCGATGGCGGGGGCGATCACGAGCTCGATCCGGTCGGCCACCCCCGCCCGCTCCCAGGCGCGGCGGGCGAGCGCCGTCCAGTCCTCGCTGACGTCACAGCACAGCAGCGTCCCCCCGGGCGCCAGGCCCCGGGCGATGCACAGCGACGAGTAGCCCGTGAACGTGCCGACCTCCACGGCCCGCCGGGCGTCGACCAGGCGCGTGAGCAGGGTGAGCAACTGGCCCTGGTCGGGCCCGATCTGCATGCCGGCCACCGGGCCGAGCGCGGCGGTCTCGGCGTGCAGGTCCGCCAGCACCTCGTCGACCGGCCACGTGCCGTGGTCGACGACGTAGTCGATCAGCTCGGCCGTGACGGGGAGGGTCCGGATGTCGGTCATCGGCCGTGACGCTATCCGGACGGGCGCCAGGCGCCGGCGTGGGGCAGAGTTGTCCCATGTCCGACCGCGTGACCGTGGCCATCGACGGGGGCGTCGCCGACGTGCGGCTCAACCGGCCCGACAAGCTCAATGCCCTGGACGCAGAGGTGATCCTCGGACTGGTCGAGGCCGGTGCCCGGATCGCCCGGGACACCTCGGTGCGGGCCGTCGTGCTGTCGGGAGAGGGGCGGTCGTTCTCGGCCGGGCTCGACTTCTCCGGGTTCCAGGCCATGGCGGGCCGCGATCGCAGCGGCGACGGCGCCGACGTGGGCGCCATCGGACGGGTGGCGGGCGGGCGCATCACCCACAACGCCCAGCAGGCCGCCCACGCGTGGTCGGAGGTGCCGGTGCCGGTCATCGCGGCCGTCCGCGGCCACTGCCTCGGCGGCGGGCTGCAGATCGCGCTGGGCGCCGACATCCGCATCGTCCACCCCGAGGCCTCGCTGTCGGTGCTGGAGATCCGCTGGGGGCTGTCGCCGGACATGACCGGCACGGCCACGCTGCCCCGGCTGGTCGGCATCGACGTCGCCAAGGACCTGACCTGGACCGGCCGGACGGTCTCCGGCGAGGAGGCGGTGCGGATCGGGCTCGGCACCCGGCTGAGCGAGACTCCGCTGGAGGACGCATTGGCCCTCGCCGCCGACATCGCGGCCCGGAACCCCCACGCCGTCCGGGGGGCCAAGCGCCTGCTGGACCAGTCCGGCACGGTGCCCCTGGCGCAGCAGTACGCGGACGAGCGCAGCACCATAGGCTCGTTGATCGGCACGCCCAACCAGGTGGAGGCGGTGGCCGCCTTCTTCGAGAAGCGCGCCCCGTCCTTCGCCGACCCTCAGTAGCCGGTCGCCGCCCCGTCGAGGGCGCGGGGGTCGGCCACGCCGGCCAGCACCCCGTCGACCGCCTCGACGACCTGGGTGTGGCCGAAGCCGTGGTCGATCGCCTCGGTGGCGCGCCGCACGTCGTGTCCCCGGCCTGCCAGGCCGGCGTCCCAGCCGGTGGGCGCGTGGGCCTCCAGCGCGATGTGGCCGGGGCCGTCCCCGGCCCACGTCTCGAACCCGGCGCCCGAGCCCAGCGCCCAGCGCCCGGCGCCCACCGCCCGGCCGGGGGACTCGCCGTGCACCAGCAGCCGGGCGAGGACCTGGAGGAGTATCTGGGGCTGCGCGTCGCCGCCCATCGTGCCCAGCACCGCCCGCAGCGACCCGTCCGGCCGGGTAACCAGGGCCGGGGCCAGCGTGTGGGGCGGCCGCCGCCCCGGCGTCAGCTCGGCCGGGTGGCCCCGCTCCAGCCGGAAGCCGATGCCGCGGTCGTGGAGGAAGATGCCCGTCGCCGGCTCGACGAGATGCGCGCCCCAGCCGGAGGCGTTCGACTGGATCAGCGTGACCCCCATGCGGGACCGGTCGACGGCGCAGCACACCGTGGTCCCGCCCTCGCCCGTCAGCGGGACCCGGGCGGCGCGGCGGTCGGGGTCGATGGCGGCCCGGCGGGCGGCCAGGCGGTCGGGGTCCAGGAGCGCCGCCCCGTCGGCTCCCTCGTGGAGCAGGGCGTCGCGGTCGACGCCGACGGCCCGGGCGGCCTCGGCCAGCAGGTGGGCCCACGCCCCCTCCGCCGGGTCGGCCGGCAGCGGCAGGCCCTCGACCACCACCGCGGCCGCCAGCAGCAGGTAGCCCTGCGACGGCGGCGGCGGGACGAACACGTCGTGGCCCCACACGGTGACCCGCAGCGGCTCGACCCAGCTGGCCTGGCACCGGTCGAGGTCCGCGGCCGTGAAGACGCCGCCGCCCAGCGCCAGCAGCCCGTCGCCGAAGAGGCCCCGGTAGAAGGCCGTGCGGCCGTCGGCGGCCAGCGCCTCCAGTGCGGCGGCCACGCCGGGCCGGCGGATCAGCGTGCCGGCCGGCAGCCGGCCCCCGGCGGCCATGGCGGGCTCGACGTAGTCGTCGGCGCCCTCGACCTCCAGGATGGCGGGGGCCATGGCGGCCAGCAGCCGCGACACCGGGAAGCCGGTGGCGGCGTAGGTGATCCCGGCCTCCAGCACCTGGGGCAGCGGCAGCCGGCCGTAGCGCCGGTGCAGCTCGACCCAGCCGTCCACGCAGCCGGGGATGGTCACGGCCCGCACGTCGCCGGTGTACGGCAGGCGGCCGAGCCCCTCGGCCCGGGCCTGCACGGCGTCGGTGCCCGACCCGGCCCGCCCCGCGGCGCACAGCGCCGCCGGCGGCTCGCCGGGCCGGTGGACGAGCGCGAACAGGTCGCCGCCCATGCCGCACTGGTGCTGGTTGGTGACGGCCAGGACGGCCCCGGCGGCCACCGCCGCGTCGGCGGCGTTGCCGCCCGCCCGCAACGCGGCCACGCCGGCCGACGATGCCAGGTGATCGGCCGTCGCCACCATGCCGGTGGGGGCGTGGACCGTCGTCGCCCCGATGTGTCCTGCCGCCATCGGCGGGAGGCTATCCGCCGCGCTCGGTCAGCGGTCTTCGACCAGCGCCCCCGCGGCGCGCCAGGCGGACTCCACGGCGTCGAGGCGGCGGGTGGCGCTGCGACGCAGGCGGGCGGCCGTGCCGGTGGCCAGGGCGTTGACCAGCGCCAGGGTGCCCACGTGGCTGTCGAACACGCCGGCCCCCTCGGCCGCCACGGTGAAGGCCACCGCCGCCTCAGCGGCCAGCGGTGACAGAGGGCTGTCGGTGACCGCCACCGCGGTGGCGCCGGCGGCCACCGCCCGGGCCACGCAGTCGAGCACCCAGCGCTCGTAGCGGCGGAGGTCGATCGCCACCACCACGGTGCCAACGCCGCACACGGCCATCTGGCGGGCCACGGCCACGTCGGACCCGCCGACCTGGCTCACGCCCTCCCGCACCAGGGACAGCGCCGCTCTCAACATGGCGCCGACGCCGGTCTCGGCGTCGCCCGCCACGACCAGCACCTCGCGGCGCCGGTCGGCCAGCAGGTCGACGGCGGCCGCGAACGCGCCGGGTTCCACGGCCGCCAGCGTCCGCTCGACGTTGGCGACCTCGGCCCGCAGCGTGCGGCTGACCACGTCCGAGCCGTGCTCGCCCCGGATGCGCTCGGCGGCGGGCCGCAGTTGCTGGCCGATGGCCGACTGCACGGCCGCCTGGAGCCCGCTGAAACCCGGGTACCCGAGCCGGGTGGCGAGGCGCACCACCGACGCGCCCGACGTGGCGGCGGCCTCGGCCACCCGGGCCACGGTGCCGAAGGCGACCGACTCGGGGTCGCGCAGGACGACCTCGGCCACCTGCCGCTCGGTGGGGGACAGGACGGCCCGGTGCGCCTCGATCCGCTCGGCCACCTCGGTCGTCGGCCCCCCTCGGCTCATGGATCGGATGATACGGTCGAACGCAACCCTGAAACGTTCATTCCACCCCCGGGAGCGCCATGACCTCGACGTTCCGTTCCGTGAACCCCGCCCGTCCCGACGACGTGGTGGGCGAGTACCCGCAGCACGGCCCCGGCGACGTCGACCAGGCCGTCGCCCGCGCCGCCGCCGCCCAGCGGGACTGGGCCCGGCGCCCCGTCCCCGCCCGGGCCGACGTGATCGCCGCCGCCGGCGCGATCATCGCCCGCGACAAGGACCGGTTCGGCGACCTGGTGGCCCGGGAGGCCGGCAAGGTGCTGGTCGAGGCGGGCGGCGACGTCCAGGAGGCCGTGGACATGGCCTACTTCGTGGCCGGCCAGGGCCGCTCCGCCTGGGGCGAGACCGTGCCGTCCGAGCTGGGCGACAAGCTGTGCTGGACCACCCGCCAGCCCGTCGGCGTGGTCGGGATGATCACCCCCTGGAACTTCCCGATCGCCATCCCCTCGTGGAAGATCTTCCCCGCCCTGCTGGCCGGCAACGGCGTGGTCATCAAGCCCAGCGAGCACGCACCCGCGTGCTGCGAGGCGTTCGTGGCCGCCTGCGTCGAGGCGGGCGTGCCCGCCGACCTGGTCCGGGTCGTCCACGGCTTCGCCGAGCCGGCCGCCGCCCTGGCGGTCCACCCGGGGGTGGGGGCGGTGAGCTTCACCGGCTCGGTCCCCACCGGCCGCAAGGTGGCGGCCGCCGCCATGCAGACCGGCCCCCGCGTCGTGTCCCTGGAGCTGGGCGGCAAGAACGCCATGGTCGTGCGGCCCGACGCCGACCTCGACCTGGCGGTGGACGGGGCCGTGTTCGGGGCCTTCGGTACCTCCGGGCAGCGCTGCACCTCGACGTCCCGGCTGATCGTCCACCCCGACGTGGCCGGCGAGCTGGTCGACCGCATCGTCAAGCGGGCGGCCGAGCTGCGCCTCGGCGACCCCCGCGACCCCGGCACCGACGTCGGCCCCGTCATCACCGGCTCGTCCGTCGAGCGCATCGGCGCCATGGTGGCGGCGGCGGTCGAAGAGGGGGCCACGGTGGCCGCCGGCGGTCGCCCGGTGGCGGTGGACGGCTGCGACGGCGCCGCCTTCTACGCCCCCACCGTCCTCACCGGCGTCCGGCCCGAGCACCGCATCGCCCGGGACGAGGTGTTCGGCCCGGTGCTGGCCGTGGTCGAGGCGGCAGGGATGGACGAGGCGCTCGAGGTGGTCAACAGCGTGGAGTACGGCCTGTCGGCCGCCGTCTACACCCGCGACATCAACGCGGCGCTGCGGGCGGTCGACGCCATCGACACCGGCATCGTCTACGTCAACGCCCCCACGATCGGCGCCGAGATCCCGCTCCCGTTCGGCGGCACCAAGCACACCGGCAACGGCTTCCGGGAGGCGGGCACGCGGGGGATCGAGCAGTTCAGCCAGCCCAAGACCGTGTACGTCGACTACTCGGGGCGGCTCCAGAAG
>DASSUD010000129.1:0-12811 GCA_035707385.1 Acidimicrobiales bacterium
GGGGACGCGGCCGAGCCGTTCGCGGCGGTGGTCCACCCCGAGACCAGCCTCAAGGCGGCCCTCGACACCGTCGTCACGTCCCGCACGCGGGTGGCGGTGGTGGTCGACGGCGACGGCCGCTACCAGGGCGTGCTCACCCTCGACGACCTGGCCGAGGGGGTCACGCGGTGACGGCGGGCCTGCTCGGCGGGGTGCTGGCCGCCGACGAGCCGTTCGTCCGCTGGGACTGGGTGAGCGATCACACCGACGAGATCGTCGAGGCGCTGTGGCAGCACGTGCAGCTGACCGTGGTGGCGGTCGCCATCGGGTTCGCGCTGGCGCTGGCCATGGCCCTGGTCGTCACCCGCTGGCGCTGGACCTTCGGCCCCCTGGCCGGGTTCGCGGCCGTCGTCTACGCCATACCCAGCCTGGCCCTGTTCGGGGTGCTGGTGGCCATGCCGGCCTTCGGGCTCGGCTTCCGGACGGCGGAGGTGGCGCTCGTCAGCTACACGCTGCTGATCCTCCTGCGGAACATCGTGGCCGGCCTGGACGGCGTCCCGCCCGCCACCCGCGAGGCGGCCGACGGGATGGGCTTCGAGCGCTGGCGCCGGCTCACCGCGGTCGACCTGCCCCTGGCCGCTCCCGTCATCATCGCCGGGCTCCGCATCGCCACGGTCACCACCGTGGGCCTGGTCACCGTGGCCGGCCTGGTCAGCGCGGGCGGGTTCGGCGAGCTGATCACCGACGGCCTGGGCCGCAACTTCTCCACCCCCATCGTCGTCGGCGCGGTGGGTTCGGTGGTGCTGGCGGTCGCGTTCGACCTGGCCTTCGTGGTGGCGGAGCGGCTGCTGACCCCGTGGGCCCGGGTCCGGGTGAGGCGCCCGTGAACGAGTCGCTCCGGCAGTTGTGGGACTACCTGGGCAGCGACGCCGCCTGGTCCGGCCGCAACGGCCTGCCCGCGCTGACGTGGGCGCATGTCCAGATATCCCTGGCCTCGGTCCTGGTCGCCGCGGTGGTGGCCATCCCGCCGGCGGCGTGGCTGGGGCACGTGCGCCGGGGCGGGTTCCTGGCCGTGTCCGTCGTCAACATCGGCCGGGCCATCCCGTCCTACGCGCTGATGGCGCTGCTGCTGCCGCTCTCGCTGCGCTACGGCTTCGGGCTGGGGTTCTGGCCCACGGTGGCCGCGCTGGTCCTGCTCGCCATCCCGCCCATCTTCACCAACACCTACACCGGCGTGCGGGACGTGCCCGAGGACGCCGTCGAGGCGGCCCGGGGCATGGGGATGCGGTCCGGCCAGCTCATGCGCCGGGTGGAGGTGCCGGTGGCGCTGCCGCTGATCATCACCGGCCTGCGGGTCTCGACCGTGCAGGTGGTGGCGACCGCCACCCTCGGGGCCCTGGTCGGCTACCGCGACCTCGGCACCCCGATCGTCACCGGCTTCACCAGCGGCGAGAAGGGCGGCCTGCTGGCCGGCGCCATCACGGTGGCGGCGCTCGCGCTCCTCACCGACGGCCTGTTCGCCCTGGCCGAGCGCCGCCTGGTGCCGTGGCGCTCGCCGCTGGGCCGGGCCGCCGACGTGGCGGTCATCCCGGAAGAGGCGCCCGCCCTGATATCGACAGCAAACCCCACGGGGAAAGGACAGACCCGATGAGACGACAGATCAAGGTGCTCGCCGTGCTGGCGGCGTTCGCCCTGCTGGGCGCGGCCTGCGGCGACGACGACGACGGCGACGAGGCGGGCGGGAGCGAGAGCGGGTCGGGCAGCGCCTCCGCACCCGCGGACGTCCCCGACGGCCCCGCCATCACGGTCGGCGGCCAGGACTTCGGCGAGTCGCTGATCCTGACCGAGATCTATGCCGGGGCCCTCGAGGACGCCGGCTACGAGGCCGGCACCCAGGACCTGGGCGGCTTCCGCGAGCTGGTGTTCAGCGCGTTCGAGTCGGACGAGATCAACCTGGCTCCCGACTACGTGGCCTCGCAGCTCGAGTTCCTCAACGACGGGGCGGGCCAGGCCACCAGCGACGTGACGGAGACCTTCGACCTGCTCACACCGCTGCTGGAGGAGCGGGGCCTGGTCGGCGGCACGCCCTCCGACGCGGTCGACACCAACGCGTTCGTGATCACCGAGGAGACCTCCGACGAGCTGGGCATCACCACCCTGTCGGACCTGGCCTCCAAGGGCGCCGACCTGACGCTGGGGGCGCCGCCGGACTGCGAGACCAACGGCTTCTGCATCCCCGGCCTGCAGCGGGTGTACGGCGTCGACTTCACCGCCAGCTTCACGCCGCTCGACTTCGGCGTCATCCCCGACGCGCTCGACGAGGGCGAGATCGACGTGGGCGTCGTCGGCTCGACCGACGGCCGGCTGGCCGACGAGAGCACCGGTTGGGTCCTGCTCGAGGACGACCAGAGCATGTTCGCCGCCGACAACGTCTTCCCCGTGTACTCCCAGGAGGTGGCCGACGCCTACGGCGACGACCTCGCCTCCCTCCTCGACGAGATCTCGGCCGAGCTCACCACCGAGGACCTCATCGAGATGAACAAGCGGTACGACGTCGACCGCGACGACGCCGAGGACATCGCCCAGGACTGGCTCGACGACCACGGCTTCGGCGCGGACTGAGCGCCCCGCACGGGTCTGCCGCGCTCGCGCGCGGTAGACCCGTGCCGTGGACGTCCACGAGCTGACCGAGCTGCGCCAGGAGTACACCTACGCCGGGCTGTCCGTCGCCGACCTGGCGCCGGATCCGATCGAGCAGTTCCGGGCCTGGTTCCGGGCCTGGCACGAGGTGGCGGTGGGCGACCCCAACGCCATGGTGGTGAGCACCGCCACGCCCGACGGCCGGCCGTCGGTGCGGACCGTGCTGCTGCGGGCGGTCGACGGCGACGGCTTCGTGTTCTTCACCAATCGCGCCAGCCGCAAGGGCCGGGAGCTGGCCGCCAACCCCCGGGCCGCGCTGCTGTTCCCCTGGCACCCGCTGGGCCGACAGGTCGTCGTCGAGGGTCCCGCGGCACCGGTGCCGGACGAGGAGTCCGACGCCTACTGGGCCAGCCGGCCCCGGGGCAGCCAGCTCGCGGCCCGGGCGTCCCCGCAGAGCGAGCCGGTCCCCGACCGGGCCGCCCTCGACCGCCGCTGGGCCGAGGAGGAGGCCGCGCACGCCGGCCGGGACGTTCCGCGGCCCGCGCACTGGGGCGGCATGCGGGTGACGGCCGAGCGCGTCGAGTTCTGGCAGGGCCGGGAGCGGCGCCTGCACGACCGGCTGGCCTACGTGCGCGACCCCTCGGGCGGCACCGGTTGGCGGGTCGAGCGGCTGGCGCCCTGACCGTCCGGGCCGCCGCCGCCGGCGGCCCGGCGGCCGCCCCACCGGGATCGGACCGCGACGGCCACCACCGCCAGCAGCACCACCACCGTCACCGCGATGCGCACGGAGCCGACGTCGTCGATCCACCGGGTCACGTCCGACGACCAGCCCGTGACCTGGTCGGTGATGCCGGACGACGGCAGCTCACCGGGGCCCGACCGGGTGGTCCGCACTTCCAGCCAGCCGTAGTAGGCCACGTAGGCGCCGGCCAGCGCCACCAGCCCGCCGGCCACCCGGGGGATGTACGGCTGGGCCCGGCGCAGCAGGCGGACGATCGAGGTGCGGGCCAGCGCGATGGCCACGGTCAGGCCCAGCAGCACCAGGGTCATCCCCAGCGCGTAGAGGCCGAACACGATCAGCCCGTCGGCCACCGACTCGCGGCTGACGGTCCCGGCCACCGCGCCCAGGAAGAGCGGCAGCGCGCAGCCGATCGAGGCGATGGCGTAGGACACGCCGAACACGAACATCGAGCCCACCGTGCGCTCCCGCCCGCCGCGGTCGAGGCGGGGGAGGGCGACGTTCAGCTCGACCCCGCACAGCAGCACCACGCCGAGGGCGAGCAGGGCGAGGCCGATCACCACCGAGATCCACGGGGCGTTCTCGTAGACGGGCAACGAGGTCAGCTCGACGACCGTCCCCGCCACCGCGAACACGGCCAGGAAGCCGAGCGACACCGCGCACGCCACCCGCACCGCCTCGGCCACGCCGGCCCGCGGTACCTCGGCGTCGCCGTCCTCCAGCCCGAGGAAGTAGGACAGGTAGGCCGGCAGCATGGCAAACCCGCAAGGGTTGACGGTGGCCACCATCCCGAGGGTCAGGTAGAAGGCCCACGGGCCGTCGGGCCCGACGGCCCCGATCACGCCACCCCCAGCAGGTCGCGCAGCTTGCCCCGCAGCGCGTCCTCGGTGAGGGCGCCGCTGTGCACGTCGACCACCTCGCCGGCGGCGTCGATGAACACGGTGGCGGGCATGCTCAGCCCCCCGAACCAGGTGAGGGCACTGCCCTCGGCGTCGGCGTAGGCCGGGTAGGTGATGCCGGTGCGCGTCACGGTGGCGAGGGCGTCCCCGGCCGTGTCCCGGTAGGCCATGCCGACGATCGCCACCCGGTCGCCGAGGCTCCGGTGCACCTGCTCGAAGGCGGGCATCTCCTCGATGCAGGGCGCGCACCACGAGGCGAAGAAGTTGAGGACCACCGGTCGGGTGCCGAGCAGCTCGCCCAGGGCCCGGTCGGTGCCGCCCTCGCCGAGCGCCGCCAGCCGCACCTCAGCCGCGGACTCCGGCAGATCGCCCTGCTCGCCCAGCTCCATCGACGGCGGGGTGTCGCCCCCGGCCTCGCCGTCGCCGGCGGACAGCCAGGCGGTCGCGCCGGCGGCGACGACCAGGGCGAACATCGTGGTGAGGACCACGACGGGGAGGGAGAGGCGGCGGGAAGCCACCACGCGACGCTACCGCCACCACCGGAACGACCGGCAATCGCCCTGACCGTCCCGGCGCACCCCGCCGCGATGCGAAGGCGGGGTGACGCCGGAACGGGTGAGGGTGGTCCTGCTCCGCGTTCGCCGCTGTGCCGGTGACGGCCCCGGTCGGCGCAGCTAGCGGTGCATGGTCTCGGTCTTGTCGGTCATCGGGGTCATGAGCTAGGCGATCCTGATGATCGCCACGCCCTGGAGGTGCTCGGGGATCGGGATGTCGGGGAGCTGGTCCTCGGCCCGGGCCACCTTCGGCGGCCGGCCCCTGCGGCGCTTGGTGGCCAGGATCTTCCCGTTGAGGAAGAGCTGGCCGCCCCACACGCCCCACGGCTCACGCCGCTCGAGCGCACCTTCGAGGCAGGGGATCATCGCCGGGCACGTCGCGCAGATGTGCTTGGCCCGGGCGATGTCTTGCAGCTCCTCGCTGAAGAACATCGTGGCGAACCGGCCGCTGCCGTCGTTGCAGCGCGCATGGGCCCACCAGGAGTCCTCCGTGGCGAGGAGCTCGGGTTCTAGCTCCTCGGCCTCGCTGCTCCCGTAGTCCTCAGGTCTGGTCAGGTCGAGTATCTCGTCGATGTCTTCTGCGGGGGCGATCATCTGCCCATTCCCCTCGTCTTCGCTGACGTGTGCTGTTCGCTTGTGCTGCTGGTGGGTTCGGAAGCTGCCCGGACAAACAAGAAGGCCGCCGGGAGATCCCGACGGCCTTCGGAGGTTTGCGCTTCGTGCGCCTGATCCAGTCAGGGGAAGCACTCCAACGGCCGTCGGGTGGGTCGATCGGTGGCGAAGAGCCAGGACTCCGGCTTGGCGTTCGACCGATCGACCCACGTGTAGGCATGAATCGGCGCGCCGGGCTGACCCGTGATCGCGAGGGTGGCGGCGGAGCACACGCCAGGACGCGCGGCACCGGCGGCTACGAAGCCACCCCTATGCATGGTGCCGGTACGCATTGGTCCTGATCCGTCCTTCCGTGCCCCGTCAGGGGCGTCGGCTGAGAGGTGCCTGCCGCGGGGCGGTTGCCCCACGGGCTCTAGGCCATCACGTGGGCCCGCGCCGCGTCAATGAATTAAAACAATCTGGCGCGATTCGTTCGCTCTGCGGCAGGAACGCTGCGCCCTTCGCCCAGCGACCCGCACCCGTGGACTCAGCCCGGTACCTGGCCCTCGGCCGGAGCCAGCCTGAACAGGTGCTCGCGGTACCAGCGCAGCTCGTTCACGCTCTCGCGGATGTCGTCGAGCGCCCGGTGGGTGGTCTCCTTGCGGGGCGCCGCCTCCACCACGGCGGGCGCCCAGCGCAGGGCCAGCTCCTTGATGGTGGACACGTCGACCGACCGGTAGTGCAGGAAGTTCTCGATGTCGGGCAGGTAGGCGGCCAGGAACCGGCGGTCGGTGCCGATCGAGTTGCCGCACAGGGGCACCGACCGGGGGGCGGGCACGTGGGTGCGGATGAAGTCGAGCGTGGCCGCCCCGGCGTCCTCCAGCGACACGGCCGACGCCGTGATGGCCGGGAGCAGGCCGCTGCGGGTGTGCATCTCCCGCACCACGTCCTCCATCACCGCCAGCGCCTCCGGCGGCTGGTGCACGACCAGGTCGGGACCCTCGGCCACGACGTCGAGCGAGTCGTCGGTGACGAGCGTGGCGATCTCGACGATCACGTTGCGCGCCGGGTCGAGGCCGGTCATCTCGAGGTCCATCCACACCAGCACCGGGGCGACACTAGACCCCGCCGCGAGGGGCCTCGACAACAATGGCGGGCGTGCTGCGCATCCCCGTGGTCCGCCTGGACGCCGACCTGCCCCTGCCGGCCTACGCCCGGGTGGGCGACGCCGGCGCCGACCTGGTCGCCCGCCAGGGCGCGGTCCTGGCCGCCGGCGGCGGGCGGGCGCTGGTGCCGACCGGCATCGCCCTCGCCATCCCCGAGGGCTGGGCCGGATTCGTGCAGCCCCGCAGCGGCCTGGCGCTGCGCCACGGGGTCACGTGCCTCAACACGCCCGGCCTGATCGACGCCGGCTACCGCGACGAGCTGCGGGTGCTGCTGGTCAACACCGACCCGGTCGCCGACTACGAGGTGCGCCGGGGCGACCGCATCGCCCAGCTGGTCATCCAGCGGGTCGAGCACGCGACGTTCGCCGCGGTGGAGGCGCTGGAGGAGTCCGAGCGGGGCACCGGCGGCTTCGGCCACACCGGGATGTGAGTCCGGCGTTCGTTCGTGCCGGAAAACGACACGGACGAACGCCAGACTGCTCAGTCGTCGTCGGTGTCGGTCTCGGTCAGGCGCTTGACGAGCTGGACCCGGCGGCCACCGTCGCTCACCCGCCACTCGTCGACGCTGGCGTCGAGCACGGCGGCGGCCACCCCGGGGACGTGCGACGCCCAGCCGGGACCGGGCCGGTCCCGCAGCCGCAGGTCGACGCGCAGGCCGTCGGCGTCGACGTCGAACACGACGGCGAGCGTGCCGTCGCCGTCGGGCTCGGGGGCCAGCAGCGCGGCGGCCTCGCCCACCGCCAGCACCACCTGCTCGACCTCGCGGTAGGTGAACCCGGCCCGGGTGGCGAGCCCCGCGGCGCCGCCGCGGGTGATGCGCACGGCCGCCGAGGTGGCGGGCACGGTGAGCCGGATGCTGTCCACCCCCCGATTGTGGCCGCTCAAGGCCGGACCACGTCCTGCGGGTCCTTGTCGGTGCGCTCACCGAGGTAGACGGGATGGCGGAGCCGCCCCTCCGCGGTCCACTCGCCGTACTCGATCTCCACCACCATCTCGGGCCGCACCCAGTGGGCGCCCTTGCGGTGCAGCGGCGGGGGTGGCGGGTCGAAGGGGCAGGTGCCCGTGGCGAGCGGGGCGAGCCGCGCCTCGACCCGGGCCAGCTCGGCCCACGCGAAGCCGGACCCGGCCCGGCCCGCGTAGCGCAGCGGCCCGCCGGGGCCGTCGTGGTAGCCGAACAGCAGCGAGCCCAGCCGGCCCTCGCGGTTGCCGATGCCGCCGCTCCACCCGCCCACCACCATCTCGTCGTGCAGGCGGACCTTGACCTTCACCCAGGTGCGCACCCGCGCGCCGGGGAGGTAGGGCGCGTCGCGGCGCTTGGCCACCACCCCCTCCATCCCGCGGGCCCGGGCCGCCTCCAGCAGATCCTCGCCGTCGTCGTACACGGTGGCCACGTCGACGCCCGGCGGCAGGTCGTCGGCCAACTGGTCCAGCAGCCGGCGGCGCTCGTGCCAGGGCCGGCCGGTCAGGTCGTGGCCGTTGAGGGCCAGCAGGTCGAACACGACGTAGGCGACGGGCACCTCGGCGGAGCGCCGGAGCGCCTCGACCGCGGACGACACGTGCATGCGGTGCTGCAGCCGCCCGAAGCTTGGCCGGCCCTCGTCGTCGAGGGCCACCACCTCGCCGTCGAGGACGGCCTCGACCGGGGCCAGCGACGCCAGGGCGGCGAGCTCGGGGAAGGAGGCGGTGGCGTCGAGGCCGCGCGAGCTCCAGGCCCGCACCCCGTCCGGCCCGACCTCGGCGATGACGCGCATGCCGTCCCACTTCACCTCGTAGATCCAGCCGTCGCCGGTCGGTAGGGGCCCGCTCGTGGCCTTCATGGGGGAGAGCGGCACGGGCGGCAGCCTACGGGCGCGACCCGGGGGCCGGCGGTACACCGCCGACCCCCTGGTTTGCGGGTTGGCTCAGCGCTGGTTCTGCGGGAAGGCGACGCCCACGACCCGGTTGCGGGCCGCGAAGTCGCCGGTCCGGCTGGCCGCACCGGTCAGCAGGTCGACGCGGTAGAACGACGAGCCCGAGGCGCTCGACAGGGCGGCGAAGGCCGAGTTGGACACGGTCGAGCCGTCCCGGACCTCGCTGTAGATGTCGGCGGCGACGTCGGGACCGGTGTCGACGCCCAGCTTGCCGGTGGCGACCAGGGTCCCGTTGTTGGGCGGCGACTGGATCGACACCTGGTCGAGGGCGGAGTCGACGTCGAACAGGGTGGTGCCGGTGTCGGCGTCGGCGTCGTTGTTCGTGTACATGGCGCCGGTGACGCCGGTCGCCGGGTTGGGCGGGTTGGTGAGCGGGGCGTCGGTGGCGGTCACGCCGTCGGCGACGTTGATCCGCAGGTTCTGGCCGGTGTCGCTCACGACCCGCAGCCGGTCGGCGGCCGGGTTGAAGTCGACGCCGAACGACGTGCCCTGCAGCGCGACGTTGGCCCGGGCCACGAGGCTGGCGGCGGCGGTCGCCGGGTCCACGACGTAGACGCCGGCCTGGTCGCCGAGGCCGTAGAGGTCGCCGGTGGCGGGCCGGTAGTCGATGCCGACCAGCTTGGTGTCGGCCTGCAGGCCGCTGACGGCGGCGATGTCCCGGGCCAGCCGGGGCCGCTCGGGCCGGAAGCAGACGAGGCGCTGGTCGGCGGTGAGGCCGACGGCCTCCAGGCCGCGCGAGTGGTTGTCGCCGCACACGCGGGCACGGTCGGTGGCGCCGGCTGAGGTGCCGGGGGCCACGGCCAGCGTGGCGGCGGTCAGGGCGGCCACTCCGGCCGCGGCGAGACGCGTGAACATGGCATTGCTCCCTCGGGGGATGGGAGCGGGAATCCGCCCGCTCGCGGGCACGTCCGGGGGCGGGCGCACGCCCCGTATTCGTGGCCGCCCGGCACGCGGATGAACGCGGCGCCCGCCGTCACGGGGCGTCGGACGGGGCGTCCTCGGGGGCGTCGGGGGCCGGGAAGGTGACGGTGAGCGTCAGATCGGTCGTGCCCCGCACGATCGACACGGCGACCGTGTCGCCCGGCTGGCGGTGGGCCAGCGCCGCCTCCAGGCCGGCGGGGTCGTCGACAGCGTCGTCGCCGATCGCGGTGATGAGGTCGCCGCGGGCGATGCCGGCCGCCTGCGCCGGGCTGCCGTCGCTCACGCCCCGGACCAGGGCGCCCGGCCGCTCGTCCAGGCCCACCGCCGCCCGCAGCCGGCGGGCGACGTGGGCCGGGGCCACGCCCACCCCCAGCACCACCCGCGCCGGCTCCCGGCCCTCGGCCAGGGCGTCGACCCGGGCCCGCAGCTCCTCGCCGGCGGGCTGGGCTATGGCGAAACCGTCACCGAGCCGCAGGGTGGTGATGCCGACCAGGCGGCCGGTGGCGTCGACCACCGGCCCGCCCGAGCTGCCCCGGGCCAGGGGCGCGGTGTGCTCGATGCCGCCGGTGACGAGCCGCCCCCGGGGGCCCCGGAAGGAGCGGTCGACCGCCGACACCCGCCCGGCCGTCACGCGGCGGCCGCCGGGGAGGGTGGCGACGGCGTACACGGGCAGGCCCAGGTCGGCCGGCGAGTCGGCCCAGGACAGGGCGGGGACGCCGCCGGTGTCGACGGCGAGCACGCTGAGGTCGCCGTCGACGTCGATGCCCGTGGCCCGGCCCTGGACCGCGCGGCCGTCGGCGAAGGTCACGAGGGTGGTGCGGTCGCGCAGGTTGTGGGCGTTGGTGACGACGAGACCGTCCGCCACGACGACGCCGCAGCCCCGCCCGCCGTGGCGCCCGATGCGCACGACCGACGGGGCCACGGTGTCGGCCACGCGACGGATGGCGGCCTGCTGGTCGTCGGCCTGGTGAGCCTCGGTCATGGCTACCTCCTGAGTACTGGCGGTGCTCCTGGTTACTGGTGCTCCTAGTAACTTGCAATCTGCAAGTCACTGTATCCTCCCACCATGCCAGCTCCGCAAGCCCCTTTGCCCCGGGCGGCGGCCCGGGACCGGGCCGACGCCGCCGCCGACAGGGCGCTGGCCAGCGCGACCGAGGTGGTGGGCGACCGGTGGTCGCTCCGGGTGATCGCCCGGCTGCTGGGCGGGCCCCGGCGCTTCGGCGAGCTGCTCGACGAGCTCGACGGCCTGGCCCCCAACATCCTCGCCCGCCGGTTGGCCCAGCTCGAGGCGGAGGGCGTGGTGGTGGGCGAGCCCTACTCGACCCGGCCGCTGCGCCACGCCTACCGGCTGACGGCGAGCGGCGCCGACCTGGCCGGCCCGGTCCGCATGCTGGCGGGCTGGGGCGCCCATCGCCACGGCGAGGCGCCGGGGCCGCGGGCCGCGGGCCCGGTGCACGGCCGGTGTGGCACCGCGCTGGAGGCCCGCTGGTTCTGCGCCACCTGCGACGAGGTGGTCGAGGCACCACCTGGGGCCGCCGGACGGGGTGGCGGGGACGACGACGGCGACCTCGTCTGGCTGTGAGCGCGCGAACGTCAAGATCCGTCCCGCGGGGAGACTAGCGTTCGGCTCCTCGGCGGACTTACGTATCCAAGAGGAGACACTCCGATGTCCCAAGTCAGTCCCGGCTGGTATCCGGACCCGTCCGGACGCTACGCCCAGCGGTATCACGACGGCACCCGATGGACCGAGCACGTCGCGGACGCGGCCGGTCAGCGCAGCGTCGACAACCCCGACGCGCCGGGCCCGTCCAACCCCTCCTACGAGGGCGCCGGCCAGCAGGGCTACGGCCAGGGCGGCCAGGGATACGGCCAGGGGGGCCAGGCGGGCCAGGGGGGCCAGGCGGGCTATGGCGGCGAGTCGTCCAGCGGCGAGGGCTGGCCGGCGGCGGGCGGCTCCGGCAGCGGCCAGGGCTGGCCGGCGGCGGGCGAGCAGGAGGGCTACGGCCAGCCGGGCCAGTACGGCCAGCAGCCGGGCCAGTACGGCACTCCCAGCGGCCAGGGCTACGGCCAGCAGCCGGGCCAGTACGGCACGCCGGGCGGCCAGGAGGGTTACGGCCAGCCGGGCCAGTACGGCCAGCAGCCGGGCCAGTACGGCACGCCGAGCGGTCAGGGCTACGGCCAGCCCGGCTACGGCCAGCAGGGGTACGGCCAGCCCGGGTACGGCGGCTACGCGCCGCCCTCGTCGGGCCGCATCACCCCCACCATCGGCCTCATCGCCGGGGGAGTCGGCGGGCTGCTCGTGCTGCTGTCGCTGTTCGGGCTCGACTTCCTGTCGGGCGGCGGCCAGTCGATCGACCTCGGCGAGGTGAGCGACCTGTCGGACTTCGGCGTCGACGTGCCGGTCGCCATCGACACCTACGCCAGCTTCGGCCGGTTCCTGGCGGTGCTGGCCATCGCCTTCGGCATCCTCGCCATCCTCAAGCTGCCGCAGATCCCGGTCCTGGCCAACCTGTCGAACCTGCCGATCATCGCCGCGGTGGTGCTCGGCGTGTTCGCGCTGTGGCACCTGCTGGCCATGTTCACCAGCTTCGAGGGGGCCGACGTGTCGCCGGCCTTCGGCGCCATCCTCGGCCTGATCGGCTGGGGCGGGCTCATCGCCGGCCAGTTCCTCACCCAGCCGGTGGGCGCCAAGCGCTGACACGCCCCGCCTGCGCCGCCGCCCTCTGACGCTAGTGTCATCTGACACAGCGTCAGAGGGGAGGGGTCATGGGCGAGCCGACGCAGTTCAGCCTGGCCGAGGTGTTCGACACGGTGGCGTCCGTCCACCCCGATCGCCCGGCCCTGATCTGGGACGACGCCCGGTTCACGTTCGCGGAGATGGCCGGCCGCAGCCGCCGGCTCGGCGCCTATCTGCGATCCCGGGGCCTCGGGGCCCACACCGAGCGGGACGGGCTGGCGGGGCACGAGTCCGGCCAGGACCACCTCGGCATCTACCTCTACAACGGCAACGAGTACCTGGAGGCCATGCTGGGGGCCTTCCGGGCCCGGGTGGCGCCGTTCAACGTCAACTACCGGTACGTCGAGGACGAGCTGGTCTACCTGCTCGACAACGCGGGATGCCGGGTGCTCGTCTACCACGCCACGTTCGCCCCCACGCTGGCCGCCATCCGCGACCGCCTTCCCGCCCTCGAGGTGCTGATCCAGGTGGCGGACCAGTCCGGCCACGGCCTGCTGCCCGGGGCGGTCGACTACGAGGCCGCCCTGGCCTCCACCGAGCCCGGCGACGAGCCGGCCCCGTCGCCGGACGACCTGTACATCCTGTACACCGGCGGGACGACCGGCATGCCCAAGGGCGTGCTCTGGCGCCAGCACGACATCTACATGTCGGCCATGGGCGGCCGGAACATCCTCA
>DASSUD010000130.1:0-3703 GCA_035707385.1 Acidimicrobiales bacterium
GTCTGGCTGAAGGCGCCGGCGTAGTCGCTCTCGGCCAGCACCGGCTCCAGGTCGTAGAGGGCCTCCACCACCCGGCCCAGCTGCGCCCGCCCCGACCCCGGTGGCACCGCCGCCCGCACCTCCCGGTCGAAGGCCACCACCCCGCAGCGGTCGCCGAGCCCGGTCGACACCGCGGTCAGCATCATCACCGCGTCGACCGCGTGCTCGACCCGGGGCACGCCCTCGACCCGGCCGGCCATCACCCGCCCGTTGTCCAGAAGCACCAGCACGGTCTGGTTGCGCTCGGCCCGGTAGGTGCGCACGATGGGCCGGCGCAGCCGGGCGGTGGCGCCCCAGTCGACCCGGCGGAACTCGTCGTCGACCGTGTACTCCCGCAGCTGGTCGAACTCGGTCCCCGCGCCCCGTCCCTGGGCCGACCGCAGCCCCACCTCCAGGATGCGGGCCTTGCGGATGCGCAGCTCGGCCTCGTCCTTGGACCGGAACGACGGGTAGACCCGCAGCGTGCCCGGCACGGTCAGCGTGGCCTGGCGGGCGGCCAGCCCGAGCGGTCCCGCCACCCGGACCACCAGGTCGGCCAGCACGAACCGGCCCCGGCGGGCCGGGCGGACGGGCGTGGCCGCCGCCAGCGTCCCACCCGCCGGCACCCGGGCGGAGGCCCGCCGGGTGTCGGCCCGCAGCGACGGGGCGAGCTCGTCGGCCAGGGCGATCCGCAGGGACCGCCGGGTCGGGTTGCGCACCGCCCAGGCGATGTCGGCCGGTGCCCCCAGCGTGACCGCCGGGGGCAGCGACCGGCGCACCTCCAGCCGCCCCGGCGAGGGCGCCAGCGCCGCGTCGAGCAGCGCCGCCACCACCAGGGCGCCGTTCACCACGACCAGGGGCACCAGCACGCCGCTGCCCGGCATGACCAGCACCACCAGCGAGGCCAGCGCCGCCACCGCGGCCAGGCGCCGGGTGGGCAGCACGCCCCGCCGCCGCAGCCGGGGACCGGGGCTCAACGGGGCACCGGCACCGCGGCGAGGATCCCGTCCAGGACGCCGTCGACGGTCGTCCCCTCCAGCTCCAGCTCGGGGCGGAGCTGGACCCGGTGGCGGAGGCACGGCTTGACCACCGCCTTGACCTCGTCGGGGGTCACGTACGGCCGCCCGGCCAGCCACGCCCACGCCTTGGCGGCGTGCAGCACCATGGCCGCGCCCCGGGGCGACACGCCGAGCGTGACGGCGGGCGCCGACCGGGTGGCCCGCACCACGCCGACGATGTAGCCGAGGACCGCGGGCTCGACCCGGACGCCCTGGATCTGGCGGCGGGCGGCCGCGATGTCGTCCGCCCCGGCGACCGGCTTGACCCCGGCCGCCGCCATGTCGTGGGGGTCGAGGCCCCGGTCGTGGCGGGCCAGCACCTCCTGCTCCTGCTCGGCGCTCGGGTAGGCCACGGCCAGCTTGAACAGGAAGCGGTCGAGCTGCGCCTCGGGCAGCGGGTAGGTGCCCTCGTACTCGATGGGGTTCTGGGTGGCGATCACGATGAACGGCTCGGGCAGCGGGTGGGCGACGCCCTCCATCGTCACCTGGCGCTCCTCCATCGCCTCCAGCAGCGCGGCCTGGGTCTTGGGCGGGGTCCGGTTGATCTCGTCGGCCAGCAGCACGTTGGTGAACACCGGCCCGTGACGGAAGCGGAAGCGGGCCTCGCCCGCCCCGTCGCCGTCGAGGATGAGCTGGCCGGTGACGTCGGACGGCATCAGGTCCGGGGTGAACTGCACCCGCTTGGCGTCGAGGTCCACGGCGGCGGCCAGGGCCTTGACGATGAGCGTCTTGGCCACCCCGGGCACGCCCTCCAGCAGCACGTGGCCCCGGGCCAGCAGCGCCGCCACCAGCCCCGACAGCGTGCCGTCCTGGCCGACGACGACCTTGGCGACCTCGTCCCGCACGGCCAGGATGGCGGTGCGGGGGTCGCGGTCGGCCGGCGCGTCGGCGGGCTCGGCGTCAGACATGGGCGAGGACCTCCTCACGGATGTGGTCGATCGTGCGGGCCAGGGCCAGCAGGTCGGCGTCGCCGTCGATCGGACGGCGTTCGAGCGCCTGGCGGAGCCGGGCCTCGTCGATGCCGGTGCGCTCGGCCGCCACGGCCACCAGCACGTCCAGGCCGGCGCCGGCGGGCACGCCCAGCCGGTTCGCCAGGAACCGCCACAGGTCGGCGCGCAGCAGGTCGGCGGCGTGGCCGGGCGAGCGGGTGCGGTCGAGCATGTTGCCGACGGCGGCCACCAGCTCGGACCCGGCCACCGCCACCGGCTGGCGCTCCGGCACCGGCCGGCCCAGCCGCCAGGCCCGCCACACCGCGTAGACGGCGAAGGCCAGGGCCACCTGGACCAGCGCCCGCTTCACCCCCGGCGAGATCAGGCCGATCAGCGAGCGCTCCCCGACGCCGGTGCCGCCGAGTCGGCCGGGCTCCAGCACGACGACGCGGGTGCCCGCCTCGGGGGCGAGGAGGGCGGCCGCCACCGGCGCGTTCTCGCCCTCGTCGAGCGCGGCATTGACCAGGATCCCGGCCCCGCCGAGCGCCACGACCGTGCCGGCGCCCTCCTCGGTGGCCACGATGTGGGCGGCGCCCCCGGCACCGTCGAGGCAGGTCTCCGACCCGACCGGCGGCTGGTAGAGCACGCCGCCGTTGCGGGGCTCGACGGCGGCGACGTCGATGCCCTCCAGCGCCCGGATCTCGCAGGCGCCGTTGAGCGACCCGGGGCTGCCCAGCTCGCTCGTCACGTCGAAGAACCCCACCTCGGGCGGCACGAAGCCCGACAGCGGGTCGGTCACGACCAGCCGGCCGCCACCGTCGACCCAGCGGCGCACCGCGTCCTCCTGGTCGCCGTCCAGCAGGTCGGCCAGCAGCAGCACCACGTCGGGGCCGCCCGGCGCCTCCAGGTCCGGGAGGCGGTCGGCCACATCGACCTCCGCGCCCAGCTCGCCGGCCAGCACCACCAGCGCGCTGGTCCCGAGCGGCTCGTCGGACCGGGGCGACAGCGGCGGCCCGCCGCCGTCCCCGCCCACCGCCACGACCCCCAGCACGGTCACGGCGGCGATGGCCGCGCCCACGAGCCACGCCTGGGCCGCGCCGGTCCGGGCGGGGGCGCTCACCGGGCCGCCACCGGCTCGGCCGCCCGGCGCCGCGCCTCGCCGGCCAGTGCGGCGAAGCGGTCGCGGTCCCCAGGGCCGACCGCGGCGCCCCCGTACCAGGCGGCCTCGAACAGGGCCGTGGCCGCGGCGAAGGCGGGCCCGGCCGCCGGGGCGGCTTCCCGGACGCCCGCCACCAGCTCGCCCGCGGTGCGGCCCACCAGGTCGCCGATGACGCCCCGGGCCGCCAGGTCCGCCACCAGCACGCGGTAGCGGGCCCGCAGCGCGTCCCGCCAGCGGCCCTCGGCCTCGGCCCGCGCCGCCTCGGCGACCCAGTCGACGGGCGCCTCGTCGGCGGACACCACCACCCGCCCGCCGTCGCCGCCCCGTGCGAGCCGCCCGGCGCCCGTCCAGCGGGCGCGGGTCCGGTACAGCAGGTAGACCAGCCCGCCCACCAGCATCACCAGCAGCACGTAGCCCATCCACAGCGGCAGCCCCCCGAAGGTGAGCGCCGTGCCCAGGTCGGCCAGCCGCTCGGCGATCCAGTCGCCCACCCGCTCGATCAGGGGACGGCGGTCCGACCACCGGTACTCGGGGCGGGA
>DASSUD010000131.1:0-14829 GCA_035707385.1 Acidimicrobiales bacterium
CCAGGCCCGGTCGTCGCCCGCGTGGTGGACCTCGTCGAGGACCACCAGCGCCACGGCGGCCAGCGGCCGCAGAGCGTCCGGGTTGGACGCCACCTGCTGGTACGTGGTCACCACGCCGTGGACGTCCGCGGGCAGGCGCCCGCCCCCCGGCGACCAGCGCGGCTCGAGGTGGAGGCCGAACCGGGCGGCGGCGTCGGCCCACTGGACCTTCAGGTGGGAGGTGGGGGCGACCACCACGAGGCGGCGCCCGGGCTCGGCCACCAGGTCGTGGACCGCGGCGCACAGGGCGAAGGTCGTCTTGCCGGCACCCGGGGTGGCCACCGCCAGGAAGTCGGGCGCGCCAGAGCCCGCGAGCCGGTCGAGGGCGCGCTTCTGCCAGGGGCGGAGACGGACGCTGCGAACCATGGGGGACGCCGATCTTGGCACGAGTCGCCACGGCCCCCGCGCCACGCCTAGAACCTCTGCTGTGGTAGCGCACTCGATCGATCCGGACCGGCGCCCGTACGCCCCCGAGGGCCTGGCGCGCAAGACCGACGTGGGCCCCGGAGGGTTCTCCGCCGTCGACATGCGGGCCGGGCGGGTGACCGCCGTCGAGCCGTTCCCCGAGGCCCGCAAGCCCGCCTGGAAGCTGACCGTCGACTTCGGGCCCGTGGTGGGGACGCTGCGCACCAGCGCCCAGGTCACCAACTACCCGGCCGCCGAGCTGGAGGGCCGCATGGTGGTGGGGGCCCTCAACCTCGGCCGCAAGCGGATCGCCGGGTTCACCAGCGAGTTCCTGGTGCTCGGCGCCCTCGACCCCGACGGCACCGTGCGGCTGCTGGAGCTACCCGACGGCGTCGCCCCCGGGGCCCCCATCGCCTGAGGGCGCGTGCGGCTCCTGCTGCCGGGCCACGAGCGCCTCCAGCCAGGCGGCCGCACCGTCGTCGGCGCTGCTGCCCGTGGACTCGCCGGCCGCCTCCCGGGCCAGGGGGTGGGCGTCGCCCATGGCCACGCTGCGCCCGGCCCACCGCAGCAGGGCGATGTCGTTGATGTGGTCGCCGAGGGCGGCGACCTCGGCCCGGTCAACGCCGAGCCGCTCGCACAGGCGGGCCACGCCGTAGGCCTTGTCGACGCCGGCCCCCGCGATCTCGACGAACGGCACCGACGAGGCGGTGGCCACCAGCCCGTCGACCAGGCACGGCCGGACCCGGGCCAGCAGGTCGTCCCGCACCAGGTCGGGATGGCCGACCAGCAGCTTGGTCACCGCCGCCGGGTAGGGCGGGCCCAGCCGGTCGACCACGACGTCCGGGATGCCGTCCCGGGGCGGGCTCATGGCCAGGAACGCCGTCTCGGCGCCGTAGCCCGTGGCCCCCTCCCAGCCGTAGCCGGCGCCGGGGAGGCCGGCCCGCAGCGAGGCGACGACCGCAGGGACGGCCGCGTCGTCCAGGGGGTGGCGGGCGACGACCGTGGCCTCGTGGCGGTCGTAGATCACCGCGCCGTTCTCGCACACCAGGTAGCGGACGGTGGGGGCGGCGGCCAGCCGGGCGGCGGCGGTGGTGGCGGGGCGGCCCGTGGCCGCTACCACCACGATCCCGGCGGCGTCCGCCGCGGCCAGGGCGGCCCGGGTCCGGTCGGTGAGCACCGCACCGGGCGCCAGCAGCGTCCCGTCGAGGTCGGAGGCCACCAGGCGCACGCTCGGCACCGGACGATGCTCGGCGCCTCTTGCCCGCCGGTGCAAACTCGGACCTGAACCGGACCTTGACCTTCCAGCCGGGTAGAGCCCTTACGGTCCCGCCATGACTGCGCTCCACGAGACCCTGCCCACGGATCCCCCGACCGCCGGCGCCAGCGCGCCCGGACGCTGCGGCTGCGGCCCGGCCGCCGCCGTGGACGAGCCGATCGGTGCCGGACGCCGGGCCGGGCGCCGCCGGGGACTGAGGACGCTCGTGCTCGGCATCCTGTGCGTGGCCGGCTGCGCCGCCGGGCCGCTGGCCCTGGCGGGGCTGGCAGCCGCCTCGGGGGCGGTGGCCGCCGCCGTGCTCGGGCCGTGGCCGCTGGCGGTGGCGGTCGCCGCCGCCGGGGTCGCGGCCGCGGTGACCGCCCGCCGCCGGGAGCGGAGGACCGGCTGATCGCCCATGGCCCCGCCGCGCCCTCGCCTGGTCCCGCTGCTCGACGCCCTGGCCAAGCAGCACCCGGAGGTCACCGACCCCGAGGCCATGCTGGCCGCGCAGCGGGTCCGGGTCGACGGCTCGATCGTGACCAACCCGAGGGCCCGGATCCGGTCCGACGCCGGCATCACCATCCGCCCCGAGGACGTGCCCCGCGGGCGCGACAAGCTGGGCGGGGCCCTGCGCCTGCTGGGCGTGGACGTCCACGACCGGGTGTGCCTCGACGTCGGCGCCAGCACCGGCGGGTTCACGCTGGCACTGCTCGAAGGCGGGGCGGGCCGCGTGTACGCGGTCGACGTCGGCCACGGGCAGCTGCTGGGCCGGCTGCGAGCCGACCCCCGGGTGGTCAACCTGGAGCGGACCAACGTGGCCGACCTGACCCCCGCCCTGGTGCCCGAGCCCGTGTCCACCATGGTGGTCGACGTCAGCAGGCTGAGCCTGGGCGAGGCCGTGCGCCAGGCGACCGAGCGGGTGCCGCTGGACCCGGAGGCGGTGCTGGTCGGACTGGTCAAGCCGATGTTCGAGCTACGCCGGGGCGACCTGCCCAGCGAGCCCGAGGACCTGGCCGACGCATGCGATCGGGCGGCGACCGCCGTGGACGCCGCCGGGTGGACGGTGCTGGACGTGGTGGACTCGCCCCTGCGGGGGGCACGGGGCGCGGTGGAGTACTTCCTGCACGCCCGGCGGGGCTGACCGATCGGCACGGAGCGGGCCCCGCTACAGTCCGCGACGTCGGGTCGGCCGCTGGGGCACCGACGGCGCGAGGGAGGCCAGCGGTGAGCGACCGCGATCCCGGGTCCGGCGACTGGCCCGGCAACGAGTGGGGCGAGGAGCCCGGTTCCAGCGTGTTCGGGCCACGGCGGCCGCGTCCCGCCCCGCGACCCGCGCCGCCACCGGCCCAGCCCCGGCCCGGCTACGGCCAGGACCCGTGGCCCCCGCCCACCGGCCGCGGCCCGACCCCGCCCCGCCGGCCCGCCTACGACGACCCGTGGCCGACCGCGCCCTACGGCGGCCCGGTGGCGCCACCGCCGGCGGCGCCACCGGACCCGTGGGGCCGGCAGCAGGCCCCACCTCCGCACTACCCGGGCGACCGCCGGGCCCGCGGCCCCGAGCCGCCGCCCCGCCGGGCG
Source organism: Acidimicrobiales bacterium (assembly GCA_035707385.1). GTDB lineage: Bacteria > Actinomycetota > Acidimicrobiia > Acidimicrobiales > VFJN01 > ZC4RG19. The sequence continues at coordinate 3,278 of DASSUD010000131.1, forward strand.
TCCCGGGAACCCGACGGGCGGGAGGGCGGCGGCTTCCCGCTGGGCCTGGGCGCCCTGCTGGGAGTGGCCGGGCTCGCCTGCTTCCTGGCCGCGCTGCTGGTCCTCCCCTGGTTCGACGCGGTGGGCGAGGGCGTCACGCTGGCGGACATCCGCTCGTCGTTCACCATCCCCGAGACCGACCCGGAGGACCTGGGGATCGACGCCGGGTCCCCCACCACGCTGCCCGAGGGCATCCCCACCCCGGGGGAGATCAGCGAGGCGGTCGAGGCGGAGGTGCGCGACCAGGCCGCCCAGGCGGCGGCCGACGCCATCGACTCCGGCAAGGCCCGCTACCTGAAGCTGTACACGAGGACGCTGTGGCTGCCGGTGGCGGGCGGGGTGGCGCTGGCGGTGCTGTTCTCGACCGTCCTGGCGCCGAAGTCGATGGCGCTGTCCCTGCTGCTCGGGTTCCGGCGGCTGGCCGGGCTGGTGGTGATCCTGGCGGCCGCCGCCCACGGGGCCGCGCTGTGGGTGGTGTTCACCGGCGACGGTGCCCCGAGCCCGGCGACGGGCGTGTGGCTGGGCGTGGGCGGCCTGGTGGCCGTGTTCGCCGGCTGCGTCGTCGGGCCGAAGAGCTAGCTGGCACGGGCCCGGAGGGAGAACAGCGCGGGCGCACCGGCGGGGACGAGGCGGCGGCGCTCGGCCCGACCGGCGTCGTCCTGGCCGCCGGGGCCGGCGGGCGCCGGGTGCTCGTGCGGGAACTCGATCCGCAGGCCGGCCCGGGCGACGGCGGTGACGACGATGGGGTGGCCCTCGGCCAGGTAGAGGAACCCGCCCGGGCGGACGAAGCCGGCCGCCACACGGGGCCCAGTGGTCCCTGTCTGGCACCCAGCAGATGATCCCGTAGGAGGGGTAGACGACGTCGAACCGCCGGTCGAGCAGGCCGGGCAGGTCGTGCACGTCGGCCTCGACGAAGGCAGCCGCGCGACGGGCCGACCTCGTCCTCGTCCGGCCCGGCGATCCGCACCGGGCCGTGGGCGACGACGGTGGCGAGGTCGTCGTACCGGGAGCGGGCATGGGCCTCCGCCCGGTCGTCCCAGTGGTCCCGGTTGACGGCGAGGAAGTCGGCCACCCGCCAAGGATGGCCCGCCTCGCGGCCCGGGCCCGGCACTACCCTCGGTGCGGTGTCCGGCGCCGACGGATCGACCCTGCTCGCCGTCCGGGTGATCGCGCGGGCCCGGCGCAACGAGGTGGGCGGTGAGCGTTCCGGGCGCCTGGTGGTGCGCACGATCGCGGCTCCCGTCGACGACAAGGCCAACGTCGCCGTGTGCAGGCAGGTGGCCGAGTACCTCGGCGTGCCGGCCCGGCACGTGCGGATCGCGTCGGGTCACCACTCACGCGACAAGCTGCTGCGCATCGGGCCCTGACGGCGCAGCCGCTTGACAGCCGGTGGACCACCGGATGACGACCCTGTCAGGAATTGGTATTCAGCCGGATCTGGACAAATACCATTCTGGTACTAGGCTCGGGGCCATGTCCGGGGGGACATCCGTCGACAACGGGGCGCTGCTCCGTAGGCACGGTCTGAACGTCACCGCCCAGCGTCTGGCGGTCCTGCGGACGCTGTCCGAGCGGCCGCACAGTACCGCGGACGACATCTACAACGTCGTCCGGGCGGAGATCGGCGCGATCTCCCGTCAAGCGGTGTACGACACCCTCGCCGCCTTCGGCGAGAAGGGCCTCCTCCGGCGCATCCAGCCCGCCGGGTCGCCGGCCCGCTACGAGGACCGGGTCGGTGACAACCACCACCATCTCATCTGCCGAACCTGCGGCCGGATGGTCGACGTCGACTGTGCGGTGGGCGACACCCCCTGCCTGACGGCCGCCGACGACTCGGGCTACGAGGTCGACGAAGCAGAGGTCATCTACTGGGGCCGATGCCCCGAGTGCGTCGCGGCAACCACTGCCTCGTCCACGATCAGCCATCAGAAGGAAACACCGAACGAGGAGGACCGCCGTGTCTGAGAGCGGCAGCGAGAGCGAGAACCCAGCAATCCCGTCCCCGACGGCCAAGCCGGGCCGGCCCAATTCGAACCGGGACTGGTGGCCGAACCAGCTGGACCTGCAGGTGCTCCACCAGCATTCGCCCCACGCCAACCCCCTGGACGAGGACTTCAACTACGCAGAGGAGTTCAAGACCCTCGACCTCGAGGCGCTGAAGCGGGACATCGTCGAGGTGATGACGACCTCGCAGGACTGGTGGCCGGCGGACTACGGCCACTACGGGCCGCTCTTCATCCGGATGACCTGGCACGCGGCAGGCACCTACCGCATCGCCGACGGCCGGGGCGGTGGCGGCAGCGGCGCGCAGCGCTTCGCGCCCCTCAACAGCTGGCCCGACAACGCCAACCTCGACAAGGCCCGCCGGCTGCTCTGGCCGGTCAAGCAGAAGTACGGCCGGAAGATCTCCTGGGCCGACCTGATCGTCTACGCCGGCAACGTTGCCCTGGAGTCGATGGGGTTCCAGACGTTCGGCTTCGGCTTCGGGCGGGAGGACACCTGGGAGCCCGAGGAGATCATCTGGGGCCCTGAGGACACGTGGCTCGGGGACGAGCGCTACAGCGGCGACAGGGAGCTCGCCGCTCCCTTCGGCGCCGTGCAGATGGGCCTCATCTACGTGAACCCCGAGGGGCCCAACGGCAACCCGGACCCGCTGGCCGCCGCGCGGGACATCCGCGAGACCTTCGCCCGCATGGCGATGGACGACGAGGAGACCGCCGCGCTCATCATCGGCGGCCACACCTTCGGCAAGTGCCACGGTGCGGTCGGTTCCGAGTACGTCGGTCCGGAACCCGAGGGATGCCCCATCGAGGCACAGGGCATCGGCTGGAAGGTCTCCTTCGGCACCGGGAAGGGGGCCGACACGCTCACCAGCGGGCTGGAGGGCGCCTGGACCAACGAGCCGGTGAAGTGGGACAACGGGTACCTCGACAACCTGTTCAAGTACGACTACGAGCTCACGACGAGCCCGGCCGGTGCGCACCAGTGGACTCCGACCGATGCCTCGGCCCGGGACGACGTGCCCGACGCCCACGATCCGTCGAAGCGCCACGCCCCCATGATGTTGACGACGGACCTCTCGCTGAAGCTGGACCCGATCTACGAGCCGATCGCCCGGCGTTTCCACGAGAACCCCGATCAGCTCGCCGAAGCCTTCGCCAAGGCGTGGTACAAGCTGTTGCACCGCGACATGGGGCCCATCGAGCGCTACCTCGGTCCGTGGGTCCCGGAGCCCCAGCTGTGGCAGGACCCCGTCCCCGCGGTCGATCACGACCTGATCGGGGAGGGCGACATCGCCGCCCTCAAGGACAAGATCCTCGGATCGGGACTGTCCGTCTCCCAGCTGGTGTCCGCCGCATGGGCGTCGGCGGCGAGCTTCCGCGGCACCGACAAGCGGGGCGGGGCCAACGGTGCACGGGTCCGCCTGGCGCCGCAGAAGGATTGGGAGCTCAACGAGCCGGCCGAGCTGGCCAAGGTCCTGCAGGCCCTCGAAGGGATCCAGCAGGACTTCAACAGCTCCCAGTCCGGCGGGACGAGGGTCTCGCTCGCCGACCTGATCGTTCTGGCCGGGTGCGCGGGCGTCGAGCAGGCGGCGAGGAACGCCGGGCACGACGTCACGGTCCCGTTCACGCCGGGGCGCACCGACGCCTCGCAGGAGCAGACCGACGTCGAGGCGTTCGCCGTGCTCGAACCGCGCGCCGACGGGTTCCGCAACTACCTCCAGGCCGGGGAGAAGCTGTCGCCGGAGACCCTGCTGCTGGAGCGGGCCAACCTGTTGACCCTGACCGCTCCCGAGATGACGGTCCTCATCGGCGGGCTGCGTGCGCTGAAGGCCAACTTCGGGCAGTCCACCCACGGTGTCCTCACCGACCGTCCGGAGACGTTGACGAACGACTTCTTCGTGAACCTGCTCGACATGGGCACGGAGTGGAAGGTGTCGGCCTCGTTGGAGAACGTGTACGAAGGCGTCGATCGCGTGACGGGTGAGGCCCGGTGGACCGGCACCGCCGTCGACCTGGTCTTCGGCTCGAACTCCCAGCTCCGGGGCCTCGCGGAGTACTACGGGTGCGACGACGCGCAGGAGAGTTTCGTGCGTGACTTCGTGGCGGCGTGGGACAAGGTCATGAACCTCGACCGCTTCGATCTCACCTGATCGACGTCGTGGTGGCCGGTTCGAGGTCGAGCCGGCCACCACGGACAGCAGATCGCCCACCGCCCCGGCGAAGGGACTTACGGCCCTTGCCACGCCGGGGCGGCACCGAGGGAGCATGGGGGCAGGACCGGACAGGAGGTGCTGCCGATGCCGCCCCACTGCGATTCCCTGGATGGCCCCGTCGTGACCGCGGCTCGGGACGCGCTGGCCCGGGCCGATCTCGACGTGGTCCTGCCGTATGTCCATGCGGAGGGCGAGGAGGAGGTCCGTGCTGCGTTCGACCTCGCCGGAAAGGCCCGCGCCCTCGGGGGCGAGGCGCGGCAGGTGGCGGACCGCTGGTTCTTCGAGACCGTCGTGCGCATCCATCGGGCCGGGGAGGGCGCCCCGTTCACCGGGCTGAAGCCCGCGGGCCTCGACGTCGGCCCGGTGATCCCGGCGGCGGAACGGGCGCTGGAGACGGGATCGCCCGACGAGCTGGCCGGCCTGCTGTGCGGCAGCGTCCGGGACCAGGTCGAACACCGCCTCCGCCACGCAACGGAACGCAAGCACGACGCCGGCGAGAGCACGGCCGCCGCCCGGGCCTACGTCGAGGCGATGCTCGGCCTGCAGGTGTGGGCCCACGCGGTGCACCGGCAGATCCTGGCGGCCCCGCACGAACATCCGGGTGCGCACGAGCACGACTGAGGCCCCGCCCAGCAGAGCCGGTTGCGCTGGGTGGTTGGTCGCACCGCGATCTCGACGCGGGCGATCACGTTCCGCTGCCGGCCGTGGCGACCGCGTTCGGCTGAGCCGGGGACTCGGGTGGCTCCCCCACCGCCGGGTGGGCGGCCGGCGCCGATCCACCCGGTCGGGGCAGCCTGCTCCGCACCACGGCCACCAGGACCCAAGTCCCGAGGAGCACGAACTGGCCGTAGAAGCCGACCCCCGGCAGCAGGTAGACGCCGCTCTTGGCGGCCGGGTAGGCGCTGGCGTCGATGAGGGCCACGAACATGACGCGTGCCAGCGCGGCGGCCAGCATCGCCGCCGCGGCCAACGTCACCGGCCCGTGGCGCCGGCCGGCCCGGGTGAGAACTCCCGCGGCCAGGCCCGCAATGGCCAGGGCGCCCCCGAGCCGGCCGCACCAGCGGTAGAGCCAGGCCAGCGCGGTGACCGGCCACTGGTCGTCGAGGGCCCGCCTCTCCGCGGCCAGGTAGGCCGCCTGGTCGTCGTCGATGCCGCGGAGCGGCCTGACCATCGCCGTCCACTGCTCCTGGCTGCCGCTGCTGGGCCACGGCCGGTCGGGTGAGGCGAACTCGAGCGCGAGGAAGTAGCCGGAGGCGTGCCAGGCCGAGGCGGCGACGTCGCGGGCGTTCACCCGCGACAGCGGCGGCATCGGTCCGATGCCGGGCGCGGCGCACGGCAGGTCACGACGGCAGGCGGACTCGATGTCGTCGGCGATCCGGCCGAAGTAGCGCTGGGCCTCGCCCGCCGAGCCCATGTGGCCGATGTCGGCGGCAGCCGCCCGCAGCGCCCACACGAAGTGCGTGCCGAAGATGTCGTCGCACACCCCGAAGTCGCATCCGAAGGTGAGCCACCGTTCGCCCGGGGGCCCGTCCAGCCACGGCTCCAGCTCGGCGGCCGCGGGGCTGACCGCGTAGGCGGCCCGGCGCTGCTGGCGGCTGACCGGCACGAAGCGGCGGTGCTCGCCCACGTCGACGCGCTGCCACTGGGTGTAGGCGCGGGCGATCTCGCCGTCGACCAGGTCGCTGATCACCGCGGCGCCGTAGTGGGTCCGGTTGCGGGCGGCGACCACGTGCAGCGAGGCGGCGAAGCAGCCCGCCGCCACCACCAGCGTTGCGGCGGCCGCGAGCCCCGGGCGCAGCCAGGCGCGGTCACGGAGGCGCCAGGTCGCGACGCCGGCCGTCGCCCCCAGCGCGACCGCGGGCGCCACCCAGGCGCGCTCGTCCCGGCACATGTAGTAGGCGGCGCCGGTGAGGCCCAGGGCGGCCCCGGCCGCGGCGGACACCGGCACCGTCCAGCGCAACCCGCGGGCCAGCAGCCGCGGGAGGAGAGCCAGGAACAGGATGGTGCCGCTCACCAGGATCAGGCTCAGCGAGCCGTACACCGCCTCGCGGCTGACCCGGCTGCCCCAGGTCCCCAGATGGCTGGGATCGAGGGCGATGACCGCGTACGCCCCCACGGCCAACCACTTCGATCGGGTCAGGCGCCAGGCGGCCAGGGCCACGACGGCCGCGGCCACGAGGTGGAGGCCCTGCTCGGCCAGCTTCAGCGGGAGGTGCAGCTCGTAGGCCGCGGCGATGACCATCGGGTAGGTCGGGCCCTTGGCCAAGGTCAGGCTCTGGTACGGACCGAGCCACTGGCGATCGACCAGGTGCCCGGCCAGCCCGGTGTAAAGCGCGTCGTCGTGACCCTGGTCGGCCAGCACCCAGGTCGGGCTCCGGGCGCTGAGCACCAGGCTGGTGGCCGTGACCAGCGCCAGCACCCCGACCAGCACCGCGGGCACGGTCGGCGTCCGCGCCGGCGCGGCTGTCGGGGAGTCGCTCCGCACGTCGGCGATCAGGCGACACTAACGCGGCGCGGGCCCGTCCTCGCCGGGATGGCGGGCCGGGCCTGCACCGCGGCGCGTGGGGTCCGGCGTTGCCGTCGCCGCACGGGGGCGATGTGCTCGGGCCCAGGTGACATGGCATTCTCTCTGCCTGTGCCGAGAGCGTCACCGCTGGGGATCGCCGCGGCGGCGGGCATCGCCGTCCTCGCCGGCGTCGTCGGCGTAGGGCTCGCCGGCGGTGGCGCATCGTCCGACGGATCGCCCCGCGGCCTGCGCCCGCCGGCCGAGGCGACCACCACCACGCCGACTACGGCCCCGACCACCGCGACCACGGTGCCGCCCCGCCCGGCGTCGTCGGGGCTCCGGCTCGTGGAGCGGAGGACGATCACCGCCACGGCCGAGAGCGGGCCCCTGTCGCCCAAGTCGGTCGTCGCCTCGGGCACCGGCGTCGTCTACGCCCAGAACATGATCTACAACCACAGCGTCACCGCCTACGACGCGGACGGGAACTTCGTCGCCACCATCCCCGACCGCGTCGACCTGGCGGCCTTCGGCATCGGCGGGTACCCGCCCGGCACCGTCCAGGGCGGACCGGTCGAGCTGGCCTTCTCACCCGATCGCTCGAAGGCCTACACGTCGAACTACTCGATGTACGGACCCGGCTTCGACCGGCCCGGCGACGACGAGTGCACGCCGTCCAGCGGGTTCGACCCCAGCTTCGTCTACCGCGTGGACGTGGCCTCGCACACCGTCGACCAGGTCATCCCGGTGGGCTCGGTGCCGAAGTACGTGGCCGCCACAGCGGACGGCCGCTACGTGCTGGTGACCAACTGGTGCACCTACGACCTGAGCGTGATCGACGCCCGCTCGGGGGCCGAGGTGCGGCGGCTGCCGATGGGGGCCTACCCCCGGGGGATCGCCGTCTCGCCCGACTCGCGCACCGCGTACGTGGCCATCATGGGGAGCACGGAGATCGCGACGGTCGACCTCGCCACGTTCTCCGTGGGACGCATCAGGGGCGTGGGCGGCGGGCCCCGCCACGTCGTGATCAGCCCCGACGGCGCCTTCCTCTACGTCACGCTCAACCGCGACGGTCGGATAGCCAAGGTCGACACCGCCACCGGCGAGGTGGTCGCCCGCGTGGCGACGGGCAGCGCCCCCCGGAGCATGGACCTCGCCAGCGACGGGCTGTCGCTGTACGTCGTCAACTACGAGTCCTCGACCGTCTCGAAGGTCACGACCGCCGACATGGTCGAGGTACAGGAGCTCCCCACGGCGTCCCGCCCGATCGGCATCACCTACGACGGCGGAACCGGGCGGGTCTGGGTGGCCTGCTACTCGGGCGAGATCGAGATCTTCGACGACGCCTGACCTGGCTCCCCCGGCCCTTGGCTAGCCGGAGGAGTCGCCGTGAACGTGAACAGGACACGTCGTCGAGCCGTGGTCCGCCGGGCCATCGAGTGCCAGGAGGGTGTCCGTCACGGGTGGGGAGCCGGTCCTAGCGTGAGGTCCATGGCCGAGTTCCGCGACCAGGACCTGACCGGAGCACGCTTCGAGCGCGTGAGCCTCCGGGGCGCCACGTTCGACCGGGTGCTCCTCAACGACGCCACCCTGCATGCTGTCGACCTCACGGGGGCGTCGGTCCGCGGCGCCCTGTTCAGCGGGAGCCGCCTGCGGGGCGTCGAGCTGGTCGACGTGGAGATCAGCGGCGAGGTGCGGAACGTCGTCGTGAACGGCGTCGACATCGCACCGCTCGTCGAAGCCGAGCTGAACCGCCGCATGCCCGATCGGGCGAGGATGCGCCCCGACGACAGTGACGGGGTCCGTGAGGCGTGGGCGATCCTGGAGCGGCTGTGGGAGGGCACCGTCGCGCGTGCGAGGGCGCTTCCCGAAGCGGCGCTCCACCGCAGCGTGGACGACGAGTGGTCCTTCATCCAGACCCTGCGGCACCTCAACTTCGCCAGCGCGGCCTGGGTGGGCCGGATGATCCTCGGCGATGCCTCGCCGTGGCACCCGCTGGACCTGCCGTGGGACGAGGCGCCCGGGTGGGAGGGCATCCCGTGGGACCGCGCGGCACGACCCTCGCTGGACGAGGTGCTCACGGTCCGACGGGAACGCCAGGCGATGGTCCGGCATCTCCTGGAGTCACTCACCGACGAGCAGCTCGCCTCCGAGGTGACTCGCACCGAGCCGGGATGGCCCCGGATGGAGGGCTTCCCGGTCAAGGAATGTCTCCACATCGTCCTCAGCGAGGAATGGGAGCACCGGCTGTACGCCGAACGTGACCTGACCGCACTGGAGAACGAGGCGCGGTAGCGCCGAAGGCACGCGCTCGGGGCTGCGGCCGGCCAGTCTGGGGGGTGGATGCGGGCTGCGTCCTCAACGCGGGCAAGCACCAGACCGGGCTGCCAATCTGTGCACATGTCGCAGCCTCGTTTCGGTTCGGTCAACGTCGTCGTCGATGACGTCGAAGGCGCCGCCCGGTTTCTCGCGATGCTCGGGGTCGATCTCGAGCCGACACTGCCCGAGTGGGCCACGCACCACCGGAGCTTCGCGGCCGACATCGCAGACTTCGACGCTGACCTTGACAGCGCGACGTTCGCGAACTCGTGGGGAGGAGTTCCACACGACAGCACACCACGCGTCGTCGTCAACCTCCGGGTCGACGCTCGCGATGATGTCGACCGCCTACATCAGCTTGGAGTTGATGCTGGCGCCGTGGAGCTGAAGGCACCATACGACGCCTTCTGGGGAGCGCGATACGCGGTGATGCTCGCACCCGGCCCGATGTGTCTCGGACTCATGAGCGTTCCGGAGCCAGAACGGCGAACGGGGCCTCCGCCGATCAGCGCGGTCACGTGACCGTACGGAAACACGCTGCCCAGGGAACTCCTGACTGCCGATCGGCGCGGGGATAGCCAACTCCAAGGGTCGATCAGCCAGCCGGTTGCTGCGCTGGGCGAGGTCGTGGGCCGGTGGGGCCCGCGTCCGGGCAATCCCTGCTTTCGCCTGTTGCCGAGAGCCGCCATGGGCGCGACCGGGACGCAGTGTACGATCCTGAGGATTCTCGGGATCAGGTGAGGGGACGATGATCCGACGAGCGATCCAGATGTCTGGGGTGTGCCTGGTCGTCGCGGCGACTCTCGGGCTGGCCGCGTGTGACACCGGCCCGGTCGTGTTGGAGGGGACACTCACGCATTCCGAGACGGGTGTGCCTCTCGATGGCATCCCGGTGCGGGTGTATCCGTCCACCGAGGAGACCGTGGTGGCTCGGGCCCGCACTGGTGAGGACGGCTCCTACCGGGTCCGTGCCGGGCTGCTGGCGGGGGGCACCTATCGGGTGCGGTTCTCGGCCGACCACTGGTGGCAGGACGGCGACTCGTGGAGCACGGCAACAGACGTGGCGGTGTCGGCGGGCCAGCCGGCGCGGCTCGACGCGGCGCTGGTGCCGGCGATGGCGTCGGTGTGGGGGGCGACCGACTGCTGTGGCGGTCCTACGCCGGACGTGCGGGTCGACGTGTTCCATGCCGACACGGGGGCGTTGGTGGCCACCACCTTCAGCTTCGACGGGATCGGGACGCCCCGGGGCTGCACCGGCTGCTACGAGCTCGAGCTGCCCGCCGGCGACACCTACACCTTCCGTGCATGGGGCCGTCCGTTCGGGTGGACGACCGCCTGGTTCTGGCGGGAGGGCGGACCCGCTGGGGGCTTCGGAGTCGAGCTGTCTCCGGGCGAGCAGGAGGTCAGCCTCTTCCTCTGGAGTGAGGTCGCGTTCGACGGACGTGTCGTGGACACCGCTGGAAGCCCGATCGCCGGCGCCCGGGTGCTCGCAGTCCCGAGCCGCGACCCGGTGCCGCCGAAGCCAGAGGAGGCGACCACCGGCGCGGACGGAACGTTCCTCGTCGGAGGGCTCGATACGGGGTTCTACAGGTTTCTCGTCATCGGACCCGACGGGACCTGGACGCTTGCCGGCATGGTCAACGGCGACCCCGCCACCGCAACGGAGTTCTACGCCGACAGCCCCACCCACGGGGATCCCATTCCCGTCGGGGACGTCACACTCGACGGTCCCTGAGCAAGGGAAGCGACATCCCCGCCACGGTGGACCCGCGTCAGCGACACAAGATCGTTGGTTCGCACGACCGAGTCGTCCCGAACATGTCGAAGCACGCTTGAGCCTCCGACCGTGTCGGTATGTGCAGGTGGACAACCGCGCAATGCGCCCAGATCCGGCGTTCGAGGGCACGCCTGTGTCGACCTCGGCATTGTGGCGGAGTTGCCAGGCCCACGTGCCCAGGGGCAGCCGATCGTCAGGCCGTGACTCGACTGGGCTGGTAACGCAGCGCCACCGCCCCCGATCGGAACTCCCGGCGCCCCACGAGCTTCAGATCGAGCCGCTCGCTCAGGCCGGCGAACAACGTCGGCCCGTGGCCCGCCACGACGGGCAGCACGAGGAACTCGTACTCGTCGATCAATCCCAGATCCGCCAAGGCCAGCGGGAGGGTCAGGCCTCCCACGAACAGGCCTTCGCCAGGCTCGGCCTTGAGCACCTGAACGGCCTTCCCCAGGTCACCCCGCACGAGCTCCGCGTTCCAATCGACCCGGTCCAGGGTGCCCGACACGACGTACTTCTTCGCCCCGTCGATCGTCTCGGCGAAAGGGATCATCCAGTCAGCCATCCAGTCGGGCCACGTTCCCGACGCCGGCCGCCGCCACGCCCCCTCCATCATCTCGTAGGTCACCCGGCCGAAGAGAAGGGCATCGGCTCGTGCCAGCTGGGCGGCCCAATAGCGATCCGACTCCTCGTCCGGGACC
>DASSUD010000132.1:0-10047 GCA_035707385.1 Acidimicrobiales bacterium
GCGCACACGGCTCCGGAGGCCGATGCTCTATCCCCTGAGCTACGAGGGCGGGACATGGCAGCGTAGCGTCCTCGGGCGGCGGCGCCGAACTCGGTTCAGGGGGTGCAGCCCGGCGTCGGTAGCATCGACTGACCCATCTCAGTCCTAGCGAACCCCTGGTGACGATGATCCGCGACGTGCTCGAAGCGTCCCTGCGTTCCGCCCTCGACAAGATCGGCGTCGACGCGCCCGGCAGCATCGTGCTCGAGCGGCCCGCTCGGCGCGAGCACGGGGACTGGTCCAGCAATGTTGCCCTGGCTTCCGCCAAGGCCGCGAAGGCCAACCCCCGCGAGCTTGCGCAGCAGATCGTCGACATCCTCGGCGCCGACCTGCCGCCGCACGTTACCCGGGTCGACGTCGCCGGCCCCGGGTTCGTCAACTTCCACCTGGCGCCCACCTGGCTGCACGAGACCCTGCGGGATGTCGTCACCCAGGGCGAGGCCGACTTCGCCCGGCTCGCCACCGGCCGGGGCGAGCGGGTCATGGTCGAGTTCGTGTCCGCCAACCCCACCGGGCCGATCCACGTGGGCAACGGGTGGTTCGCCTCCTATGGGGACAGCCTCGGCCGCGTGCTCGAACGGTGCGGGTACGAGGTCACCCGCGAGTATTACGTCAACGACACCGGGGGGCAGATCCGCCGGCTGGGCGAGAGCCTCCTGGCCCGGCGGGCCGGGGTGCCGGTGCCCGAGGGCGGCTACCCGAGCGGCTTCGTGAAGGGGCTCGCCTCCGCCTACGACGGCCCCGACGACATCGACGAGGCCGGTCGGTGGGCCGCCGAGCGCATCCTCCGGTTCATCCAGAGCCAGATGGCCACCGTCAACATCCACTTCGACGAGTGGTTCAGCCAGGCCAGCATCCAGGAGACCGAGTTCGTCGCCGAGACGATCGACGACCTCCAGCAGCGGGGACTCGTGTACGAGGAGGACGGGGCGCTCTGGCTCGACACCAAGCGCTTCGGCGACCCCCGGGAGAAGCGGGTGGTCCGCAAGTCGCCCGAGCAGGGCGGGGACTACACCTACCTGGCCGGCGACGTCGCCTACCACCGCCACAAGTTCCTCGTCCGCGGCTACGACCGCGTCATCAACGTGTGGGGCGCCGACCACCAGGGCCAGGTGTCCAGCCTCCTGGCCGGGGTCGAGGCCCTGGGCGTCGAGAAGGGCCGCCTCGAGGTCCGGATCGGCCAGATGGTGTCCCTGGCCGGCGGCCGGATCGGCAAGCGGCTCGGCAACGCCGTCGACCTCGACGACCTCGTCGACGACATAGGGCCCGACGTCATGCGGCTCCTGTCGCTCGTCGCCTCCCTCGACCAGGCGCCCACCATCGACCTGGACAAGGTTCGCTCGGAGTCGCGGGAATCGCCCGTCTACTACGTCCAGTACGCCCACGCCCGCATCCACTCCATCGGCAAGAAGGCCGACGAGCTGGGCGTCACCCGGGCCGACCTCACCGACGTCGACCTCAGCGGGCTCACCCACGAGCGCGAGCTCGAGCTGATCCGCACCCTCGACACGCTGCCCGAGGTGGTCGAGCTGGCGGCGCAGGAGCGGGCGCCCCACAAGGTGACCGCCTGGGTCCGCGAGCTGGCCGACCGCTTCCACGGCTTCTACCACGACTGCCGCGTCCTCGGCGACGACGTCCCGCCCGCGCTGACCCAGGCCCGCCTGTGGCTGGTGGAGGCGTCCCGCATCGGCTTCGCGGTCGGCCTCGACCTGCTCGGCGTGGCCGCCCCGGAGTCCATGTGACCCCCGACGACGACCGCCCGCTGCCCTGGCACCTGCTGCCCGAGGGCAGCCGGGTCGGCGACGACGGCTGGCTCGCCATCGCCGGCTGCTCCACCCGGGACCTGGCCGCCGAGTTCGGGACCCCCCTGTTCGTCTACGACGAGGACCACCTCCGCGCCCGCTGCCGCGAGGCGCTGGACACCTTCGGCCCCGGCGTCTCCTACGCCGGCAAGGCGTTCCTGTGCCTGGCCATGGCCCGCCTGGTCGACGAGGAGGGCCTCCACCTCGACGTCGCCACCGGCGGCGAGCTGCACGTGGCCCTGGCCGCGGGCATGGACCCCTCGCGGCTGGTGCTGCACGGCAACAACAAGAGCGAGGCCGAGCTGGCCTGGGCCCGCGAGGTGGGCGTCGGCCGCATCGTGGTCGACAGCTTCGACGAGATGGACCGGCTCGACCGGCTCCACGCCGCCGACGGGCGGCGACCGACCGTGCTGCTGCGGGCCACCCCCGGCGTGGAGGCCCACACCCACGAGTTCGTGCAGACCGGCCGGACCGACTCCAAGTTCGGCTTCGGCGTCGCCGCCGGCGACCTGGGCAAGGCGGTCGAGCGGGCCGCGGCCAGCGCGAGCGTCGACCTGGTCGGCATCCACACCCACATCGGCAGCCAGGTTTTCGTGGCCGCCTTCTTCCGCCAGGCCGTCGAGGTCATCGCCCCCTGGGTCCGCGACCTCGACCTGCCCGAGCTGTCCATCGGCGGCGGACTCGGCGTCCCCTACGTCACCGGCGAGGAGGCCCCCACCCTCGCCCAGTGGGGCCGGGTGGTCATCGACGCCTGCCGCGACGCCGGCATCCGCAGCCGGGTCACCGCCGAGCCCGGCAGGTCCATCGCCGCCCGGGCCGCCGTCACCCTCTACACGGTCGGCACCGTCAAGGACATCCCCGGCGTGCGCACCTACGTGGCGGTGGACGGCGGCATGAGCGACAACCCCCGCCCCGTCCTCTACGGCAGCGGCTACGAGGCGTTCCTCCCCCGGGAGGTGGACGCCCCCCGCCCGCACACCGTCACCGTGGTGGGCAAGCACTGCGAGTCGGGCGACGTCCTCGTCCGGGACGCCCGGGTGCCCGCCGACCTGGGCGTGGGCGACGTGCTCGCCACCCCGGTCACCGGCGCCTACGGCCACTCGATGGGCTCCAGCTACAACAAGGTGCCCCGCCCCGCCGTCGTGTTCGCCCGGGGCGGCGACGCCCGCCTGGTCGTGCGGCGCGAGACTTACGACGACCTGCTGCGCCAGGACGTCTAGCCGTCACAGCCCGGAAGGGGGGACGATGACCCTTCGCCTACGCCAGGCACTCATGCAGCTCGGCGACCTGCGGTACGAGCCCATCGACAAGCGGATCCGGGGCGTCGCCGGCGACCGGGCGGTGATCGACAGCCGCCGGGCCGTCCTGGTGTGGGAGCCCGGCCGAGTCGTCCCCCACTACGCCGTGCCCGAGGACGACGTCGACGGGCAGATCCTCACCGCGCCGCCCGAAGAGCCGCCCGCGACCCCGGACGACACCCCGCTCGGCGAGCACCGGATCGTCGACCCGACCGTCCCGTTCACGGTGCACACCGCCGACGGTCAGCCCGTGACCATCCGGGCCGGCGACCGGGAGGTGGCCGGGTTCCGGCCCGCGGACCCCGCGCTGGCGGAGTACGTCCTGGTCGACTTCGGCGGCGTCGACGCCTGGTACGAGGAGGACGAGCGCAACGTCGCCCACCCCCGCGACCCGTTCCACCGCATCGACATCCTCCACAGCTCCCGCCACGTGCGGGTCGAGGTCGGCGGGGTCGTCCTGGCCGACACCACCCGCCCGTACCTGCTCTTCGAGCCGCCGCTCCCGGTCCGCTACTACCTGCCGGCCGACGACGTGCGCACCGACCTGCTCACCCCCAGCGACACCCGCACCTGGTGCGCCTACAAGGGGCAGGCGTCGTACTGGTCGGCGCCCGGCGAGGCGGACGTGGCCTGGACCTACCGGGAGCCGCTGCGGGAGGCGGCGGAGGTGACCGACCGCATCGCCTTCTTCAACGAGCGCGTCGACCTGGTCGTCGACGGCGAGTCGCTGGGCCGCCCCGTCACGCCCTGGTCGCCCCGCCCCGACTGACGCGCCCCGCCCCATCGCCTTCGTGGTCCGGCCGGCCCGGCCGTACCATGGCCCGCCGTGACCCCCGAAACCGTCCGCGTCGGCCTGCTGGGCTGCGGCAACGTCGGTGCCCCCCTGGTCGAGCTGATCAGGCGGCGCCACGACGACATCGCCGCCCGCACCGGGCTGCGCCTGGAGGTGACCCGGGTGGCGGTGCGCAGCCTGGCCCGCGAGCGGCCGGTCGAGCTGCCCGACGGCGTCCTCACCCTGGACGCCGCCGGTCTGGTCGTCGACCCCGCCATCGACGTGGTCGTCGAGGTGATCGGCGGGATCGAGCCGGCCCGCGAGCTCATCCTGGCCGCCCTCAAGGCCGGCAAGCCGGTGGTCACCGGCAACAAGGAGCTGCTGGCCAACGTGGGCGCCGAGCTGTTCGCGGCGGCCGAGGAGGCCGGCGTCGACCTGCTGTTCGAGGCGGCCGTGGCCGGCGGCATCCCCTTCATCCGCCCGCTGCGCGAGTCGCTGGCCGGCGAGCGCATCGACCGCATCCTCGGCATCGTCAACGGCACCACCAACTACATCCTCACCAAGATGACCGAGGAGGGTGCCAGCTACGCCGACGCGCTCAGCGAGGCCCAGAGCCTGGGCTACGCCGAGCGGGACCCCACCGCCGACGTCGAGGGCTACGACGCGGCCGCCAAGGCCGCCATCATCGCCTCGATCGCCTTCGGGGTGCGGGTGGTGGCGGGCGACGTGTTCCACGAGGGCATCGCCGACATCACCACCGCCGACATCGACTACGCCGCCAAGATGGGCTACGTGGTCAAGCTGCTGGCGGTGTGCGAGCGGCCGGCCGGCGGCGGCGTGGCCGTCCGGGTCCACCCGGCCATGGTCCCCGCCGACCACCCGCTGGCCTCGGTGCGGGACAGCTTCAACGCCCTGTTCGTGGAGGGCGAGGCCGTGGGCGACCTCATGTTCTACGGCCGGGGCGCGGGCGGGTCCCCCACGGCCAGCGCGGTGCTGGGCGACCTGATCGACGCCGCGCTCAACCGGGCCCGGGGCAGCCACGCCACGGTGGGCGCGCTGGCCAAGGCCCGCATCCGCCCGGTGGACGAGGTCGAGTCGGCCTACTACCTCAACCTCGACGTGCTGGACCGCCCCGGCGTGCTGGCCGCGGTGGCCGGCATCTTCGGCGACCACGGGGTGTCGATCCGCTCGATGGAGCAGGAGGGCCTGGGCGACGAGGCCCGCCTGGTGTTCATCACCCACGTCGCCCGGGAGGCGGACGTGCAGGCCACCATCCGCGACCTCCACCACCTCGACGCCGTCGACCGCATCACCTCGGTGCTGCGGGTCGTGGGCCGCTGAGGGCGGGGCCGTGAAGTACGTCTCCACCCGGGGGCAGGCGCCGGTCCTCGACTTCACCGACGTCCTGCTGGCCGGCCTGGCCGCCGACGGCGGGCTGTACGTGCCCGAGTCGTGGCCGGGCCTGCCGGCCGGCTGGAGCGAGCCCCGGCCCTACGCCGAGCGGGCCACAGGCGTCCTGTGGCCCTACGTCGAGGGGTCGGCCCTCGGCCGGGACGCCCTCGACGCCATGGTGCGGCACGCCTACGCCACCTTCGACCACCCCGACGTGTGTCCCCTGGTCGAGATCGAGCCCGGGCTGTGCGTGGTCGAGCTGTTCCACGGTCCGACCCTGGCGTTCAAGGACGTGGCCCTCCAGCTGGTGGGCCGCCTGTTCGACGCCGAGCTGTCCCGCCGCGGCGAGCGGGCCACCGTCGTGGTGGCCACCTCCGGGGACACGGGGTCGGCCGCCATCGCCGCCTGCGTGGGCCGCCCCCGCCTCGACGTGGTGGTGCTGCACCCCGCGGGCCGGGTGTCGGACGTCCAGCGCCGGCAGATGACCACGGTCGACGCCCCCAACGTCCACAACGTGGCGGTAGAGGGCACCTTCGACGACTGCCAGGACCTGCTGAAGGCCCTGTTCGCCGACGCCGCGCTGCGGGACCGCCTCGGGCTGGCCGCCATGAACTCGATCAACTGGGCCCGCGTCGCCGCCCAGATCGTCTACTACGTGGCCGCGGCGGCCGCCGTCGGACCCTGCGACGTGGCCGTCCCCACCGGCAACTTCGGCAACATCCTGGCCGGTTGGATCGCCCGCCGGGCCGGGGCCCCGCTGCAACGCCTGATCATCGGCTCGAACCGCAACGACATCCTCACTCGCTGGTCCCGCTCCGGCGACCTGGCCCAGACCGGCGTGGTGCCGACGCTCAGCCCCAGCATGGACATCCAGGTGTCGTCCAACCACGAGCGGCTGCTGTTCGAGCTGCTGGGCCGGGACGGGCACGCCACCGCCGAGCTGATGCGCCGGTTCCGGGGCGTCGGCTCCGTCGAGGCCCCCCACGACCCCTCGATCGTGGGCGCCAGCCTCGACGACCGGGCCACCCTGGCCGAGATCGCCGACCTCCACCGGCGCACCGGCTACCTGGCCGACCCCCACACGGCCGTGGGCATCGGCGCGGCCCGGGCCTGCCGGGCGGGGACCGAGCCGGACGTGCCGGTGGTGTGCATGGCCACCGCCCACCCGGCCAAGTTCCCCGACGCGGTGGAGCAGGCCACGGGCGTCCGCCCGCCGCTGCCGGACCACATGGCGGACCTGTACGACCGGCCCGAGCGCTACGAGGTCCTGGCCGCCGACCTGGCCGCCGTGCGGGACCACATCACGACTGTCGTCGCCGTCAGTTAGGGCCACTAACGTCGGCAGCCATGGGGGAGTCCACGCGTCGCCGCGCGCTCGGTGTCCTGCTGCTGGCCGGCGTCCTCGCCTCGTGCGGGGGCGGGGGAGGGGACGGCGGCGGCGAGTCCGGTGACCGTGGCGAGGCGACCACGACCACGGCCGCCGAGGACGACCCCGCGGCCACCGCCACGACCATGGGCGGCGGCGCGTCGACCCGCAGCGAGGAGGCCCAGGCCTACGTGGACGCCCTGGTGGAGGCGTCGGCGACCAGCGGGGCGAGCCGCAGCCCCGACGAGAACCGCTGCTTCTCCGAGGCCTACGTCGACACCATGGGGGCCGACGTGCTGGAGGAGGCCATGCCCGCCGACGAGGTGGCCGAGAGCCCGGGCCTGGCGCCCGACGAGATCGGCGTGGTCATGGCTCCCGAGCAGAAGGACGCCTTCTACGCCAACCTCCAGCGCTGCCTCGACGTGAAGCGGTTCTTCGTCGCCGCCTTCACCACCGGCGTGGACATGTCCGAGGCGGACGTGACCTGCCTGTCGGGGGCGCTCGACGACGGCGCGCTCAAGATCATGGTGCTGGCGCCGTTCGACGGCGACACGGCGCCGCTCGAGAGCGACCAGGGCTTCGTCGACCTGATCGGCCGGCTGACGGCGGCCTGCCCGTCGGCCATGGAGGCCGCCGGCTGGACCTGAGAGCCGGGCCGCGGCGGCGGCCTCAGGGTTCGATCGTCACGATCTCGACCCGGGGCGCTCCCGCACCCAGGTCGAGGACGGCCACCGCGGCCGGCGACCCTACGACCGGCAGGTTGGGGCTGCCCGGGTTGAAGAAGAGCACGCCCTCGTGCTCCTGCTCCATGGCCGGGTGCGTGCCGCCGAACGCCACGGCGGCCACGCCGGCGCGGAACCGGCGGTGCAGCAGCGTGGCCAGCGGCTCGTCGGGGAACGCGAGGTCGTCGCCGACGACGATCTTCTTGTCGGGCTGGGCGAGGTTGGACCACGAGGTCGACGCCTGCGAAGGCCTCGAGCACCGCCTCCGGGAGGTCGCTGCCGTCCGCCTTGGCGCTGTGGGTGTCGGCCAGGAAGCCGACCCGACGTGGCTCGTCCATGGCGTGCCCCCTCGGTGCCCGCCACGGGCAGTCCCTGCGCCACATTGTCGCGCCGCGACCTGGCACACTCGGGCGCGCATGGACGGAACCAGCCCGGGTGGGCCGTGGGACGCGGGCACGGGGCCTCCGGCAGCGCCCCCGCCGCCCGCGTCGTGGCCGCCGGCGCCGCAGCCGCCGTGGACGGGCTACCCGCCCGGCCCCTCCTACCCGGGCTACCCGGGGTACCCCGGTCACGACCCCCGGCGCCGGTTCCGGCTGCGGGCGGTGGTCCTGGCCGGGATCGGCGGTCTGCTCGGCGGGCTCGCCCTGGCGGTGGCCGGCCTGGCGCTGGTGGCCGTGTTGGCCGGGGACCTGCTGGCCCCCGGCGTCGTCGCCGGCACCCACGAGGGGGTCGAGGCCGCCGGCGGGCCGGCGGTGGGCGACTGCCTGGACGACGGCCCGAGCAGCGTCGACCTGGCCGATTCCACCCAGCTCGTCGACTGCACCCTCCGCCACGGCTCGGAGGTCATCGCCGTCGCCGCTCTGCCCGACACCTCGGACCGCCCCGACGCCACCGACGTCGACTTATTCGCCGACGGCGCCTGCCGGGTGGCGTACCGGGACTACGTCGGCGGGAACTACGACACCGCCGCCCTGTTCTTCGAGGCCGTGGTCCCGAGTGACCGGGCGTGGGACGGCGGCGAGCGGCGGGTGTTCTGCCTGCTCGACTCCGACGGCTACCGGGACGGGAGGGGGTCGGCCCGGGGGTCGGGCTGAGGCTCCGGAGCCCCCACCTGCGACACTGGCGCGGTGAAGTACGTGATCTGCGTCCCGGACGGGTGCGCCGACGAGCCGGTCCCCGAGCTGGGCGGGCGCACGCCGCTGGAAGCGGCGTCCATGCCGGTGCTGGCCGGGCTGGCCGCCCGGGGCGAGGTGGGCCGGGCGGCGGTGATCCCGCCCAAGATGGCGCCCGGAAGCGACGTGGGCAACATGTCGATCCTCGGCTACGACCCCGCCCGCTACCACACGGGCCGCGCCCCCATCGAGGCCGCGGCGCTGGGGCTGCGGCTGGGCCCCGACCAGGTCGCCTACCGCTGCAACCTGGTCACCGTGGGCGCGGATGGCACCATGGTCGACTTCGCCGGCGGCCACCCCGGGACCGCCGAGGCCGCCGAGGTGATCAAGGCGCTCGACGCCGAGCTGGGCGCGGGCGCCGGGGCCGAGGTCGCGTTCCATCCCGGCGTGCAGTACCGCCACGTGGTCGTCGCCCCCGCGAGCTGGGCGGACGCCTCGTGCACCCCGCCCCACGACCTCACGGGCCGCCCGGCCATGCTGCCCCGCGGGCCGGCCGCCCCCCGGCTCATCGAGCTGATGGACGCCAGCCGGGCCGTCGTGGGCGCCTCCGGCCTCGCCGCCACCCAGGTGTGGCTGTGGGGGCAGGGCCGCCAGCCGGACCTCCCGTCCTTCGAGGCGGCCACCGGCCGCACCGGCGCCCTGGTCACCGCCGTCGACCTCATCCGCGGCCTCGGCGTCCTGACCGGCATGGAGATCGTCGAGGTCCCCGGGGCCACCGGCTGGTTCGACACCGACTACGAGGGCAAGCGGGACGCGGCGCTGCGCACGCTGGCCGACGGGGCCGACGTGTTCCTCCTCCACGTGGAGGCCACCGACGAGGCGGGCCACGCCGGGGACCTGGACGAGAAGGTGGCGGCGCTGGAGGCCTGGGACCGGCGCATCCTGGCCGGCCTGGTGGAGGGGCTCGACGACCTCGGCCCCTGGCGGCTGCTGCTCCTCCCCGACCACCCGACCCCGGTGGCGCTGCGGACCCACACCACGGACCCGGTTCCCTACCTGCTGGTGGACAGCGCCGTCGACGGACCGGGGGGCACCTACAGCGAACCCGCCACCGCGGGCTGTAGGCCCCTGCCCGGCCACGAGATGCTGTCCCGGCTGCTCTCCCGCTGAGAGCGGGCGCCAGCGCACGCGGCGCGGTGTTTCGGAACGCACCGGCCGCGCGCTAGAGTACGAGTGTTCTGCCGGGGGGTACCGCTGCATCAGAGCGGATGACCCAAGCGGCCCCCGATTCCATTCGGAAAGCGGAGCGTTCCTTCTCCCGGGTCCGGCCGGTCTCACCGGACGCGCTCGGCCAGCGACCCTGGCGCAGCGTCCGGCCGACGGTCGACCCCCAGGTCTCCCCTTACAGTGAGGTGACAGTTCCCGATGAGCGCGGAGCAAACCACCCTCGAACGGTCCGCCCTCGAGCGCAAGGACCGCGAGGAGCTCACGACCATCGCCCAAGCCCTCGGTGCCAAGCCTCCCTCGCGCGCCCGCAAGGCCGA
>DASSUD010000133.1:0-9899 GCA_035707385.1 Acidimicrobiales bacterium
TGGCCGACCCGGATGTCGCTCGAGCGCCCGCGCCCGATGCGCACCACGTGGTCCCGCTCGAAGCCGGCGGTCCACGGCCCCGGGTCGATGCGCACCCGGATCGTCACCGGCGGCCGTCCTCCCGGGCCACCGCCGCGGTCACGTTGTCGGTGGTGCCGGCCGCGACCGCTGCCTCCACCAGCCACCGGGCGGCGGCCCCGGCGCTGGCGGCGGACCGGGCGGCCAGCGCGACGGCCTGGATCGGCACCGGGGCGATGCCGTCGGAGGCCAGCACCAGCGCCTCGCCCGGGCCGAGGGCCACACGGGTCACGTCAACCGTGGCCTCGCGGCCCGACCCGAGGGCCCGGGTGATCCAGTGGCGGCCGGGGTGGGTGCGGGCCTCGTCGGCGGAGATGACCCCGGCCCTCACCAGCTCCGCGGCCGCGTTGTCGTCGTCGGTGACCCGGACGATGCGCCGTCCGGTCACCAGCCAGGCCGGCGAGTCACCGATGCCGGCCACCAGCCAGCGGTCCCCGCCGGCGGCGGCTGCCAGCGTGAGGGTCGCCGCCATGGACGCCTCGTCGGGATGGGTGGCCTGACCGGTGCGCACCGCGGCGTCCGCGGCCGCCACGGCCGCCTCCACCACGTCCTCGCCGACGGCGCCCATGGCCGCCGATGCTGCCAGGCGGCCGGCCGCCGCGCCCACCGCCAGCCCCGCGGCCCGGGCCCCGCCCCGCATCCCGCCCGCACCGTCGCTGAGCACCAGCCACCCCGGCGCCACCACGCACCGGTCCTGGTTGTCGGTCCGGGGCCCGGTGGCGGTGGCCCATCCGACCTCGATCGTCATGGATGAGGGATATCCCGGCCCGGGGGCGGGTGAAAGGGCCAGGTGTGGCCCTCGGGGGCCGGTCGGTAGGGTGGCGCGGTGCCCGTCGACAAGGTCCTGCTCGCCGCGCCCCGGGGGTTCTGCGCGGGCGTGGAGATGGCCATCAAGGCCCTGGCCTGGATGGTGCGGGCCTTCGAGCCGCCGGTGTACTGCTACCACGAGATCGTCCACAACCAGGGCGTCGTCGACCGCTTCCGGGAGATGGGCGTGGTGTTCGTCGACGACATCGCCGAGGTCCCGCAGGGGCGGCCCATCATGCTGTCGGCCCACGGGTCGGCACCCGAGGTGGTGGCCGCCGCGCGCGAGCGGGGCAGCTACGTGGTCAACGCCGTCTGCCCGCTGGTGACCAAGGTCCACCACGAGGTCAGGACCCGGGCCGGCAAGGGCTACCGGATCGTCTACGTGGGCCACGAGGGCCACGAGGAGGCGGTCGGCACCATGGCCGTCGCCCCCGACGCCATCGACCGGGTCGAGTCCGTGGCCGACGTCGACGCCCTGCCCGACGACGTCGGGGGCCAGCCGGTGGCGCTGCTGGCCCAGACGACGCTGTCGCACCGCGACTGGGCGGCGGTGGCGGAGCGGGCCGGCGAGCGGTTCCCGGGCCTGTGGCGGCCGGGGCGCAGCGACCTGTGCTTCGCCACCACCAACCGCCAGTCGGCCCTGGCCGAGATCGCGCCCCGCTGCGACGCGGTGGTGGTCATCGGCTCGGCCAACTCGTCCAACACCCGGGCGCTGGAGAAGCTCGCCCGGGAATCGGGCTGCGACCGCGTCTACCGGGTCAACGGCCCCGACGAGCTGCCCGGCGACCTGGGCGGCACGGTCGGGGTCACGGCCGGCGCCTCGGCCCCCGAGGGCGTGGTCGAGGCGGTCATCGCCCGCCTGGCGCCCGCCCGCGGCGTCGAGGAGGTGCGCATCACCGACGAGGACGAGTACTTCCCGCCCCCGCGCGAGCTGCGGGACCTGCTGGCCGGCGTCGACGTGCTGGCCACGTTCGCCCTCGGGGGATCGGTCCCCGGCCGGCCGGCGCTCAACGACCGGCGCCTGGAGGCCAGCGACGTGCTGGCCATGCTGTCCTGACCGGGCTGTTCTGACCGGGCGCGCTACCCGGTACCTGCCAGCCGGCGGGCCTCGTCGTAGAGCCCCTGCAGCTCGACCTCCAGCCGTTCGGTCAGCTCGCGCACGACCCGGCGCTTGACCCGCCCGGTGCCGTCGCCCGGCGGCGGCACGATCGGCGTCCCGATCACCAGCACGATCTTGTGGGGCCTGACGAACCTGGCCCCGAGCGGCATGGCCTCGGACGACCCGCCGATGCCGATGGGCAGCATCGGGGCGCCGGTGCGGGCGGCCACGAAGGCGGGCCCGTCGAACAGGTCCTCCACCACCGGCCCCTCGCGGCGGGTGCCCTCCGGGAACATGACCAGCGGCTCGCCGTTCTCGATGATGCGCAGGCAGGTGCGCAGCGACTCGCGGTCGGCGGTGCCCCGGTGCACGGGGAAGGCGCCCAGCATGGAGAAGAACCGCCCCAGCCGCGGGTACTTCCAGATCGAGGCCTTGCCCATGTACCGCATGCGCTGGGGGCGGATCGTCGACACCAGCACGAAGTCGAGGTTCGAGCGGTGCACCGGCGCCACCACGAACGGGCCGCTGGCGGGGACGTTGTCGCGGCCCCGCACCTCCAGCCGGAACCAGAGCTTGGCCAGGCCCAGGAACAGGCCCCGGATCGACCGGTAGGAGCCGCGCTCCAGCGCGGTCGGCGGGTGGACGTCGACCGCCGCCACCCGGATGGCGGCCCTCTCCGCGTCGGTCGGGGGTGGGCCCGCGTCCTGCGCCGTCGGTGTGTCGGTGGTGGCGGTGTCGTCGTCAGGCATCGTCGATCCTCCCGGCCAGGGCGTCCACGATCTCGTCGACGGTCATGTCGCTGGTGTCGAGCTCGAGGGCCCCGTCGGCCCGGCGCAGGGGATCGGCGTCGCGGCCCTGGTCGAGGGCGTCGCGGCGGGCCATGTCGGCCGCCACCGTCTCGTAGTCCATGCCCGTGACCTCGGCGGCCCGCCGCTCGGCCCGCACGTCGGGCCGCGCGATCAGGTACACCTTCAGGAGCGCGTCGGGGAAGACCACGGTGCCGATGTCCCGGCCCTCCAGGACGCCCCCGCCCCGCTGCTCGGTCCACTCCCGCTGGCGGCGGACCAGCTCGGTGCGCACGCCGGCGTTGGCGGCCACCAGCGACACCGCCCGGGTCACCTCCGGGCCGCGGATCTCGATGGTGGCGTCCGCCCCGTCCACCGTGACCCGGTCGGCGGTGACCTCCAGGTCGACGAGCCGGGCCAGCTTCTCGACCGGCTCGGTGTCGGCCGGGTCGATGCCGCGCCGCAGCGCGGCGAAGGTGACGGCCCGGTACATGGCCCCCGTGTCGAGGTACTCGAGCCCGAGGCGGTCGGCGAGGCGGCGGGCGACGGTCGACTTCCCGGAGCCGGCCGGCCCGTCGATGGCGATGACCTTCACGAGGATCGCACCCTACTGCCTCCCGGTCCGCAGCCCGTCGAGCGCCTCCCAGTACCCGGGGAAGGTCTTGGCCACGCACCCGGGGTCCTCGATCTCGATGCCCGGGGCCCGCAGGCCCAGCAGGGCGAAGCTCATCGCCATCCGGTGGTCGTGATGGGTGGCGATGCGGGCGGGGCCGGGCTCCCCGGGCCGGACGACGAACCCGTCGGCGGTGGCCCGGGCCTCGATGCCCGCCCGGCCCAGCTCGCCCACCACCGCGGCGATGCGGTCGGTCTCGTGGAAGCGGATGAACCCCACCCCGGTCACCTCGGTGGGCCGGTCGGCGAAGGCGGCCAGGACGGCCACCGTCTGGGCCATGTCGGGCATGTCGGTGAGGTCGAGCACGCCCGGCGATCGCAGCGCGCCCGTGCCGATGACCGTGGTCGCGGTGGCGGTCCGCTCGACGCGGGCGCCCATGCCCGCCAGCACGTCGGCGAGGCGGGCGTCGCCCTGCCTGCTGCCGGCCCCCAGCCCCACCACCGTGACCCGCCCGCCCACCAGGGCCGCGGCGGCCAGGAAGTACGAGGCGGTGGAGGCGTCGGGCTCCACGGCATAGGTGGTGGCCCGGTAGTGCCCGGGCGGGACGTCGAGCACGTCGTCGCCCCGGCCGACCGCGACGCCGAAGGCGCCCATCACCGCCACCGTCAGCTCGACGAAGGGCCGGGACACGAGGGAGGTAGTGAGCGACAGCCGCGCCCCGCCGCTCGTGTAGGGGGCGGCCAGCAGCAGGCCCGACAGGAACTGGCTCGACGTGTCCCCGGCCACGGCCACCTCTCCGCCCGCGAGGCCGCCGGGCGCCACCACGGTCACCGGCAGGTGCCCCGGCTCGCCCTCCGCGTGGACCTCGGCACCGAGCGCCCGGATGCCGTCGAGCACCGGACCCATGGGCCGGGCCCGCAGCGGCGGCGCGCCGTCGACGCGGTACTCCCCCGCCCCCAGCGCCACCACCGGCAGCAGGAACCGGCTGGTGGTGCCGGACAGCCGCATGTCGAGGGCCAGGGGCCCGGGCCGCAGCCGGCCCCCGGTCCCGGACACGGTGAGCCGGCCGGCGGCGTCCCCGGTCACCCGTGCGCCCAGCGCCACCAGGGCGATGCGCATGGCCTCCGTGTCGTCGGCGACCAGGGCACCGTCGATGGTGGACGTGCCCTCGGCCAGCGCCGCGCACACGAGCGCCCGGTTGGTGAGGCTCTTGGACCCCGGGACGGTCACCGTGGCGTCGAGCGGCCCGGCCATAGGGGCGACGGCCCGCGCCTCCACCGCGCTCATCCGTCGACGGGCAGCACGGCGGGCCGGTAGCCCCGGGCGATCAGGCCGCCCCGGAACACGTCCACCGCCGCGCTCTCGATCAGCAGCACCAGCACGCCCTGCGGTCCCTCGGTGGAGTGGGCGATCTCCAGATCGACGATGTTGACGTCGAGGTCGGCCGCCAGGATGGCGACGTCGGCCACCACGCCCGGACGGTCGGGCACGGGGATGCGGACCTCCCGCAGGTCGGCGGCGGTGCGGAACCGGGCCGGCAGGTTGACGCGGGCGGCGCGGGCCTGCTCCAGGGCGGCCAGCAGCTCCTTGCGGTCGTCTACCGCCACCACGTCCCGCATGTGCTGGAGCGCGGCCGTGAGCTCGTCGAGGACGGCGACGATGGCCGTCCGGTTGTCGCTGCAGATGTCGGGCCAGATGCCGGGGTGGCCCGAGGCGATGCGGGTCATGTCCCGGAAGCCGCCGGCCGCCAGCCGCAGCAGGGCCCGGTGCTCCTCGCTGCGCTCGTCGGCCAACCGCATGAGGGCGGCGGCGGCCAGGTGGGGCACGTGGGACACCACCGCCACCAGCTCGTCGTGGCGGTCCGGGGGCAGGGTCACGACCTCGGCCCCCAGCGTGCCCACGATCTGGCGGACCTGGGCGTAGGCGGCGGCGTCGGTCCCCTCGGTCGGGGTCAGGACCCAGGTGGCGCCCTCGAACAGCTCGGAGTCGGCTCCGTCGACGCCCTCCTGCTCGGAGCCGGCCATGGGATGGCCGCCGACGAAGCGGGAGTCGCCCACGGCCTCCACGATCGACGCCTTGACCCCGCCCACGTCGGTGACGAGACCGCCGCCGGCGCCGAGGGCCCGGCGGGCCTCGGCAGGCACGGCGTGCACGGGGGTGGCCACGAAGGTGACGGCGGCCTCGGCGTCGTCTCCCACCGCGTCGAGGGCGCCCAGCTCCCGGGCCCGCTCGGCGCGGGCCGGGTCCTGGTCGCGGCCCGTCACGTGCCAGCCGACGGCCCGGAGGCGCATGCCTATCGAGCCACCGATCAGGCCGGTGCCCACCACCACGGCCCGCCCCGGGTCGGGCGGGCGTCCGAGGACCACGTCAACCCCGCGCCATCAGGCCGGCAGGTCGTCACGCAGGCCGCGCGCGCCCTCGAGGTACACGTGGTGCAGCTCGTCGCGGGCCTTGGACGTGCTGAAGTGGATCATGACCCGCACGCACATCGGCGTGCCCCCGTCGATGTCCAGCTCGCGGGCGCAGATCAGCGGCACGTCCCCCAGCCCGAACTTGCGGGCCGCCAGGGCCGGGAAGGCGCAGTGGATGTCGTCGGTGGCGGTGAACAGCACGCTGATGAGGTCGTCGTGGCGGAGGCCGTTGTGCTCGAACAGCGCATCCAGCAGGGCGATCACCCGCTCGAACAGGTGCTCGGTCTCGTCGACGTCGATGGTGGTGGCACCACGCAGGGCGCGAACGGCGGTGGACATGACGCAGGCGAGGTTAGCGGCGCGGTCCCCGGCCCGGTGCAGTCGGGCCCCGGCCGGCCGCCGCCCGCTCCAGGTCCCGCACCTCGGCCTGGGTCAGCGGGCGCCACGCCCCCGGGGCGAGGCGGCGGTCGGCGAGCGGCCCGATGCGGACCCGCACCAGGCGCTGCACCGGGTGGCCGACGGCCTCGCACATGCGCCGCACCTGGCGGTTGCGGCCCTCGTGGATGGTGATGCGCAGGGTGTGCTCGTCGATCAGCGACACCTTGGCGGGGGCGGTGGGCCCGTCGTCCAGCTCCACGCCCTCCCGCAGCCGCCGGACCGCCCCCCGCGACGGCGTTCCCGCCACCCCGGCGAGGTACTCCTTGTCGACCCCGAAGGACGGGTGGGTCAGGCGGTGGGCCAGCTCGCCGTCGTTGGTGAGCAGCAGCAGGCCCTCCGTGTCGGCGTCGAGCCGCCCCACCGGGTACACCCGGGGCTCGGCCGGCACCAGGTCGACGACGGCGGGCCGGCCCTGGGGGTCGCGGGCGGTGGTGACCACGCCGGCCGGCTTGTTGAGCAGGTAGTGGACCAGTCCCTGGCGCACCCCGACCACGGCGCCGTCGACCTCGATGATGTCGGTCTCGGGATCGGCCCGGGTGCCGAGCGTGGCCACCTCGCCGTTGACCCGCACCCGGCCCGCGGCGATCAGCTCCTCCGACGCCCGCCGGCTGCCCAGGCCCGCCTGGGCGAGGATCTTCTGCAGGCGCTCGCCCGGGGGGCTCACCCGTCGCCGGCGGCCGGGAACGCGTCGGGACGGCCGTCGCCGCCGTCGCCGGGCCCGCGGTCGTCACCGTTGGCGGCCGCGCCGCCCCCCAGGTCGGCCATGTCGCCGCCGCCCCCCAGGTCGGCCATGTCGGGTGCCCGGCTCTCGGGCCGCAGGCCCCGCTCCAGCTGCTCGACGACAGCGGCCCCGGGCACGAAGGCCCCGAGCGCCGGCAGCTCGTCGATGCGGTCCAGCCCCAGCTTCTCCAGGAAGGCCGGCGTGGTGCCGAACATGACGGCCTGGCCCGGCCCCGGGTCGCGGCCCACCTCGCCGATGTAGCCGCGCTGCTGGAGCGTGCGCATGACCCCGTCGACGCTCACGCCCCTGATGGCCCCGACCTGGGCCCGGGAGATGGGCTGCTTGTAGGCCACGATGGCCAACGTCTCCAGCGCGGCGGCCGACAGCTTGGCCGTCTGGCCCTCCAGGACGAAGCGCTCGACGTAGGGCGCCTGGGCCGGGTGGGTCTGGAAGCGCCAGCCCCCGGCCACCCGGGCCAGCTGGAAGCCCCGGCCTTCCGCCTCGTACTCGGCCGCCAGCCGGCGGCACAGGTCCTCGACGATCGCCGGGGCCAGCTCCAGCAGCTGGGACAGCAGCCGGGTGTCGACCGGCGACTCGCCCACCAGCACGATGGCCTCGATGGCCCGCCGGGCCTCGTCCCGCACGTCGTCGCCCAGCTCGTCGGGCGGCAGCGGCGGCGGCGTGACGCTCATCCGTCGTAGACGTCGACGGCGTCGAGCCGGTCGCCCACGCCCTCGGCCCCGCCCCGCCACACGATGACGATGTCGCCGAACGTGCGGGCCTGGTCGAGGTCGACGAGACCGGCCTTGAACAGCTCCAGCACGGCCAGGAAGCGGACCACGACCTCCAGGCGCTCGACCAGGCCGCCGGTCAGCGCCCGGAAGGTGATGCGCCCCGCCCGGGGCAGCTCGTCCACCAGCTCGGCCATGGCGTCGGTGACCGAGGCCCGGATGGGGGCCACGTGGTCGAGGTCGATGCGGGGCACCGGCCTGGGGGCGATGGCCCGCAGGTAGGCCCGGCGCAGGTCGTCGGCGCCGACGCCCTCCAGCATGTCGGGCATGAGGCCGAGGTAGCGCTCGTCGACGCCGAGCGTGCGGCCCACGCTGCGATCGGCCTCGGCGGCCAGCACCGACAGGGCGACCGCGGCCTCCTTGAACGTCTTGCACTCGACCAGGCGGTGCAGGAGCAGGTCGCGCTCCTCCCACAGGGCCAGCTCGTCGTCGAGGTCGAGGTCGTCACCCGTCGGCAGCAGCCGGCGGCTCTTCAGCTCGACCAGGGTGGCGGCGATCAGCAGGAACTCGCTGGCCACGTCGAGGTTCAGCACGTCCATGCGCTCGAGCTCGACGAGGTAGCCGTCGACGATCGTCGACAGGCTGATCTCGTAGAGGTCGACCTGCTCGGACAGGATCAGATGCAGCAGCAGGTCGAGCGGGCCCTCGAACACCGGGGTCTGCACCGCGTAGGGCATCCCCCCGATGATAATCACAGCGGTGTCGTTCCCCGGTTCATGGTCCGCCATACCCCAACCCGTGCGGGAGGTTGCCGGTGCGGCCTCTACCATCGCCGCCCATGGCCCGCGTGTTCTCCGGCATCCAGCCCACCGGCGAGGTGCACCTCGGCAACTACCTCGGCGCGGTCCAGCGGTGGGTGGCCACCCAGCACGACGACGAGGCCGTCTTCTGCATCGTCGACCTGCACGCTCTCACCATCCCCCAGGACCCGGCCGTCCTCCGGGCCAAGGTCCTGGAGGTGCCCCAGATCCTCCTGGCGGCCGGCCTCGACCCCGACGTCGTGACGCTGTTCGCCCAGAGCCAGGTCCCCGAGCACGCGGAGCTGTGCTGGGTGATGGAGTGCACGGCCGCGTTCGGCGAGCTCCGGCGCATGGTGCAGTTCAAGGACAAGTCCGACCGGGCCGACTTCGTGTCCGCCGGCCTGTTCACCTACCCCGCGCTGCAGGCGGCCGACATCCTGCTGTACGACACCGACAAGGTGCCGGTGGGCGACGACCAGCGCCAGCACCTGGAGCTGGCCCGCGACCTGGCCGTCCGGTTCAACAGCCGCTACGGCGAGACCTTCGTGGTGCCGGCCCACGTCATCCCGCCGGTGGCGGCCCGGGTCATGGACCTGCAGGCACCCGAGCGCAAGATGTCCAAGTCGGTCGACTCGCCCCAGGGCACGGTGCTGGTGCTCGACGCCCCCGAGATCATCGACCGCAAGTTCCGGCGGGCGGTGACCGACAGCGGCACCGAGGTCCGCTACGACCCCGAGGGCCAGCCCGGCGTGGCCAACCTGCTGGCCATCCTGGCCGCGGCCACCGGCGGCGACCCCGAGGTCCTGGCCGGCAAGTACGCCCAGTACGGGCCGCTCAAGGCCGACGCCGCCGCCGCGGTGATCGAGCTGCTGCGGCCCCTGCAGGAGCGCTTCGCCGCGCTGGCGGCCGACCCGGGCGAGACCGAGCGCATCCTGCGCCGGGGGGCCGACAAGGCCCGCGAGCGGGCCGCGGCCACCATGGCGCGGGTCCGCGAGCGCCTCGGCCTGCCGGCGCACTAGGGGTCCGGGCAGACGCGGAACGGCGCCGGGGAGGAGACCCGCAGCTCCCAGCGGTGCGATCCCCCGTCGGGAAGGACCTCGACCCGCGTCGCCCCGTGCGGCGCGACCGACAGGGACGGCGTCGCGGGAAAGCCGGCGGCGAAGCGCCGGGCGGCAAGCGACACGAACTCGTCCGTGGCGGCGATCCGCACCGCCGCACCGGGCCGCAGCTCGACGACCGTCCCACCGCCGGCCAGCTCACGGCACCGGGACGCGTCGGTGGCCGCCGGGGTGCCGCGCAGCTCGATGCCGGCCAGGACGGCGTCGCCCCGTAGCCGGCTCGGCTCCGGCAAGCTCGCGAGCCGGGCGTCGGGATCGCCGACGGGCGAGCTGCGCGTCACGTCGACGGCCCGCAGGT
>DASSUD010000134.1:0-8536 GCA_035707385.1 Acidimicrobiales bacterium
CCGCCCGCTGCTGCGCCCGGAGCAGCTGGTGGTCCGCTCGGCCATGGGGGCCGAGGCCGCCCGCGCCGGCGACGCCGTGGCCCTGGCCGCCGCCGGGTGGCAGGTGGCGGTGGTGTCCTCGGGCGACCCCGGCGTCTTCGCCATGGCGTCGGTGACGCTGGAGGTGGCCGCCGGGCGGGGGGTGACCGTCGAGGTCGTCCCCGGCGTGACCGCCGCCCAGGCGGCGGCCGCGGCCGCCGGGGCCCCGCTGGCCGGCCCCCACGCCGCCGTCACCCTGTCCGACCTGCTGGTGCCGTGGGCGCGCATCGAGGACCAGCTGCGGGCCGCGGCCGGTGCCGGCCTGGCCCTGGCGCTGTTCAACCCCCGCTCGGCCGGGCGGCCGGACCACCTGGCCCGGGCCCGCGACGTCCTGGCGGGGGTGCTGGACCCGGCCACGCCGGTCACGGTGGTCACCGACGCCACCGGCCCGGACCAGCAGGTCACGGTCACCACGCTCGGCGACCTGGACCCGACCGTCGCGGGCATGCGGTCCCTCGTGCTGGTGGGCACCGCCGACACCGCCGTGCTCGGCGGCCGGGTCGTGACCCGTCGCCACCACCCCCGCCCGGAGGTCGTGGCATGACGCTGCCGCCGGTGCACCCGATCGAGGCCGAGAGCTACCGCATCCTGGCCGAGCGGGTCGACCTGTCCGCCTGGCCGCCGCTGTGCCGGGCGGTGGTGGCCCGGGTGATCCACGCCGCCGCCGACGTCGGCTACGCCGAGACCCTGGTGGTCGACGAGGCCGCCTGCGCTGCCGGGGTCGCCGCTCTGCGGGCCGGGGCGCCCGTGGTGTGCGACGTCGACATGGTGGCGGTCGCGTCCCGCCGGGCCGGAACCCGGTCGCTGCTGGCCGACGGCCGGGAGCGAGCCGCCGCCGACCGGGTCGCGGAACCGGACCTGACCGTGTCGGCTGCCGCCATGCGGGTGGCCGCCGAGCGCTGGCCGGCGGGCGCGGTCGTGGTGGTGGGCAACGCGCCCACGGCCCTGCGGGAGGTCGTCGACCTGGCGGCCGCCGGGCGCTTCGCCCCCGCCCTCGTCATCGGCCTGCCGGTCGGGTTCGTGGGGGCGGCCGAGTCCAAGGCGGCCCTGCGGGCCAGCGGGCTGCCGTCCGTGTCCAACGTGGGCGAGCGGGGCGGCAGCGCCGTGGCCGCCGCCGCCCTCAACGCGCTGTGGCGGCTCAGCCGGGAGGGCGGGTGACCGTTCCCACCGTCGACCTGGTGG
Organism: Acidimicrobiales bacterium; assembly: GCA_035707385.1. Classification (GTDB taxonomy): domain Bacteria; phylum Actinomycetota; class Acidimicrobiia; order Acidimicrobiales; family VFJN01; genus ZC4RG19. Next base: position 1,261 of record DASSUD010000134.1, read on the forward strand.
GCGCCGGCCCCGGCGACCCGCTGCTTCTGACCCGGCGGGCGGCCCGGCTCCTGGCCGGGGCCGACGTGGTGGTGGCCGACCGGCCCTCGGCCGGACCGGTGCTGGCCCTGGCCCGGGCGGGAGCCGAGCGGGTGTACGTGGGCCGGTCGCCCGACGGTCCGGCCTGGCCGACCGAGGCCATCGCCGACCTGCTGGCCGACCGGGCCCGGGCCGGGCGCCGGGTGGTGCGGCTCAAGTCCGGGGACCCGTTCGTGTGCTCGCGGGGCGCCGAGGAGATGGCGGCGCTGGCCGCCCGGGGGGTGGCCTGCGCCGTCACCCCGGGGGTGACCGCCGCCACCGCCGCGCCCCTGGCGGCCGCGGTCACGCAGGGCGCCACGGTGACGGTGGCGTCCGGCGACCGCGACCCCCACGCCGCCCCGGTGCCGTGGGAGTCCCTGGCGGACCCGGGAGCGACGCTCGTCGTGCTGACGGGCCGGGCCCAGCAGGGCGCCATCGCCGTCCGCCTGGCGGCCGCGGGCCTGCCGGGCGACACCCCGGCCGCAATGGTCCACGCAGCCGGCCGGCCGGGCACCCGGGTCGCCCGCACCACGCTCGACGGGTTGGCGACCACCCGCCTGCCGCCACCGGCGGCCGCCGTGATCGGGGGTGGCCGTGCACATCCCTGACGGCTGGGTCGACCTGCCCACCTCCGCGGCCGCCGGGGCGGTGGCGGTGGCCGGGACCGCGGTGGCGGCGCGGCGGGGGGCGGCCGCGCTGCGGGAGCGGGCCACGACCCTGCCCGCGGTGGTGGCCGCCTACCTGCTGGTGGCGCAGCTCCTGATGGTGCCGGTGGGGTTCGGGACCAGCGCCCACCTGGTCGGGACGGGGCTGGCCGCCCTGCTCGTGGGGCCGGCCGTGGCCGTCGTGTGCGTGGCCGTGGTGGTGGTGACCCAGGCCCTGGTGCTGGCGGACGGGGGTGTGACCGCCCTCGGGCTCAACCTGGTCAACGACGGCCTGGTCCCCGCCCTGGTGGCCTGGGGGCTGTTCGCGCTGTCCCGCCCGCTGGTGCGGCGGGCTCCGGCCGGCCGGCCCCGGCGCCGGGCGGCGGCAACCGCCGGCGGGGTGGCCGCGGGCGCGGGATCGCTGGCCGCGGCGGCCGCCGCCACCGTGGCCTTCGCGGTGGGCGGGACCGACGCCGTCCCCGCCACGGTGGTGGCCGCCAGCATCGGCGGCGCCCACGCCGTGCTCGCCGTGCTCGAGGCCGGGCTGACGGCGGCCGCCCTCGCCACCGTGCTGCGCCTGCGGCCCGACCTGGTGCGGGCGCTGCCCCCGCCGGCCCCGGTCCCGGTGCCCGTGCCCGAGCCCGTCGCTCCCGGCGGTGCCCCGTGAGCAGCGCGCATTCCGCCGAGCGGGCTGCGGCCCGGCTCCGCAGCCCGGTGTCCTCGCTGGCGCCCGAGGCCAAGGTCGTCGGGCTGGTGGCGTTCCTGGTGGCCGTGGCGGTGACGCCGCCGTCCCGCCCGTGGGCGCTGGCGCTCGACGGCGCCGTGGCGGTGGCGGTGGCGGTGGCGGCGCTCGTCGAGTGGCGGGCGGTGGCCGGCCGGCTGAGCCTCGACCTGCCGCTGGTGGTGCTGGCGGGCGCCTACGCCCTGGCGGGCCGGGGACCGCACGTCGAGGTGCTGGGGCTCTCGCTGTCGGAGCCGGGCTTGCGGGCCGGGCTCGGCGTGCTGGCCAAGGCCACCGTCGGCATCGTGGCCGTGAGCGTCCTGGCCGCCTCGTCCTCGGTGCCCGAGATCGTCGACGGGCTGCGGCGGGTGGGCGCGCCGCCGTGGTTCCGGCGGCTGGTGGTCCTGGCCGCCCGCCAGCTCCAGGTGCTGCGGGCCGAGTTCACCCGCCTGCGCCTGGCCGTGGCGGTGCGGACCGGCTCGCCCCGCCGGGCGGTGGCGCTGGCCAGCGGCGCCCGGTCGCTGGGGTCGCTGTTCGTGCGCTCGACCGAGCGGGCCGACCGCCTCCAGCTGGCGGCCGAGCTGCGGGGGGCGCCGGCCGGGTCGCCGCCCGCGGCCCCCGCGGCCGCCACCGCCGCCGCCGGCGCCCGGGACTGGCTGGCCGCGCTGGCGCCGGCGGCCGTGGCCGCCGCGGCGGTGGTGGTGCTGTGACCGCCGACCTGCTGCTGATCGGCCACGGCAGCCGGGACCCCCAGGCGTCCGCCGAGTTCGCCACGCTGTCGGACCTGGTGGCCGCCCGCCTGCCCGAGCACCGCGTGGCGGGCGGCTTCCTGGAGCTGGCCGACCCGCCGATCGACCGGGCCGTGGACGACCTGGTGGCGGCAGGCGCCACCGACGTCGTGGCCGTGCCCTACGTCCTCTTCGGGGCCGGGCACCTGAAGGACGATGGCCCCGCCGTGCTGGGCCGGGCCCGGCGGCGCCATCCCGGGACCCGATTCCGCCTGGCCCGGGACCTCGGCATCCACCCGGCCGTGCTCGACGTGGCCGAGGAGCGGGCCCGGGCGGCGGTCGCTGCCGCCGGTGGCCCGGCCACGGTCGTGCTGGTGGGGCGCGGCTCCACCGACCCGGACGCCTGCGCGGACTTCGTGAAGCTGGCCCGCCTGCTGGGCGACGGCCGGGGGCTGGGCACGGTGGAGCCGGCGTTCGTGGCCATGTCGTCGCCGTCGCTGGAGGACGCCCTCGACCGGGCCCACCGGCTGGGGGCGGACCGGTTGGCGGTCGTGCCGCTGTTCCTGTTCCCGGGGGTGCTGGTCGACCGCATCGGCGACCGGGCCACGGCCTGGGCGGCGGCGCGCCGGGGGGTCACGGTGGCGACGGCCGGCCCGCTGGGCGCCGACGCCAGGCTGGCCGACCTGATCGTGGAGCGCTTCGCCGAGCCCCTGGTCGGGGACGTGCGCATGAACTGCGACCTGTGCAGCTACCGGGTCCGGCTGCCCGGGTTCGAAGAGCGGCTCGGCACCCCGCTGTCCCTGGCGCCGCCGGACCGGGGGCCTCGGGGGTGGCGGGCCCGGCGGGCGGCCAACCAGGCCGCAGCCGACGCCGGGGAGCGCCGGGAGCGCCCGCGCCGGGGCCTGGGGCGGCGCAGCGGCGTGCCGGCCCCGCCCGACCGGTCCGGACCGGCCGTGGAGGTGGCGGGCCTCACCCACCGCTGGCCGGACGGCACGGTGGGGCTGGCCGGGGTCGACCTGGCGGTGGCCCGGGGCGAGCGGGTGGCGGTGCTGGGGCCCAACGGGTCCGGCAAGTCGACCCTGGCGCTGCACCTGGTGGGCGCGCTGGGCGGGGCGGACGGCGGCGTGGCCACGGGGTCGGTGCGGGTGGCGGGCCTGCCGGTCGGGCCGCGGGCGGCGCTGGCCGAGGTCCGGCGGCGGGTGGGGCTGGTGTTCCAGGACCCCGACGACCAGATCCTGCTGCCCACGGTGCTGGCCGACGTGGGGTTCGCCCCGGCCTCCCGGGGGGTCCCGGCCGAGGAGGTGGCGTCCCGGGTGGCGGCCGCCCTCGACGTCGTGGGCCTGACCGACGCCGCCGAGCGGGCGCCCGAGCACCTGAGCCTGGGCGAGCGGCGGCGGGTGGCGCTGGCGGGCGTGCTGGCGGCCCACCCCGAGGTGCTGGTGCTGGACGAGCCGACCGCCAACCTGGACCCGGCCGCCCGCCGGGACCTGGTGGAGGTGATCCGGGGCCTGGACCTGACGACCGTGGTCGTGACCCACGACCTGCCGCTGGCGCTCGAGCTGTGCCCCCGGGCGGTGGTGCTGGCCCATGGCCGGGTGGCGGCGGACGGCCCCACCGAGGCGCTGCTCGCCAACCCGGGCCTGCTGGCCGCCCACCGGCTGGAGCTGCCCTACCGCATGACCCCCACGGTCCGGTCAGACGCCGGCCGCCCGGTCGCCGGCCAGGGCTGAGAGGGCCGCGTCGACCGTCGCCACCACCGGGCCCGGCGGCGGCGGGGGCCGTCGCACCGCCACCACCCGCACCCCCGCGTCGCGGGCGGCGTCCAGCTTGGCGGCGGTGGCGGCTCCGCCGGAGTTCTTGGTCACGAGCGTGTCGATGCGGTGCCGGCGCAGCAGCGCGACCTCGCCGGGCAGGGCGAACGGCGGGCGCGCCGTGATCACGGTGGCCCCCGGCAGCACCCCGGGGTCAGGGGCCTCGATCGACCGAACGACGTAGTGGCGGTCCCCGCCGGGGGTGAAGGCGGCCAGGTCGTAGCGCCCCACGGTGAGCAGGACACGCTCGGCGCCCACCTCGTCGAGGCGGCGGGCAGCCGCGGCCAGGTCGTTCACCTCGTCCCACCGGTCGCCGGGCCGAGGCACCCACGGCGGTCGCAGCACCCGCACGCGGGGGACACCCGCGGTCGCGGCGGCCGCCGCCGCGTGGTGGGGCATCGTCGCCGCGAAGGGATGGGTGGCGTCGACGAGAGCCCGGTACCGACCCCGCCGCAGCTCGGCCACCAGGCCGTCCACGCCCCCGAACCCTCCTGCCCGCACCGGGCAGGGCAGCGCCGCGGGCGCCGAGGTCCGCCCCGCGAACGACGCCACCACCGGCACCCCGGCGGCGTGCAGGCGGGTGGCGATCTCGGCCGCCTCCGCCGTCCCGGCCAGCACGAGCACGGGCCCGTTCACGGGAGGGCCAGGCGCTCGACAGGCTGGCCCGTCACGCCGGCGATGAGCTCGAAGTCCTTGTCGACGTGCAGGAGCGTGAGGTTGGCGTGCTCGGCGGCGGCGGCTAGCAGGAGGTCGGGCACGGACGGGGCGCGGTGGTGCCCGACGTCGGCCAACAGGCCCTGGACATCGACGGCGCGGTTCTCGACGGCCGGGGTGATGTACTCGATCGGCATCAGCTCGACGGGCGGACCGTGGACCAGCGTCCGGCGCTCGGCCGCCGATCGGGCAGAGAACCCGACCTCCAGAACGGTCAGGGACGTGATGCGCACGAGACCGCGCTCGATGCGCGTGCGCCACGTGTCGGCATCAGGGCTCGTCGCCAGCCGGACCAGCGCCGACTTGTCGACGAGCCAGCTCGTCACTCCCACGCCCGGCGCATGACGTCCTCGTCGGCGAGGTCCTGCGCGAGCTCGGAGAACCGCCGGAGGTCGTCGACGGTGAGCCGGGCGCCCGTGCGTTGGCGCTCGTCGGCCAGCCTGCGCCGCAGGTACTCGGTGCGCGACAGGCCCTGGCGCCGGGCGTTGGCGTCGATCGCGTTGATCACGTCGTCCGGGACGTCTCGGATGAGGAGGTCAGCCATGCGATAGCTGATGATATCACCGCTCCCGCCGCAGCAGGTACGTGTCGAACATCCAGCCCTTGCGGTCGCGGGCCTCGGCCCGGACTCGCTCGATCTCCCCCGCCACCTTCGCCAGCGGCCCGGACAGGAGGATCTGGTCGGGGGCGCCCAGGTAGGCGCCCCAGTAGATCGTCACCCCGGCCGGGTCGACGGTGCTGAAGGCCAGGCGGCCGTCCAGCACCACCACGACGTCGTCGACACCGGGGGGCCACCCCTCGTCGGCCAGGCGGCGGCCGGTGGTGACCTGGACCGGGGCGCCGACGCCGTGGAGGGCGACGCGGTGGGCGGCGGCCAGGGCCTGGATGCTGCTGATGCCCGGGATCACCTCGACCGAGAGGACCACGGCCCCCCGGGCCGCCACGGCGTCGAGGATCCGCAGCGTGCTGTCGAAGAGCGCCGGGTCGCCCCACACCAGGAACGAGCCGACCTCGCCCTCCGCCAGCTGGTTGAGCAGCAGCGTCTCGTAGATCGCCACCCGCTTGTCGTGCCACCCGCCCACGTCCCGGGCGTAGGACGGCCCCGACAGGTCCCGGGGCGGGTCCGGCACCTCGACCACCCGGTAGTCGGGGGCGTCGATGTAGCGCTCGCAGATGGTGCGACGCGCCGCCAGCAGGTCGGCGGCGGCGGGTCCCTTGTCCAGCACGAAGAACACGTCGGTGCGGTTGAGGGCCCTGATGGCCTCCACCGTCACCTGGTCGGGGTCGCCGGCGCCGATGCCGATGGCGAGCACGGTCCTCACGGCGCCACCGCCAGCACGGCCGCCGCCCGGTAGGGCTCCACCGGGGCGTGGGCCTCCCGCTCGACCACCAGCCCGGCCGCCACCACGGCGTCCCGCAGGGCCGCCACCGCCGCCGCGGTGCGCTCGGGCGACGGGTGCTGGGCGAACAGGCCGAGCGTCCCGCCGGGGGCGAGGAGCCGGCGCAGCGCGGCCAGCGCCGCCGGCTCGGCCATGGCCCGCACGTTGAACGCGAACGCGTGGGTGAACGGCCCGGGGCCCACCGCGGCGTCCGGGAAGGTGCCCGTGATCAGCGTGAGGCGCCCGGCATCCACGTGGGCCGCGTTGCGGCGGGCGGCCGCCGCGGTCATCTTCGCCGACCGGTCCACGGCCACCATGTGCCCCGACGCCAGCCGCTCGCACACCCGCGTCACGGCCACACCGTGGCCGCAGCCCACCTCCAGTACCCGGGACGACGGCCCGGGCCCCAGCTCGTCCACGGCCCAGGCGATGCGGTCGACCGGCGCGGCGGCGGGTTGCGGCATGGTGCGAGTCCACCACGCGGCACCGACCGGGGTGCACTCCGGCCCCGCTCGCTACCGTGGGCGGTGCCCGTCCCACCGCCGCCGTGGAGGCCAGATGACCACCACCGACCCCACCACCGCCACGCCCGAGGGCCGCGCCACCCTCCCGCTGCGCCCCGGCCGCGACGAGACCGCCCGGCTGGCCGGCCGGGTGAGCGTCGCCGCGGGCCGCGAGACCCGGGAGGTGCGGTCCCCCCTCACCGGCGAGGTGCTGGGCGAGGCGCCGGTGGGAACCCCCGAGGACGTGGCCGCCGCGTTCGCCCGGGCCCGGGACGCCCAGCGCGGTTGGGCCGAGCGGCCGCCGAGGGAGCGGGCCGCGGTCCTGCTGCGCTACCACGACCTGGTCCTCGACCACCAGGGCGAGCTGCTCGACCTGATCCAGGCCGAGAACGGCAAGGCCCGGGTGTGGGCCTTCGAGGAGATCATGGACCAGGCGGTCACCGCCCGGTACTACGCCCGCCTGGCGCCCCGCGCCCTGCGCCCCCAGCGGCGGCTGAGCGCGCTGCCGGGGCTGGTGTCGACCCGGGTCCACCACCAGCCGAAGGGCGTGGTCGGCGTCATCTCGCCGTGGAACTACCCGCTGGTGCTGGCCACCTCCGACGCGCTCGCCGCCCTGGTGGCGGGCAACGGCATCGTCATCAAGCCCGACTCGCAGACCCCGTTCACCGCCCTCCGGGCCTTCGAGCTGCTGGAGGAGGCGGGCCTGCCGGCCGGCCTGG
>DASSUD010000135.1:0-11270 GCA_035707385.1 Acidimicrobiales bacterium
TGCGTCGTCCCGTCGGCCACCACCGTCACGGCCGCCGCCGGCACCCGGCCGTCCCGCAGGGCGACCAGCAGGGCGTAGAGGTGGGCGTCCGCCCGCATCCCGTCGTACCAGCGCCCGCCCTTGACCTCGACCGCCACCGCCGGCCGTGCGGTCGGCGGCCCGCCGAACGCCAGGTCCAGCCGCCCGCCCACCGTGACCGCCCCGCCGGCGAGGCGGACCCGCCCCGGCTCCTCCACCCGGGGCCACCACGCCGGATCGATCGCCGGCCAGCCCGCCACCAGCCGCGCCACCCGGGCCGCGATGTCGTCCAGCAGCGCCAGGCGCGGCCCTTCGGCCAGAGCCTCCAGGTGGTCGGCCACGTCCGTGTCGCCGGTGGCCGCCAGGTACGCCAGCGCGGCCTCCACGGTGGCGCGCCGCTGGGGCACCAGGGTGGCCACCTTGGCCGCCGCGTCCACCACGAGACCGCCCACCACGTCGTCGGACACACCGCGCTCCGGCGGGGCCAGCGCCCGGCGCGGGCAGCGCAGCAGCCAGGTGACCACCGCCTTGGTCAGCCGGAGCGGGGAGTCCTCGGTCCACCCGGCCACCGACGCCGCGGCCCGCGCCGCCGCGTCGAGGTCGCCCCGCAGGCGCGGCAGCAGGTCGGGGTGGTCGCCGACCGGGACCGGTCCGTGCCCACCCGCCAGCACGTCGGCCAGTGTGCGGGGCGGGGCATCGGCCACCCCACGATGGTAGGGACCGCCGCCCGCCCGGCCAGGGACCGTCAGGCCGACGTCGCCGGCGACCGCTGCGCCAGCCAGTGGGCCTCGGCCTCGCCGTGGGCGGTCGACGGCGGCCCGTCCACCCACGGCCACAGCTCGTGCGCGATGCGCCGGAAGTTGGCCGTGGCGTGCAGGTCGCCCAGGATCGCCATCAGGCCCAGGTTGATCCGCTGGATGATGACGAAGCTGCGGGGCAGGTTCGCCGCCCGGATGATCGGCCCGTAGGGACCCGTCGGGTCGAAGTAGCGGGAGGCCGCCTGGGTCGACCACTCGGGGGTCACGGTGACGGTGCGGTCCTCGAGCACGAACTCGTAGAAGTGGCTGAAGTAGTCGTGGACCTGGGCGTCCGACACCGGCGTGCCCGGGCGCAGCAGGCCGATCCCCTCGATGACCCGGCGGAACCGGGCCGTGTCCCGCTCGACCACCATCGCCCGGATCATGTCGCCGAACACCTCGACCTCCGGCGGCGTGAAGTGCTTGACCAGCCCGAAGTCGAGGAACGTCACGTGCCCACCCGGCCGGAACAGGTAGTTGCCGGGATGGGGGTCGCCGTTGAAGGCCGCCAGCCGGTAGAGGCTGCGGAACACGAACCGGTAGATGGTCTCGGCCGCCAGGTCGCGCTCGTCCTGGTCCCAGGTGAGCAGCTCGTCGAAGCGGACACCCTCGGCCAGCTCGGTGGTCAGGACCCGGGCGCTGGACAGAGCCGGCACGACGTCGGGCACGTGGACGTGCGGGTGCCCCCGGAAGAACTCGGCGAACAGGGCGGTGTTGCGGGCCTCCCGGGCGTAGTCGAGCTCCTCCACGACGCGGGCCCGGATCTCCTCGACCATTGGCCCCGGCTCGAAGCTGGGCAGGGCCAGACCCATGGCCCCGAAGATCGCCCCGGCGCTGTCCATGTCGGCCCGGATGGCCTCGTCGACCCCGGGGTACTGCACCTTGACCGCCACCGCCTGCTCGTCCCGGGTGATGGCCCGGTGGACCTGGCCGATCGAGGCCGAGGCGATGGGCACCGGGTCCCACTCCAGGAACACGCGGTCGGGCGGGGCGCCGAGCTCGGCCTCGATCACCCCGGCGGCGAGGTCGGCCGACATGGGCGGGGCATCCTGCTGGAGGCCCGCCAGGGCCTCCCGCACGTGGTCGGGAAGGCCGACGTCCAGGTAGGACGCCATCTGGCCGAGCTTCATGAAGGCGCCCTTCATGTTGCCGAGGGCCTCGGCCACCTGCGTGGCGGTGCGCAGCTGGAACTGCTCGTCGAGCTCGGCGTGCCGATGGGCGCCGGCGAACACCCGGCGGGCCCGGTGGAGGGCGAAGTCGGCTCCCGCCCGGCCCCCGACCCGGGCCAGCTCGGCCCGGCGCTGGTTGCGGGTGCGACCCCGGACCGGACCCGGCCCGGCCCCCGCGCCGGTCCCGCTCCCGGTGGTGTCCCGGCGCCGCGCCGCGCCCCGGACCAGGGCCGCGGTGACCGCCACGCCGGCGGCCACCAGGGCGCCGCCGAGCGCCACCCGGCGGATCGTGGTTGCCCGCTGCGTCACGGTCCGGGACCCTACCCGCGGTAACCCGGAACGGATCTACCAGCCCCGGAACTGCGGGTCCCGGCGCTCCACGAAGGCCTGCACGCCCTCGTTGGCGTCGACCGTGCCCATGTTGAGCTCCTGGGCCAGCGCCTCTTCCCGGAAGGCGGTGGCCCGGTCGACGTCGAGCGAGCGGTTGAGCAGCCGCTTCGTCAGGCCCAGGGCCCGGGAGGGACCGGCGGCGAGGCGGCCGGCCCACTCGGCCGCCACCTTCGGCAGGTCGTCGGGGGCGACCACCCGGTTCACCAGGCCCAGGCGCTCGGCCTCGGTCGCCGGCAGGTCGTCGCCGAAGAACATCAGCTCCTTGGCCCGGGCCAGCCCGACGAGCCGGGGCAGGAGCCACGACCCGCCGCCGTCGGGCACCAGCCCCCGGCGCACGAACACCTCGATGAAGCGGGCACCCTCGGCCGCCAGCACGAGGTCGCAGGCCAGCGCCAGGTGGGCGCCGATCCCGGCGGCGGTGCCGTTGACCGCGGCGACCACCGGCTTCTCGCAGTCGAGGATGGCGGCCACAAGCCGCTGGGCGCCGCCGGCCAACATCCGCGCCACGTCGCCGACCACCCGCTCGGGGGCGTCCGCCGGCCGATCGGGCCCCGGCCGGGAGGCCCGCAGGTCGGCGCCCGTGCAGAAGTGGCGCCCGGTGGCACCGAGCACCACGGCCCTCACCTCGACCCGCTCGTCGGCCGCCGCGAACAGCTCGGTCAGCCGGTCCCGCTGGTCCGGCGTCAGGGCGTTAGCCGCCTCGGGGCGGTTGAGCGTGAGCCACAGGACCCCGCCCGCCTCGCGCACCAGCAGCTGGTCGTCGAGGGGTCGATCGTCGGTCATGACCGCACGGTACCCAGGTTCTGACGGGTCGTCAGGTTGAGGCGGTGGCGGACATGTCCTGGGGAAGGCCCGACTCCAGCACGACGGCGTCGCCGTCCCGGCGGCTCCGGAAGGCGAGGCCGGCCCGCCGGAACGTCCGGGCCAGGGGCTCGTCCCGGCCGTGGCCGGTCATGGCGCGCAGGCGGCGGACGTCGCCGTTGGCGGCCAGGACCGCCAGCTCGCCCACCAGCAGCGTGCCGACGCCCCGTCCCTGGTGCCGGTCCTCCACCGCCACCACGACCTCCGCGTCCCGGGCGACGGGGTCGACGTCGTAGCGGCCCACGCCCACGATGTCGGTGCCCACCAGCGCGACCAGCGCCACCCGGTGCCGACCGTCCTCTCCCCCCAGGCGGGCGGCCAGCTCGCCACCGGACACGCCGACCAGGAACGAGCACCGCTCGTGATGGGCGAGCAGCGCCTCACGATCACCCGGCCCCAGGTGGCGCAGCCGGACCAGGCCACCGTCGGTGAGCACGATGAGGCGCTCGAGGGTGGTGGGCGGGCACCGCAAGGGCCCGGTCGAGACCGCCACCGCCGGGCGAGGCACGGGTCCCGCCGGGGTTGCCGCGATCTGGGCGGCGAGCCGGAGCACCGCCCGGCACCGGGCCACCTCCGTGGCGGTGAAGCGGGGCCCGCGGCGGGTCAGGACGGCGATCGCCTGCCCGCCGTCGTGGTCGTGCGGCACCACGGCCAGCCACGGCTCGTCACCGGCCGCGGGCCCGGCCGGAGCCGGTCCGTCCCAGCCACGCTCGATCTTGGTCACGCCCCGGGCCACCGCCTCGGCGATGGGGGAGCCGGGCGGGGCACCGGCGGCCGCCACCGTCTCCACCCGCACGTCGTCGACCGGGATCAGCCGGCGGACGGCCTCGACGGCGGCGTCCGGCCGGGCGCTCGCCACCAGCGACACCGCGGTGTCGAGCGCCCGGACCACGTCGTCGACCAGCGCGTGGGGGTCGGCGTCGTCGAGGTGCAGCAGCGTGGCCCCGCATCGGGCCGCGGCCGCCGCCAGCTCGTGGCTGCGCTCGTCGGGGACCTGCACCACCAGGCGGTCCACGACCGTGGACTCGCTGCCCGCGTGCACGTCGAGGTGGAGGATGTTGGCGCCGCAGGAGGCCAGGTCGGCGGCGACGGCCGCCAGGTTGCCGGGCCTGTCGGCCAGTTCGACCCAGAGCTCATGTCGACCCATGCGAGGCGCGTTCCTCTCTCGTTGCCACCACCATGCGTCGTGTCGGTTGCCGGCGCCTCACCATGGTGCGACCACTGTGCGAACAGGACCTGAACTGAACCTGACGCGATGGTGACCAGGGGTGGTGGCGCCGCCCGGCGCCGTGGCGGGCGTCACGCCAGGCGGCGACGGGCCTGGGCGATCACGACCCGCGCGGTCCGCTGGCGGCGGGTCCCGTCGGGCGACAGGCCCTGCTTCAGTCGGGGCCGGGTCACGACGGCGGTCACGGCCCGCTCCAGCGCGGCGGCCAGGTCGGACCGGGGCGGGACCTGCCGGGGTCGGCGCATTCCGGCTGCCAGCGGCACGCGGCCCTCGCCCTCGACGGCCAGGACGCGCCCCTGCGGGCGGCGGAGCGCGTCGGCGAACAGGGCCGACAGGCGGGCGGCGGTCGCGTCCCAGGTGTAGGCCTCGCCCCTGAGCTGGAGAGCCGCGGTCAGCTCCTTGGCCGCCACCACGTCGCGCAGCAGCTCCCACGCCGTGTCGGCGGCGGCGGCAACGTCGAAGCCGTCGAGCACGGGTATGCCCGGGGGGAGCACCTCGTCGAGGCTGCCACGGCGGCTCGCCAGGGTCGGGACCCCGTGGGCCGCCGCCTCGAACGGGACGAGGCCGAACCCCTCGACGGCGGACGGGTACAGCACCAGGGCGGCCCGCCGGTACAGCCAGCGCTTCTCGGGCTCGTCGACCGTCGCCAGCGTGACCACGTCGGCCCGCAGGTCGTCCGGCAGGCCCAGCAGCAGCTCGGCCTCCCGGGCCAGCGAGTTGCCGTGCGGCGGTGTCGGCCCGGCCAGCACGAGGCGCCCGTCCCAGCCCCGCCTGCGGAGCTCGGTCCACACCTCCAGGGCGAACGGGCGGTTCTTGTGCAGGTAGGAGGCGCCCAGCACCAGCAGGAAACCGTCGTCGTCGAGCAGGTCCGACGGGGCCGCCTCGGCGTCGTCGCTGTCGACGCCGTCCACGCCGTCGACGCCGCACGAGACCACGGCCCGGGCGCAGCCCCCCGCCAGCAGGCCCTGGGCCTCGGCGGCCCGGCGGCCGGCGTCGCTGAGGAAGGCCACGCCGTGGGCCAGCTCCACGGTGAGGCGGGTGACGTCCCGGTAGGCGAGCCAGTCGTCGTGCGAGGCGAAGTAGGCCGGGTTCTCGAAGGCGATCGTGTCGAGCTGGTTGACCACGAACCGGTCGGCCACCGCCCTCAGCACGCCCAGGTCGTCCAGGTTGGTGACCTGGTAGGGCCGGTAGACGAGGTCCACCGATCCGGCGTGGCGGCCGGCGGCGGCGCGGTCCAGCTCGACGAACTCGACGCCCGGCAGCTCCGTCCGCAGGGCCCGCACGTAGGCGGGCGGGTGGGGCGGCACGAACGCCACCAGGTGGTCGATGCCCGGCTGGCGGGCCAGGGCCCGCAACGAGGCGACCACGATCTGCTGGGTCCCCATGCGGTCGGGCCCCAGGCACAGCGCGTCGACCCCCACGGTGAGGCCCAGCAGCGAGCGGCGGGCGGCCCCCAGGGCGTCGGCCAGGGGCGAGGCCGGGTCGCGCTCGGCCGCCTCGACCCACGCCCGGTACCAGGGGTGGCGGCGGCGCACGAGCGCCTCGTGGCGCGCCTGGCGCTCGACCACCGCGGGGGAGGTGCCGAAGCTGCTCCCGCCCCGGTGGAACACGAACACGTCGTCGGCGCACACGTGGCGGAACCCGTGGGCGACGGCCCGCTGGCTGAAGTCGACCTCCTCGCCGTAGCCGGGGGCGAACGACTCGTCGAACCCGCCCACCAGGTCCAGCGCCGCGCGGCGGATGTAGACGCAGTGCCCGACGGCGGTCGGGATCGAGGGCCGCAGGCGCAGGCTGCCGGCCGCCACCCGGCGGGCGGCGTCCGCCGCGGTCAGGCCGGGGGGCAGCGACCGCTGGGGCCGGTTGCGGTGCGGCACGGACAGGATCGTGCCGTGGTTGGTCAGTGCGGTGGCGGTGGCCACGCTGTCGACGCCGGTGGCGGCGGCGGTGAGGCGGTCGAGCCACTCGGGCCCCACGACGACGTCGCTGTTGACCACGACGACGTCCCGACCGGGCGTGGCGGCGAAGGCGTCGTTGCACGAGCGGACGAAGCCGAGGTTGGTGGTGTGGCGCAGGACGACGAGGTCGTGGCGGAGGGTCCCGGCGTGGGTGTCGAGCAGGTCGACGATCCGGCGGTCGATCCCGGCGTCGTCGACCACCAGCACGGCCGTGCCGGCGGGGGTGTGGGTCGTGATGGCGGCCAGGCACTGGACGGCGTCGTCGTAGGAGTCGTGGACTGCCACCACGACAACCGGCGACGGTGCGCCCGCGAGCAGCTCCCTCGCTTCCTCGACCGTGTCGGCTGTCCTGACGGGCACTGGCAACCTCTCTCTGGTGCGGCTCCGGTGTCCGGGGTGACGTTCACACTGCGAAACGGCCCCAACGCGAGGCGACCATCAGGTCGGCCCGCGCCGGGCAGCCGAACCACCGTGCGCGCTCGTTGACTAGATCGACCTCCACAGTGTGTAACCCCGGCCCGCTCGGTACGCGGATGAGCGCCTCCAGTATGCGGCACGCGCCGGCGGGGATGTCACCGGGAAGGGGGGTGAGGGCCCAGGCGCCGAGGGCGGCGCCTGTGGCCTGGTCGATCAGGCGGGCGCCGACCCGGAGCTGCACGCCGGGCCCGTCCCGGTGGGGGAGCGGCGCGTCGCCCAGGTTGGCGACCTCGACCGCGATCATCGTGTCGTTGCCGGGCTCGGTTCGCCGGTCCCGCTCGACCACCCGGAGCGCGACCCGGTAGCCCTGGGCGAGGAGCGGGTCCGGCGGCAGGGACCGGGCGATCTCGTCCGCGGTCACGAGCGGGAGCCCGTCGCCGGCGGCGCCCGCCCGGCCGGGCGGAGGCGCCGTCCCCCGGGCGGCCAGCACGGTCCGGAGCAGGGCGACGTCGTCGTCGGGGACGGGCTCGGGCTGGAGCGTGGCGAAGTGCTCGGGGACGTAGAGGGTGTCGTTCATGGGGCCGCCGCCGACGGCGACGAGGCCGGGCCGTAGCGCCTCGTAGCGGCGGGCGCGTGCCCGCCGGTCGGCGAACGAGGTGATCGTGCAGGCCAGGTGGTAGAGCGGCGCGTCGACGTAGCGGGCGGGGAGCGCGCCCCGGGCACCCCCGTGGACCGCGGTGTCGAAGTCGAGCTGCGGCCCCCGCACCACCAGCCGGCGCTGGTAGTCCGGCCACCAGGGGCGCTCGGCCAACCAGTGGCGCTCGTCGGGGAAGCACCAGCGCCGCGCCAGCCGGAACTGCGCGGTGTCGCCGTCGGCGGCCAGCTCGGGCAGGGCTGCCACCAGCGCCGTGCCGGGGACCTCGTCGCCGTCGACCATCAGGACCCGATCATGCCGGCACAGGCCGACGAGCCAGGGCCGGGCCGACTCGGGCGGGTCGGTGTACTCGAAGCGGACGACTGTGTCGGCCACGTCGCGCAGCGGGCCCGTGGAGGCAGGATCGACCCGGCTGTCGACCGCCACCACGATCTCGTCGGCGACGTCCCGCAACGTGGCGAGGGCGGCCCCCACCATGGCGGGGTCGTCAGCGGTGAGGCAGCACACCGACAGGGGGGCGGCGGCGGTCACGACCCCGGCTCCCGGGGGGCCAGCGTGGCCCGGGCCAGCTCGACGGCCGCCCCCGCGTGGAGGACGGCGAGGACGACGGCCGCCAGCTCGTCCCGGTCGCCGGCTCGCCGGGTGGCGAGCTGCCGTCCGGACTCGCGTGCCTCGGCCACCGCGCGCCGCCAGCGCTCGCGGCGGCCGGGACGGTCGCCGGACAGGCCGAGCCGGGCGTTGCTCAGCCCTTGGGCCCAGCCCCGGCGCAGCAGCCACCGGCGGTCGAGCCGCTCGGGCAGCACCTGCTGGACGACGGCTGCGGTGGGGACGTACCGGATCGCCCAGCCGGCGGCGACGAGGCGCCGGGTGAGGTCGGGCTCCTCGGACGAGACCAGGCTGGCACCGACCCGGCCCAGCCGGGGATCGAAGCCGCCGGCGTCGAGCGCCGCAGCCCGCCGCACCGACATGTTCGTGCCGTAGGGACCGTGGGGCCCGGGGAAGGGTACGGACTCGTCCCCCTTGTCGAGGGCGCTGTACCACTGGACCAGCTCGTCGCTCAGCCACGGGGGCCGACCGGCGGGCCACACGAGGCCCACCGGGCCGCCGGCGGCCCCGACGGTGAGGTCGGCGTAGGCGGCCAGGTGCGCCCCGGCCCAGGTGGGCGGGACGAGGGCGTCGTCGTCGGTGAAGACGACGACGTCCGCGTTCGATGCCGCGAGGGCGGTGTTGCGGGCCCGGGACAGGCCGACCGCCGGCTCGGCGACCACGCGGCGCCGGTCGCCCGCGGCCGCCCAGCCGGCCAGCAGCGCGGCGGTCCCGTCGGAGGACCCGTTGTCGATCACCAGCACCTCGAGCTGGCCCGGCTCGCCCAGCTGCCCGTCGAGGCTGGCCAGGCACTGCGCGAGGACGGCTGCCCGGTTGCGGGTGCAGACGGCGATGGTCCCGGTGATCACGGGTCTGAGGTTGACACGTCGAGCACCTCGGCGGCGATGAGCTCCTCCAGGTCGCGGTCGCCCCACCACGAGAGCTGGAGCGCCTTGACCCGCCGGAAGTACAGCTGCACGTCGTAGTCGAGGGTGAACCCGTTGCCGCCGTGGATCTGCTGGGCCGTGGCGGTGACCCGGCGAGCGGTTCGGCAGGCGAACAGCTTGGCCATCGGCGCCAGCCGGGCGACCGAGCGACCGGTGGCCCGTGCCCAGGCCGCCTCGTGCACCAGCGTGCGGGCGCCGTCGAGCTCGGCCTGCCGGTCGGCGAGGTAGTGGGCGATGGCCTGGAACGCCCCGATCGGCTTGTCGAACTGCTCGCGGTCCTTGGCGTACTGGACGGTGATCTCCTGCACGTAGCCGGCGGCGCCGACGGCCCAGGCCGCCAGCAGGATGAGAGCGTCGTCGCGCACCGACGTCCACGTGTCCCAGCCGGTGCCCGGAGCACCGAGGCGGGCGTCGTCGCCGACCACGACACCGTCGAGGTCGACCCGGTACTGCGTGTCGGACGCCACCGAGAGCTGCTGGGTGAGCGTGACGCCCGGCGCCTGCGGGTCGACGAGGAACAGGTCGATGCCACGGGGCCCGTCGCCGGTGCGGGCCAGCACCAGCAGCCGGGAGGCCGCGGCCGCGAAGGCGACGTGCCGCTTGGCGCCGGTGAGGGAGTAGCCGCCGTGCTCGACCCTGTGCGCGTGGAGCTGCACCCCGGCGGGGCCGAAGCCCCCGTCGGGCTCGAGCCAGGCGGGGGTGAGGAGGACGTCGCCGGACACGATGCCCGGCAGCCACGCGGCCTGCTGGTCGGCGGTGCCCCCGGCCACCAGCGCGCCGGCGCCGGCCACGCAGCTGGCGAAGTGCGGGGTGGGGGCCAGGGCGCGGCCCAGCTCCTCGTAGAGGACCACGCCCTCGAGCGCGGTCATCCCCGATCCACCGTGCTCCTCGGGGACCAGCAAACCGGTGAGGTCGAGGTCGGCCAGCCGGGCCCACAACCCGGGGTCGTAGCCGGTCGGGTCGTCCTCCAGGTCGCGCACGACCGTGAGCGGGGCCTGCTCGGCGCACACGCTCCGCACGACCGAGCGGAGCATGTCCTGTTCCTGGGTGAAGTCGAGGTCGAGCATGGGTGTCTCCTGGCGAGATCGTGTCCCGGTCCGTGGGGTTGACGGCGCTGCGATGGCCGGCGGGCGATCAGGGAACCCACTGGTCGCCGGCCCGGCGCCAGGGGTTGTCGTCGGTCGTGCGGGGCAATGCGATGCGCAGGGTGGCGGTGGTGCACAGCCGGTCACCGGCCCGGACCTCGACGGCCACCGACGCCCACCCGCAGCCGGTGTCGTCGACCCCGACCGATTCGACCGTTCCCGCCAGCGCCATCGTGTCGCCCGGGTAGACCGGGTCCCGCATGCGGAACCGAAGCCGCCCGAGCCGCCCGGCCGGACCGGTCCAGTCGGTGGCGAGGCGTTCCAGCCACGCCTGCTGGTTGGGTGTGTTGAGGAAGATGTCCTTGGCGCCGTTGCGGTGCACGGCGAAGTCGCGGTCGTGGTGCATCGGTCGCCAGTCCCGGGTGGCCAGCGCCCCCAGCACCACCGTCGTGGCGCTCACGTCGTAGGTCAGGGATCCCAGCACGTCTCCCACCTCGACCTCCGGGAACAGCACCGCACCCGCCGTCCACCGCCCGCGACCCCGGGTGCCGGCCGCAGTGCCGCCGCCCCCGGCCGGGTCGCCGCGGTCTGCGGCGTCGCTCCCGGTGCCCGCGGCCGTGCCAGCGGGGCCGGGGGCACCGGGGTCCGCCCGCCGGTAGCCGAAGCCGGTGAACGTCTCGACGCCGACGAGAACGCCGTCCTGGTTCCTGTAGGGCACGTCGATCACCCAGAACCGGCCCCTGCCGAGCCTGGTGGTCTTGGGCTCGCTGAGGGACCGGAGCACCTGGGCGGTGCTGATGACGTCGCCCGGGCGCACGGGGGCGTGGAAGGCGACCTCGCTGTCGCTCATCACCGCCTCGGGCAGGCCGAGGACCTCCTTGAGGTCGAAGTGCACCTGGAGGGGGAGCCGGGGCGTCGCCTGGTCGGGTTGCCAGTGGTGCGGCCGGAACCACAGGGACAGCGTCGACGGCGGTGCGATGGGCCCCCCTGTGAGCGCGTCGGCCACGGCATCGTCCCAGAAGAGCGGGTTGCCGTTCTCGACCGAGGCACACGAGGTCCAGATGTAGCCCCGCTCCACCGGGAAGTCGGCCGTCTCCGGGTAGCGCGTCTGCCCGATCCAGCCGGTGACGTCGGTCATGCGATCACCCCTGACGCGGCCAGCG
>DASSUD010000136.1:0-5335 GCA_035707385.1 Acidimicrobiales bacterium
GGTGTCGGACCTGCGGGTGGCGGGGGCCGTCGGCGACCTGTTGCTGGTCGTGGTGGTGGCCGCCGGCCTGACCGGGGGAGCCGACCGGGGCGTGACCTACGGGTTCGCCGCCGGGCTGCTCTACGACCTGGCGCTGGACACGCCCTTCGGCCTGACCGCGCTGACCTACGCCCTGGTCGGCTACGCCGTGGGGCTGGCGGGGTCCGCCCTGGTGCGCACGAGCGGCTGGTGGCCGGTGGGCGTGGCGGCGGTGGCGGGCCTGGTCCAGGCCACGCTGTACACCTCGCTCGGGAACCTGCTCGGCACGGCCTACCGCTTCGGCCACCTCCCGGCCATCGCCCTGGTCATGGCGGGGTGGTGCGCGGTCCTGGTGCTGCCGCTGATCCGGGTGACCTGGTGGGCCCACGGGCACGCCGAGCCGGACCGGCTGGAGGTGCTGCTCCGGTGAGCCCCGACCGCGGGCACGTGCCCCGCCTGCGGATGTCGGTCCTCGCCGTCGTGGCGGTGGCCCTGTTCGCGTCGCTGTTCGCGCGGCTCTACGACCTGCAGGTCCTGGGGGCCGACGGCTACCAGATCCAGGCCGAGGCCAACCGGGTCCGGGAGGTCCAGCTGCCCGCGCCCCGGGGCCGCATCCTCGACCGCAACGGCAAGGTCGTCGTCGACAACCGGGTGGCGGTGGTGGTGGCGATCGAGCGGGCCCGCTTCGACGCCCTCGGCGCCGACCGCCAGGCCGACCTGCTGAACCGCCTGTCCTGGGACCTGGCCGCCAACGGCCACTCGATCACCCCCGACCAGATGCGGGCGCGGGTGGCCGACCAGCGCTACAGCCGCTACGCCCCGGTGCCGCTCGCCATCGACGTGCCCGAGAGCCTGAAGATCTACCTGGAGGAGCGGGCCGCCGACTACCCGTCGGTGGTGGTCGAGCGCACCGCCCTGCGCGCCTACCCCTACGGCCCGCTGGGCGCCCACATCCTCGGCTACGTCGGCAAGATCAACGAGATCGAGCTGGCGGCCCAGGCGGGACAGACCGCCAAGCCGTACACGCTCAACGACGAGATCGGCAAGAGCGGGGTCGAGCAGAACTACGAGCCGTGGCTCCGGGGCACCCCCGGCCTCCGGCGCATCGAGGTCGACGCCGAGGGCAAGCCGGTGCGGGTCATCAGCGAACGGCAGCCGGAGGCGGGCGACGACCTGGTGCTGTCCATCGACGTCGACCTGCAGGCACTGGCCGAGCAGAAGGTGCAGCAGGGGCTGGCCGACGCCCGGGCCCGCCCCAACCGGGACGGCAGCCGCAACGCCGGGACCCGCGGCGCGGCCGTGGTCATGGACCCCAACAACGGCCAGGTCCTGGCCATGGCGTCGTACCCGTCCTACGACCCCAACGTGTTCGTCGACGGCGTGAGCGACGCCGAGTGGGAGTGGCTCAACGACCCGGCCAACGGCACCCCGTTCAACAACTGGGCGGTGCAGGGCCAGTGGGCGCCGGGGTCCACCTACAAGCTGTTCGTCGGCTACGCGGCCCTCATGGCCGGCGTGATGACACCCGACAAGGTGTTCGCGGACCGGGGCGGCTACCAGATCCCGGGGTGCACCGGCGCCAAGTGCTACCGGACCAACGCCGGCGGGGCCAGCTACGGCAACGTCACCATCAGCCGGGCGCTCACCGTGTCGTCCGACGCCTACTTCTACAACGTCGGCGCCCAGTTCTGGCTGCAGTCCGACCGCTTCGGCGGCGAGAACGGCATGCAGAACTACCTCCTCCCGTTCGGGATCGGCGACCGCACCGGCGTGGCCCTCACCGACGAGAAGCCCGGCCGGGTGCCGACCAAGGCCTGGAAGCTCGACTTCTGCACCAAGCTCGACTGCGACACGGGCTGGCGCACCGGCGACAACGTCAACATGGCCATCGGCCAGGGCGACGTGCTCGTCACCCCGCTGCAGCTGGCCACCGGCTACGCCACCTTCGCCAACGGCGGCACCCGCTACGTGCCCCAGGTGGCGCTGCGGGCCGAGGGCTACCAGACCGGCCAGGCCACCCAGCAGTTCGACGCCCAGGTGGCCCAGCAGGTCGACCTGCCCCCCGAGGTGCGCGAGCCGCTGCTGGCCGGCCTGGTGGGCGTGCCCCGGAACGGCACCGCCGTGCGGGCCTTCGCCGGGTTCCCGCTCGACGACTTCCCGATCGCGGGCAAGACCGGCACCGCCCAGGTCGACAACAAGGCCGACACCGCGGTGTTCACGGCCTTCGGCCCGGCGCCCGCGCCCCGCTACCAGGTGTCGGTGTTCCTGGAGGAGTCCGGCTTCGGCGGCACGGCGGCCGCCCCGGTGGCGCGGGCCCTGTTCGACGTGCTGTCCGGCGTGCGGCCGCTCCAGCCCGCCGGGCCCGACGGCCTGCCCCTGGGCGCCGCCGACGCCCTCACCGCCGACACCGGCGGGGCCTACGACTGATGGCCCGGTCGACCCTCGACTTCGGCCGGGTCCCGGCCCGGGAGCGGGCGCTGCGCCCCGTCGGCGGCCGCAGCCGGCGCCGCGACGAGTCGTGGTTCCGTGACCGGGCCCCCGCCGCCTGGAAGCACGTCGACGTGGTGCTGGTGTCGTGCGTCGCCGCCGTGACCGTGCTGGGCGCGCTGATGATCCTGTCCTCGACCCGGGGCACCGACCCCGACGCCTACGACACCTCGTTCCTGCGCAAGCAGGTGCTGTTCGTGGCGGCCGGGGTCGTCGGGATGGTGCTGGTCACCCTGGTCGACTACCGGCGCCTGCGGGACTTCGCCTGGCTGCCCTACGTGGCCGCGCTGGCGTCCCTGGTCCTGGTGGTGTCGGTGGGGGAGGAGGTGCGGGGCACCCAGGCCTGGTTCCAGATCGGCGCCTTCCAGCTCCAGCCGGCCGAGTTCGCCAAGGTGGCGGTGATCCTGGGGGTGGCGGCGGCGCTGGGGGACAAGGCCGTGCCGCTGCGGGCCCGGTGGGTGGCGTTCGCCCTCGTCCTCATCGGCGTGCCGGTGGCGCTGATCATGCTGCAGCCCGACCTCGGCACGGCGCTGGTGTTCGTGGCCATCGCCCTCGGCATGCTGCTGATGGCCGGGGCCCGGGGCCGTCACATCGTCGTGCTGGTGGCCGTGGGGGTGGTCGGGGTTGTGGGGGTGCTCAACTCCGACATGCTGGAGGACTACCAGCGCGACCGCCTGACCAACTTCCTCCAGCCCAGCGATCCCTCGGACCTGGCCGACGCCCGTTCCTCGGAGTACAACGAGGACCAGTCGCTGGCCGCCATCGCCTCGGGGGCCGTCAACGGCAAGGGGCTGTTCGACGGCACGCAGACCCGGCTCGGGTTCGTGCCCGAGCAGCACACCGACTTCATCTTCACCGCACTGGGGGAGGAGCTGGGGTTCGTGGGCTGCGCCACGGCGCTGGCCCTGTTCGCCATCATCTGCGCCCGGATCTGGCGGACCGCCCAGATCGCCCAGGACCGGCTGGGCATGCTCATCTGCATCGGCGTCCTGTCGATGCTGGTGTTCCAGATCTTCCAGAACGTCGGCATGACGATGGGGATCATGCCGATCACCGGCATCACCCTGCCGTTCATGAGCTACGGCGGCTCGTCGGCCATCGCCTCGTGGCTGGCCGTAGGCCTGGTGCTGAACGTCCACATGCGCCGATTCGGCTGACCGCGGGGGCGCCGCCGGGCGGAGACCCCGGGGCGCGCGGGCGCGACCGCGGCCGGCGGGGTTCGGGGCACGGAGCGGCGTCCCGCTAGCCTTGAGCAGACATGTCATCCGTGTGGACGCGACTCGAGCCCCATCTGGCGGGGGTGGCCAAGCCGGCCCGGTACATCGGGCTCGAGCTAGGCGCGCAGCGTCCCGAGGCGGGGGCCGGGGCGGTGTCGTGGCTGCTCACCTACCCCGACACCTACGAGATCGGGCTCCCCAACCAGGGCCTGCAGATCCTCTATGAGATCCTCAACGAGCGCCCCGACGCCACCGCCGAGCGGTCCTACGCCCCCTGGGGCGACCTGGAGGAGGTGCTGCGCCGCGAGCGCATCCCGCTGTTCTCGGTCGACACCCACCGGCCGGCGCACGAGTTCGACGTCCTCGCCTTCAACCTGTCGGCCGAGCTGACCTACACCAACCTGCTCAACTGCGTCGACCTGGCCGGCGTCCCGGTGCGGGCCGCCGAGCGCCGCCCCGAGCACCCGCTGGTGGCGGCGGGCGGGCACTGCACCTACAACCCCGAGCCGCTGGCCGACTTCCTCGACTTCGTGGTCCTCGGCGACGGCGAGGAGGTCGTGTCCGAGATCACGGCGGTGGTCCGGGAGTGGAAGGCGTCGGGTCGCACCGAGTCCAGCCGCGAGGCCGTCCTGCGGGAGCTGTCCCGCGTCGAGGGCGTGTACGTCCCCTCGATGTACGAGGTCGCCTACGAGGGCCGGCACATCCGGGCGGTCACGCCCCGCTACCCCGACGTCCCCGAGCGGGTCGAGAAGCGCACGATCGCCGACCTCGCCGACTGGCCCTACCCGCGCCGCCAGCTCGTCCCGCTCACCGAGGTGGTCCACGACCGGCTCAACGTCGAGGTGTTCCGGGGCTGCACCCGGGGCTGCCGGTTCTGCCAGGCGGGCATGATCACCCGCCCGGTCCGGGAGCGCCCCGCCGACCAGGTCCGCACGATGGTCAGCGAGGGCCTGCGCCGCACCGGCTACGACGAGGTGGCGCTGACCAGCCTGTCCACCGCCGACTTCTCCGGCATCGAGGACGTGGTGCGGGGCATCGTGGACGACCCGGCCTCGTGCGGGCAGACCTCGGTCAGCCTCCCCAGCCTGCGGGTCGACGCCTTCACGGTCGGCATCGCCGCCCAGATCCAGAAGGCCCGCCGCACCGGGCTGACGTTCGCCCCCGAGGCCGGCACCTGGCGCATGCGCCAGATCATCAACAAGCTCATCCGGGAAGAGGACCTCTACGGGGCGGTCGAGAGCGCCTTCAGCTCCGGCTGGCGCCGGGTCAAGCTCTACTTCCTCACCGGGCTGCCGTCCGAGACCGACGAGGACACGCTGGGCATCCTCGACCTGGCCCGCAACTGCGTCGACATCGGCCGGCGCCACACCCGGGGCGTGACCGTCAAGGCGTCGGTGGGCGGGTTCGTGCCCAAGCCGTTCACGCCGTTCCAGTGGTTCGGCCAGAACACCACCGACGAGCTGGGCCGCAAGATCTCGCTGCTGCGCGACGGCGCCCGCTCGGCCAGGGGCGTGCAGCTCACCTGGCACGACCCCAGGGCCAGCGTCGTCGAGGGCCTGGCGTCGCGGGGCGACCGGCGGCTGGGTCCCGTCATCGAGACCGTGTGGCGCCGG
>DASSUD010000137.1:0-20009 GCA_035707385.1 Acidimicrobiales bacterium
GCTCGACGTGCTCGATCTTGACGACCTCGGCACCCCAGTCGGCGAGCAGCGCCGACGCGGCCGGGACGAACGTGTGCTCGGCGACCTCGAGGATGCGGACGCCCTGCATGACTGCGGTCATGACCCCTCCGTGTCTCGGCCGCCCAGTATGACCGACATGTTAGGTGTCGCGCATCCCGACTGCCCGCAGATGACCAACTTCCCTGGTCAGATGCTCTGCACTTTTCCAAGAGTTGACCCGAACGTTAGAAATCTCGTACCGTTGAGGGCATGACAAGGCTCGGCTTTCCGGTGTTCGACGCCGACAACCACCTGTACGAGACCGAGGACGCGTTCACCCGGCACCTTCCCGACCGGTACAAGGGCGCCATCGACTACGTGAGCGTCCGCGGGAGGAAGAAGATCGTCGTCCGCGGGCAGATAAGCGACTACATCCCCAACCCGACCTTCGAGGTCGTGGCGCGGCCCGGTGCGCAGGAGGAGTACTTCCGCATCGGCAACCCCGAGGGCAAGTCGTACCGCGAGATCGTGGGCGAGCCGATGCGCAGCATCCCGGCGTTTCGGGAGCCGGCGCCCCGCCTCGAGCTGATGGACGAGCTCGGGGTCGACCGGGCGCTGATGTTCCCCACGCTGGCGAGCCTGCTCGAGGAGCGGATGCGCGACGACCCGGTACTCATCCACACCGTGATCCACTCCCTCAACGAGTGGCTGCACGAGCAGTGGTCCTTCGACTACGAGGGCCGCATCTTCACGACGCCGGTCATCACCCTGCCGATCGTCGAGAAGGCCATCGAGGAGCTCGAGTGGGCGGTCGAGCGCGGGGCCAGGACCGTGTTGATCCGCCCCGCGCCGGTGCCCGGCTACGGCGGCTCGCGGTCGTTCGGCTTCGAGGAGTTCGACCCGTTCTGGCAGGCGGTCGTCGACAACCACGTGCTCGTGTCGATGCACGCGTCCGACAGCGGCTACTCGCGCTACCAGGGCGACTGGACGGGGCCGATGGAGATGCTGCCGTTCCGTCCCGACCCGTTCCGCATGCTCACCATGGCCAAGCGGCCCATCGAGGACACGATGGCCGCGCTCGTGTGCCACGGCGTCCTCACCCGCTTCCCCGACCTGCGCGTGGCCTCGATCGAGAACGGCGGCGACTGGGTGGCGCCGTTCCTGGAGCACCTCGAGGACGTCCACCGCAAGATGCCGCACGCCTTCGACGAGGACCCCGTGGCCGCGTTCAAGCGGAACATCTACGTCAGCCCCTTCCACGAGGACGACATCGCCGAGCTCGTCGGGATCATGGGCGCCGACCACCTGCTGTTCGGCTCCGACTACCCCCATCCGGAGGGCCTGGCCGAGCCGTGCAGCTACGTCGACCACCTGCCGGACGGGCTGGCCGACGAGGACGTCGCGGCCATCATGGGCGGGAACCTCACCCGCCTCATGCGGGTGGACGCGGCGACCACGGCCGCCTGAGCGAACAGGGGAGACATGGATCTGAACGGACGATCGGCGCTGGTCACCGGCGGCGCCGGCGGGCTCGGCGGCGCCACCGTGCGCCGGCTGGCGGAGCTCGGCATGGGGGTGGCGGTCTTCGACCGCGACGGGGACCGGGCCGGCGAGCTGGCCAAGGACGTCGGCGACGGGGCGGTGGCGGTCGGCGGCGACGTCAACGACGATGGCGACGTGGCCGCGGCCATCGACGCCGCCCGCTCGGTCGGCACGCTCTCGCTGGTCGTGAACGTCGCCGGCGGGGGTGTCGGCGGCGGGCGGACCGTCGGTCGCGACGGCACGCCCCACGACAAGGCCTCCTTCGTCGGCACGATGGAGATGAACGCGTTCGGCACCTTCAACGTGACCCGGCTGGCCGCCGCGGCCATGTCGGGGAACGAGCCCGACGAGAGCGGGCAGCGCGGCGTCGTCGTGAACACGGCCTCCATCGCCGGCATCGAGGGGCAGACCGGCCAGCTCGCCTACGCGGCGGCCAAGGCCGCCATCCTCGGCATGACGCTGCCCCTGGCCCGCGACCTGGGGGCCGTGGGCATCCGGGTGTGCGCCATCGCGCCCGGGACGATGGGCACGCCGATCATGCTCAGCGTCCCGGAGCAGATGCAGGAGAACCTGGTGAAGAGCATCGTGTTCCCCCGGCGCATGGGGCGACCCGAGGAGTTCGCCCTCCTCGTCGAGTCGATCGCCCGCAATCCCTACCTCAATGGTGAGAACATCCGGCTGGACGGCGCGCTGCGCTTCCCCCCGAAGTAGCCCGTGCTCACCATCGACGGCCTCCTCGGCTCGCTCCGCCTCGAGCCGGACGGGCCGGACCGGTACCGGGCCGCCAACGCGGACGCCGGCCACGGCGTGATCTTCGGCGGCCAGCTGCTGGCCCAGTCGGTCATGGCGGGCCTGGCGGGCCACGACGCCAAGCGGGTGAAGACGGTGCACACCGTCTTCGCCCGCAGCGGCAGGCCCGACGACCCGGTCGAGGTCGCGGTCGACCGCATGCACGACGGCCGCGCCTTCGCCAGCAGCACGGTCACCATCAGCCAGGGCGAGCGGCTGTGCGCCCGCTCGCTCGTGCTGCTGAGCGCGGACGAGCCCGACTTCGTCCGCCACGCGGACGCCGCACCGGCGTCCGTGGGCTCCCCGCCCGAGGAGCCCGGTGCGGGCTCGGACCCCTGGCAGGTCCACATCGCCGGCGGCGTCGACATCCGCGATCCCGACGCGGTCGGCCCGCCCGACCTCGACGTCTGGACACGCTTCGCCGGCGCGCCCGACGACCCCGCCGTCGACCAGGCCCTGCTGGCCTTCGCCACCGACGGCTTCCTCATCGCCACCGCCATGCGGCCCCACCCCGGTGTCGGGCAGGCTCAGGCGCACGTCACGGTGTCGACCGGGGTGGTGAGCCACACGCTCACCTTCCACGAGCCGGCGCCGGCCGGGCAGTGGATGCTGCTCTCGCACCACAGCCCCTACGCCGGCCGGGGCCGCTGCTACGGAACGGCCGAGGTGTTCCGGACCGACGGTGCGCTGGTGGCCTCGTTCGTCCAGGACGGCATGATCCGCCCGCTCGTGGGTGCACCCGCCGGGCCCACTCTGTGACACCCCTTCTGGCGACGTGCGTCAGGGCCTTGCCACGTGTTGCAATGGCGTTCTCGGAATGTGAGACTATGCTTCACGTGACGGCAGGCACAGCGGAGGAGGGCACCCGCGGGGGAGCCCGGCACACACGAGAGGGGAGCAGGGATGGCTGACGCGGTCGTCGTGTCCACGGCACGAACCGCGATCGGGACGGCGTTCAAGGGCACGCTCGCCGATGTCGACGCCTTCGCGCTCGGCACCCACGTCGTGGCCGAGGCCGTCCGCCGCTCCGGGGTCGACCCGGCCCTCGTCGACGATGTCGTGCTGGGCGAGTCGCTGTACGGGGGTGGCGACATCGCCCGCTACGTCGCCATCGAGGCCGGCCTCGAACACGTCGCCGGCGTGGCCCACAACCGCCATTGCGCCTCCGGCCTCGCCGCCGTCACCACCGCCGCCGCCACGGTTCGCGCCGGCATGGACCGGGTCGTGATCGCGGGCGGGGCGCAGTCGTCGTCCACGTCGCCGCGCTCGACCCGGCGGATCCCGGGCACCGACGACTGGAGCGACTGGTTCTCGCCCACCCACCGTGACCGGCCCGACGCGCCCAACATGGACATGTCGATCACTGTGGGCTGGAACGCCGCGGTGGCGGCGGGCGTCACCCGCGACGAGATGGACGCGTGGGCACTGCGGTCCCACCAGCGGGCCGTCGCCGGCATCGACGCCGGGAGCTTCGTCGACGAGATCGTCCCGATCGAGGTCACGCACCGGGACGGCACCCGGTCGGCCTTCGCCGTCGACGAGCACCCGCGGCGCGACACCAGCGCCGAGAAGCTCGCCTCGCTCAAGCCGCTGCACCCCGAGATCGAGGGCTTCAGCATCACCGCCGGCAACGCCTGCGGCGCCAACGACGGCGCTGCGGCCCTGGTGATCGCCGACCGCGACCTCGCCGAGGCCGGCGGGCTCGAGCCGCTCGCCACCGTCCGGGCCTGGGCCTCCGTGGGCGTGGCCCCCGAGCGGACGGGCCTGGCCCCGACGATCGCCATCCCCAAGGCGCTCGACCGGGCGGGCCTCACCGTCGACGACGTGGCGCTGTGGGAGATCAACGAGGCGTTCGCCTCGATGTGCGTGGCGACCACACGGATCCTCGGCATCGACGAGGGCATCGTCAACGTCCTCGGCAGCGGGTGCAGCCTGGGTCACCCCGTCGCCATGACGGGGGCCCGCATGGTCGTCACGCTCATCCACGAGCTGCGCCGCCGCGGCGGCGGCACCGGGGTGGCGGCGATGTGCGCCGGTGGCGGCATGTCGAGCGCGGTGGTGCTCGACGTGCCGGCCCCCTGACCGCGAGAGGGAGCAGATCTTGTCCAGCACACGACAGCAACAACCCAGGAGGGGCGACATGGACATGCCGGACGAAGGGTCGAGGCGCATCCGCCGGCGGCCCGGGTGGAGGATCGCCCTCGCCGTCCTGAGCGCGCTGGCGCTGGTCGCCGCCGCGTGCGGTGACGACGACGACGGCGCCGAGAGCGGCAGCGCGAGCGAACCGGCCGAGGAGACCTCGGGCGGCTCCGACCTGCTCGGGCCCGAGGACCCCGCGGAGGGTGAGCCCATCAAGCTCGGGATGGTGTCCGACGGCGCCACCCAGGCGTTCGACAACACCGACGAGCTGCGGGCCGCCGAGGCCGCGGCCGAGTTCTGGAACACCCACCGCGCCGGGATCGCCGGCCAGCCGGTCGAGGTCGTGACCTGCGAGACCGGTGGCGATCCGGCCGGCGCCACCGACTGCGCCAACCAGATGGTCGAGGCGGGGGTCACCGCGGTCACCCTCAGCCAGTCCGCGGTGGCGGAGTCCGTGTGGGAGCCGCTGCACGGCGCCGGCATCCCCACCCTGTGGTTCCAGACCAGCACCGAGGCCATGCTCACCGACACCGAGTCGAGCTTCGTCATGGTCAACCCGCTGGCCACGCTGTACGGCACGACCCTGGCGGCGGCCGAGAGCGAGGGCGCCGACAAGATCGCCTTCGTCCTCATCGACGTCCCCCAGGCGCTCGGGTCCTTCGAGTCGGGGGCCGCGGACGCCATCCTGGAGAACGCCGATCTCACGTACGAGCTCATCAGGATCCCGGTGGGCACGGCGGACATGACGTCGCAGATGCAGGACGTGGTCGAGAGCGAGGCGGGCGTGGTCCAGATCGTCGGCAACGACGCCTTCTGCATCGCCGCCATCCAGGGGCTCAACGCCGTCGGCTACGAGGGTGCGATCACGTCGATCGCCCAGTGCATCACCGACGCCACCCGCCAGGCCCTGCCGGGCCAGCTCGAGGGGATCGACATCACCTCGACGATGGCGCTCGGCGACACCAGCGATCCGGCCTACCAGCTCTACGAGGAGGTCATCGCCACGTTCGGCGAGGACGTCGAGGACGTCGAGAACGCCACCGCCATGGGCGGCTACACCGCCATGTCGTCGCTCATCACCGCCCTCCAGGGGATCTCGGGCGAGGTCACCCCGCAGAGCGCGGCCGCGGCGATCCGCTCGATGGAGGAGGCCGACTACCCCGGCGCCGACGGCCTGACGTTCCAGTGCGGCGGGACGGCGTACGAGCCGCAGCCCGCGGTGTGCTCCAACGGGTCGCTGCGGGCCACGCTCGACGCCGACGGCAACCCCGCCAGCTACGAGGCCGTCGACTCGACGGACATCCTGCCCTAGCCATCCCGGACCTGCGGGTCGGCCCTCTCCGGTGACGGGAGGGCCGGCCCGCATTCGCCGTCCTCCCGACTCGATCCCCGGAGGCCCACGCCGTGGACCACATCGCTTCGCTCCTGCTCGGCCTCGGCGCCGGCGGGGTGTACGCCGCACTGGCGCTGGCGCTGGTGATCACGTACCGCGCCTCCGGGGTCGTGAACTTCGCCACCGGAGCGATGGCGCTGTACACGGCGTACACGTACGCCGGCCTGCGCAAGGGCGAGCTGCTGGTGCCCATCCCCGGGCTGCCGAAGACCGTCGACCTCGGCCAGGAGCTCGGGTTCTGGCCGGCCGTGGCGGTCTCGATGCTCGTCGCCGCCCTGCTCGGTGCGCTCCTCTACGTGCTCGTGTTCCGCCCGCTCCGGGACGCGCCCCCGCTGGCCAAGGCGGTCGCGTCCCTCGGCGTCCTCGTGGTCATCCAGGGCGTGCTGGCGATCCGGCAGGGAACCGTGGCCGTGAGCGTCGCCCCGATCTTCCCTGCGGAGCGCTGGGAGCTGGGATCGGTCATCATCCTCTCCGACCGGTTCTGGTTGGCAGTGACGGTCGTCGTCCTGGCGCTGGTGCTGGCGGCCGGCTACCGCTACACCCGCTTCGGGCTGCTGACGCGGGCCACGGCGGAGTCGCAGACGGGGGCCTACGTCAGCGGCGTCTCGCCCGATCGCATCGCGCTGGTCAACTGGATGATCAGCGCCATGGTCGCCGGCATCGCCGGCATCCTCATCGCCCCGGTGAGCCCGCTCACCCCGGTGACCTACACCCTGTTCGTCGTCCCGGCGCTCGCCGCCGCCGTCGTCGGCCGCTTCCAGTACCTGCTGCCGATCGTGGCCGCGGGGCTCGCCATCGGGATGCTCCAGTCCGAGGCCCTGTCGCTGGTGTCGGACGTCTCGTGGATGCCCCAGACCGGCTCGGCCGAGCTGGTGCCCCTCATCGTCATCCTCGTGGCGCTGGTCGCCGTCGGCGGGGGGATCCCCGCCCGCGGCGGGCTCATCCGCCAGAAGCTGGGCCGGGCGCCCCGCCCGCGGTCGCTGCTGGGACCCGCGGTGGTCGGCGCGGTCGTCGGCGCGGCGGCCCTGGTGCTCACCGACGGCACCTGGCGGTCCGCGGTCATCGGCACGTTCATCGCCGCGGTCATCGGGCTCTCGCTCGTCGTCGTGACCGGCTACGCCGGCCAGGTGTCGCTCGCCCAGCTGGCCCTCGCCGGCACGGCCGCGTACAGCCTCAGCACCCTGACCGAGGACTGGGGCGTGCCCTTCCCCCTCGCGCCCCTGCTCGCCGCCCTGGTCTCGACCGTGATCGGCGTGGCCGTGGGCCTGCCGGCCCTGCGCACGCGCGGGCTCACCCTCGGCATCGTGACGCTGGCCCTGGCCTACGCCATCGAGGCCGTGTGGTTCCGCAACTCCGAGATCGTCCCGAGCTCGGGCGCCCGGGTCACGCCGCCGTCGATGTTCGGCATCGACCTCGGGATCGGCGCCGGCGCGGAGTTCCCGCGGATCGAGTTCGGCCTCGTCTGCCTGGTCACGCTGGTCCTGGTGGCGCTCGGGGTCGCCATCCTGCGGCGCAGCACGCTCGGCTCGGCCATGCTCGCGGTCCGGGCCAACGAGCGCTCGGCCGCCGCCGCCGGCGTCAACGTCGTGCGGGTCAAGGTCGTCAGCTTCGCCCTGGCCTCGTTCATCGCCGGCCTGGGCGGGAGCCTGCTGGCCTACCGCCGGGGGGTCGTCTCGTTCGACTCGTTCACCGCCATCGGGGGCCTGGCGCTGCTCTCGACCGCCTACCTGGCCGGCATCACCTCGGTGTGGGGCGGCATCAACGCCGGCATCCTGGCGTCCTCGGGCATCACGTTCATCGCCCTCGACCGCTGGGTGGACCTCGGCGAGTGGTTCCAGGTCATCAGCGGCGTCCTCCTGATCGTGACACTGATCACCAACCCCGAGGGGATCGCCGCCATGGGCCACGAGATCGCGGACCGCTGGGCCCGGGGGCGGGCCGGCGGGAGACCCGCCGACGCCGGCGCCGAACGCCCGCCGGTGGCGGCGGTCGAGCCGGCCGCCGTGGCGCCCGCGACCGGCACCGCGCTGCGCATCGACCACCTCACGGTCCGCTACGGCGGTGTCGTCGCCGTCAGCGACGTGTCGCTGCGCGTCGAGCGCGGGACGATCGTGGGTCTCATCGGGCCCAACGGGGCCGGCAAGACGAGCGTCATCGACGCCGTCACCGGCTTCGCCCCGGCCACGGGGACCGTCGAGCTTGCGGGCCGGCGCATCAACGGGCTCGCCCCCCACGCCCGCGTGCGCGCCGGCCTCGCCCGGACGTTCCAGTCGCTCGAGCTCTACGACGACCTCTCGGTCGAGGAGAACGTCAGCGTGGCGGCCCGGGGCCGTCGCCACGCCGACCGGCGCGCCGGGGTGGCGCGGGCGCTCGCCGGCGTCGGGATCGGGGCGCTGCGGGACCGGCCGGCCGGCGAGCTCAGCCAGGGGGAGCGCCAGCTGGTGTCGATCGCCCGGGCCTGTGTGGCCGACCCGGACGTGCTGCTGCTGGACGAGCCCGCCGCCGGGCTCGACAGCGACGAGAGCGCCCTGCTCGGTGACCGCCTCCGGGCCATCTGCGCGTCGGGCACGACGCTGCTCCTCGTCGACCACGACGTCAACCTCGTGCTGAACGTGTGCGACCACGTCTACGTGCTCGACTTCGGGGTGGTGATCGCCGAGGGCCCACCCGACACCATCCGCGCCGACCGGGCGGTGGCCGCCGCCTACCTGGGCACGATGCACGACGCCGAGGCGGTGACGGCGTGAGCGCCCGCCTCGAGTGCCGGGGCCTCACGGGGGGCCGGGGCTCCACGGTCGTGTTCCGCGACCTCGACCTCGAGGTGCAGGGCGGGACCGTGCTGGCGCTGCTCGGCCCGAACGGCGCCGGCAAGTCGACCCTGCTGTCGACCCTGGCCGGGCTGCTCCCGGCGCGCGCCGGCGAGGCCCGGGTCGACGGGGTCGCGCTGCGCTCCGGCAACCCGGTCGCCGCCAGCCGGGCCGGCGTCGTCCTCGTCCCGGACAACCGGTCGCTGTTCACGACCCTGACGGTCGAGGAGAACCTCGACGTGGCGCGGTCGCGCCGAGGCCCGGCGCCGCGGGAGCTGCTCGACGTCTTCCCCGCGCTGGAGAAGCGCTGGCGCCTGCACGCCGGTGCCCTGTCCGGCGGCGAGCAGCAGATGCTGGCCATGGCCCGCGCCCTGGTGCAGCAGCCCAAGGTCCTGCTCATCGACGAGATGAGCATGGGCCTGGCGCCGCTGGTGGTCGAGACGCTCTTCGCCACCGTCCGGCGGATCGCCAGCGACCACGGCGCCGCCATCGTGCTCGTCGAGCAGCACGTCCGGCTCGCCCTCGACGTCGCCGACGAGGCGGCCGTGCTCAACCGGGGCAGCATCGTCCTGCGCGGTGCCGCCACCGACCTGCGCAACGACGCCAAGCGGCTGGAGCGCGCCTATCTGGGCGAGCTGGAGGTGGCACGCTGAGCGGCCCCAGCGTCGGCATCGCCACCGGCGCCGGGCGCGGCATGGGGCTGGCGTGCGCCCGCCGCCTCGCCGGCATGGTCGACACGGTGCTCCTGGTCGACCGCGACGCGCCGGCCGTGGCCTCGGCGGCCGCCGAGATCACGGCATCGGGTGCGGGTGCCGCCGCCCTGCCCGTCGAGGCCGACGTCACCGACCGCGACGGCCTCGCCCGCCTGGCGGACCGCACGGCCGAGCTGGGCACGTTGCGGGCCGTCGCCCACGCCGCCGGCATCTCGCCCACGATGGCCGACTGGCGCCGCATCTTCGCGGTCGACCTCGTGGGCACGGCCCTGCTGGCCGAGGCCCTGCGCCCGCTGGCCACCGCCGGGACGGCGCTGGTGTGCTTCGCATCGATGGCCCCCGTGCTCGGCATCACGGAGCCGCACGCCGCGGCGGACGCCGCCCTGGACGAGCCGCTCGATCCCCGGCTCCTCGATCGGGTCCACGACGCCCTCGGGCCCGCGGTCGAGGACCCGGGCCTGGCCTACGCGTGGGCGAAGCGCGGCGTCCAGCGCTTCGCCCAGCAGGAGGCCGTGCGCCTCGGCGCGGTCGGGGCCCGCGCCTGCTCGGTGTCGCCGGGGATCATCGACACGCCGCAGGGCCGCCAGGAGGCGGCGAGCCAGCCCTTCATGGACGTGCTGGTGCAGCGGACGCCGCTCGGGAGGGTGGGCCGGCCCGAGGAGCTGGCGGCGGTCGTCGCCTTCCTCCTGTCCGACGAGGCGAGCTTCGTCACGGGCGTGGACGTGCTCGTCGACGGTGGCGTGTGCGCGGCGCTGCGGGGCCCGGCGGGGCCCTGAGAACCTGACCGCTACGGCTGCTGGACCGCGTGGCGCGGTGCGACCGTGATGGTCGGGACCGACAGTGTCGCCCCCTCGCGCAGCACGGCGTCGACCATGGCCACCAGGCGGTCGACGTCCATGAGGTTGCCGGCGATGTAGTTGCGGGCCACCCAGGTCGGGCCCACCTCCGCGGCCAGCTCGGCGTCCCAGTCCTGGGCGAACTGCGTCATGGCGTCGCCCTCGCCGCCGGCGCAGTCGCCGACGACCAGGCGGGTGAAGCCGATGTCGGGGTGCTCGGCCCGCCAGGCCTCCACCAGCTTGTCGAGGGCCGCCTTGGAGACGGCGTAGGCACCCAGGCCGGGCCACGGCGGCGTGTGCGACGCGCTGACCGACGACAGGTACACGGCGGCGCCGCCCGACGCCGCCAGGTGGGGCACCGCGGCGGCCGTCACCAGCGCCGCGCCGGTGACGTTGGTGGCGAAGACGCGGTGCCAGGTGTCGGCGTCGGTGTCGACCAGCTTGGCGAGCGGGCCGATGCCGGGCGCGTAGACGAGGGCGTCGATCCCGTCGAGGCCGGCGGCCGCCTCGGCGACGGCCGAGCGGCACGACTCGCCGTCGGTGACGTCGCACTCGACGACCAGGGTGCCCGGGCCGGCCTCCTTGGCGGCGTCGTCGAGCATCGCCCGGCGCCGCGCCAGCAGCGCCACCTGGGCGCCGCGCTGGGCCAACCCGATCCCGAGGCAACGCCCCAGCCCGCTCGAAGCTCCCACGACCACCGCTCGCACGTTGCCATCCCCTCTCGGTTGTGACCCAGATGTTAGACCAGATGCCGCCGCCGCGAAACGGGCCACCCCACTACCGGCCGAGGAGGCCGTGCTCGACGATGTGGGCGGCGGCGTCGATGGCGGCCGCCGGGCGCTCGTGGGACCCGAACGTGCCGAGGAGCGCCACGGACACGACGGCCTCGGAGTCGACGTCGCCGAAGCCCCGTGGCGCCAGGTAGTGGGCCAGCCGCCGCCGGCCCCAGTCGAGCGCGGCGGCCGAGTCGGAGCGGAAGGTGGCGTCCTCGGCCGCGGCGTCGGCCCAGACGCGGATCATGGCCGCCTCGCCCGCCTGCGTGGCGTTGTAGCGCCGGAGCCAGCGCCGGATGGCCGCCGTGGTGGCGGCGCCGTCCGCGGCGGCCGCGGGAATGTCCGCCAGGGTCGACGACACCGTGCGGATGGCCTGCACGGCCAGGATCTGGATCATCCGGTCCTTGCTGTCGAAGTAGCGGTTGAACGCCCCCTTGGACAGGCCGGCGGCGACGACGATGTCGTTGACGCGGGTGTCGTGGTAGCCGCGGGTCACGAACAGCTCGCGCCCGGCCTCCATGAGCGCCGCCAGCGTGCGCCGCCCGGCGGGCGTCAGGTCGCGCGCCGCGCCGTCGTGCGCCAGCGCCTCCCGCATGGCCGGGCTGAAGTCGATCGGCGGCGGGCGGCGGCGGGCGGGCGGGTGCACGTTGACGGCCTGGAGCCCGAACAGCGTGCGGTGCACGGTGTCGGCCACGGCATCCTCGATCCGCTCGCTCGCGTACGCGCCCGGGGAGGCCGAGCGCAGGGTGGTGGCGTTGTCGAAGGTGCGGGGGATGCACCCGTGCAGGAGCGCGATGACCGGGTCGAGCTGGCGGGGCGGCAGGGTCGTCGCCGTCAGCCGCGACCGGAAGGCGTCGACGTGGCGCTCGCTCGTGCGCACCGAGCCTCCGGCGACCGCGGCGTCGCTCGCCGCCGCCGTCTGGAACACCCGGAAGACCGGCTCGTAGCGCTCGTAGACGTCCGCGTAGCGCGCCACCCAGGCCCGGATCGACCGCCAGCCCTCGGCGTCGGGGGTCACGAGGCCGAGCGCCTCCGTCGACGCGCTCAGCTGGCGCGCCACGTGCCCCGCCAGGTGGCGGAAGACGTCCTCCTTGCCGGCGAAGTACTGGTAGAACGACGCGCGGGAGCAGCCCGCGAGCTCGGTGATCCGGGCCACGCCGCACTGGTGGTAGCCGTCCTCGCCGAACACGCGGAGCGCGGCGTCGACGATCCGCTGCTGGGTGCGCTGCCCCCGGGCGCCGACCCGGGGGTTGTCGGAGAACGGGGCGCGGCGGACCACCACGCCGGCGATCGGCGCGGCTTCGGGCTCGGGGTGCGGTGGGGCCATGCGCCAAACGCCTACTGGTCGGCGCGCACCTTGTCCTTGACCGCCGGGACGATGGGGGGCGCCTCCCGCCAGTTGGGGATGCCGGCGTCCTCCTTGGCGATCGGGTAGCCGTCGTCGTTCACCTGCGCCCAGTGGGAGTGGTTCAGCTCGTGCAGCGTGAAGCAGGCGTTGAGTGCGTTGTAGAAGCCCATGTTGTCGACGGACTGGTTGACCGCCTCCTTGATGAGCAGGGCCGACATCGTGGGCAGCTGGGCGATCCGGCGGGCGAACTCCACGGTGCGATCGGCCAGCTCGGCGGCGGGGAAGACCTTGGTGACCATGCCGAGCGCGTGGGCCTCGTCCGCGTCGATGGCGTCGCCGGTCAGCAGCAGCTCCTTCGCCTTGCGGGGCCCGAACTCCCACGGGTGGGCGAAGTACTCGACGCCGCACATCCCGAGCCGGGTGCCCACGACGTCGGCGAAGCGGGTGTCGTCGGCGGCGACGATGAGGTCGGTCGCCCACAGCAGCATCAGGGCGGCGGCGTAGACGTCGCCGTGGGCCTGGCCGATGGTGATCTTGCGGAGGTTGCGCCACCGGCGGGTGTTCTCGAAGAAGTAGTGCCACTCCTGCAGCATGAGGTTCTCGGCGCCCTTGCGGGTGCCACCGTTGATGGCCCGGGTCGGGTGCTGCTTGGGCCCGGGGGCGTACTCCTCGAGCGAGACCTTCGAGCCCATGTCGTGGCCGGACGAGAACATCGGCCCGGCCCCGCCGAGGATGACCACGCGCACCTCGTCGTCGGCCTCGGCCCGCAGGAAGGCGTCGTTCAGCTCGACGAGCATCCCCCGGTTCTGGGCGTTGCGGGCCTCCGGCCGGTTCAGCGTGATGCGGGCGATCCGCCCCTCGTCTAGCGTCTCGTACTGCACGAACGTGTGGTCGGGCATCGTTCCCTCCGTGGCCGGCACCGCTGGTCCATGCGTGACCCTACTGTTAGAATACGTGTTCCATGAAGCTGCGTCCCGGTCAGAAGCTCCACAGCGCGGTGTGCGGCGCGCAGGTCGTCGTCGTCAAGGCGCCGGCCGAGGCCGTCGACCTCGGCTGCGGTGGCGCCCCCCTGCTCGGCGACGGGGACGAGCCCGCCGGGGCCGCCGCCCTCGATCCGACGCTCGGCGACGGGCCGCTGCTCGGCAAGCGCTACGTGGACGACGACCTCGGCCTCGAGCTGCTGTGCACGCGGGCCGGCACCGGCGCGCTGACGGTCGACGGCCGGCCGCTGCTCGTGAAGGGGGCCAAGCCCCTGCCGTCGTCGGACTGACGCCACCCGTGGCATGAACCTCCTCCTCCTGCTCGACATGGTCGCCGCGGGCCGTGGCGACGAGACCGCCGTGCAGGCGGGCGACGACCGGCTCACCGCCGCCGAGCTGCTGGCCGCCGCCTGGACCGGTGCCGGTGTGGTGGCCGGCGCCTCGGCCCTGGCCTACGTCGGCACCAACAGCCTCGCCTTCCCCGTCGGGCTGTTCGCGGCCGCGGCGGCGGGCGTGCCGTTCGTGCCGCTGAACTACCGCCTCAGCCACGACCAGCTCCACGAGCTGCTCGAGCCGCTGGGCGACACCGTGGTGATCGCCGGGGGCGAGGTGGCGGCGGCCCTGGTGGCGCGCGGGCACCGGGTCGTCGACGCCGAGGCCTTCGTGGCGGAGGCGCGGGCCGCGGCGGCGGTGGGCGAGGTGCCGGCCGACGGCGAGGGACCGGCGGTGCTCCTGTACACCAGCGGCACGACCTCGGCGCCCAAGGCGGCCGTGCTGCGGCACCGGCACCTGGCGTCCTACGTGATCGGCACCGTCGAGTTCGCGGGCGCCGGGCCCGGCGAGGCCGTGCTCGTGAGCGTGCCGCCGTACCACGTGGCCGGCCTGGCCAACCTGCTCAGCAACCTGTACCTCGGGCGGCGCATCGTGTACCTCCCGCAGTTCGACGCCCCGGGGTGGGTCGAGGCGGTGCGGCGCGAGGGCATCACCAACGCCATGGTGGTGCCCACGATGCTGGCCCGGATCTGCGACGTGCTCGAGGCCGACGGGTCCGGCCTGCCGACGCTGCGGGCGCTGTCCTACGGCGGGGCGCGCACGCCGGCCACCGTGCTGCACCGGGTGATGGCCCTGTTGCCCGACGTCGAGCTCACCAACGCCTACGGGCTCACCGAGACCAGCTCGACGATCGCGGTGCTCGGGCCCGACGACCACCGGGCCGCCCGCGGCGGCGGCCCCGTGGCGAGCGCCCGGCTGTCGTCGGCGGGGCGGGTGCTGCCCACCGTCGAGATCGAGGTCCGCGACCCGCTCGGCGATCCGCTCCCGGCCGGCGAGCCCGGCGAGATCTGGGTGCGGGGCGAGCAGGTGTCGGGCGAGTACGCAGGCAGGGAGGCCCCGCTGGACGCGGCGGGGTGGTTCCCGACCCGGGACCGCGGCTGGATCGACGACGACGGCTACCTGTTCATCGAGGGCCGCAGCGACGACACGATCATCCGGGGTGGCGAGAACATCGCCCCGGCCGAGATCGAGGAGGTCCTGCTGCGCCACCCCGACATCGCGCAGTGCGCGGTCGTGGGCGTGCCCGACGACGAGTGGGGCCAGCGCATCGCGGCCGTGGTGGTGCCCCGGGCGGGTGCCGCTCTCGACGCCGCCGAGGTGCGGGAGTTCGCCCGCCGCTCGCTCCGCGGCTCCAAGACCCCGGACGCCGTCACCTTCGCCGAGGCGCTGCCCTTCACCGAGACCGGCAAGCTGCTGCGCCGGGTCGTCCAGGCCGATCTGCTCGCCACGCCGTGACCCACTTGTTAGATTGAGGGCCAGGTCAATCCGAGGGGGTCGGCGATGGACATCAACGAGATGGTGCTGGTCAGTGTCGACGACCACGTGGTCGAGCCACCGCACCTGTTCGACGGGCGGCTGCCGGCGCGCTACGCGGACCTGGCGCCGAAGTTCATCACCCGCGACGACGGCACGAACGCCTGGGTGTACGAGGGCCAGGAGATCGCCAACGTGGCCCTCAACGCCGTGGCCGGCCGCCCGCCCGAGGAGTACGGCATGGAGCCGACGTCGTTCGCGGAGCTGCGGGCCGGGTGCTACGACATCGACGAGCGGGTCAAGGACATGGACGCCAACGGCGTGCTCGGCTCGCTCTGCTTCCCGTCGTTCCCCCAGTTCTGCGGCCAGCTCTTCGCCCGCACCGAGGACAAGGACGTGGCCCTCGCCATGGTTCGGGCCTACAACGACTGGCACATCGAGGACTGGTGCGGCACCCACCCCGGCCGCTTCATCCCCTGCTCGCTGCCGGCGATCTGGGACCCCGAGACGCTGGCGGACGAGGTCCGCCGCACGGCCCGCATGGGGGCCCACGCGGTGACCTTCTCGGAGAACCCGTCCAAGCTGGGCTGGCCGAGCTTCCACTCCGACCACTGGGACCCGTTCTGGCGGGCGTGCTCCGACGAGGGCGTCGTCGTCTGCCTGCACATCGGGTCGTCGTCGCAGCTCGTCATCACCGCACCCGACGCCCCGATCGACTGCCTGATCACGCTCACCCCGATCAACATCGTGCAGGCGGCGGCCGACCTGGTGTGGTCACCGGTGCTGCGCGGCTTCCCCGACCTCAAGATCGCCCTGTCCGAGGGCGGCATCGGCTGGATCCCGTACTTCCTCGAGCGGATCGACTACAACTACCGCCGCCACCACGCCTGGACGGGGCAGGACTTCGGCGACAAGCTGCCGAGCGAGGTCTTCAACGAGCGCGTGCTCACGTGCTTCATCGACGACAAGTTCGGCGTGGCCAGCCGCGACTTCCTGAACATGGACCACGTGATGTGGGAGTGCGACTACCCCCACTCCGACTCGACCTGGCCGTTCGCCCCCGAGGAGCTGACCACCAACCTCGGCGGCGTCAGCGACCACGACATCGACCGCATCACCCACCTCAACGCCATGAAGCACTTCCGCTACGACCCGTTCCCGACCCAGGGCGGGCGCGAGAACTGCACGGTGGGTGCCCTGCGGGCCCGGGCGGCCGGCCACGACGTGTCGATCCGGTCGACCAACGCCCGCAGGGTCGGTCAGCACGCGGCCCGGTCGGTCGACCTCATGGTGCCGGGGAACTGAGCCGCGGGATCACCTTCGAGGCGACGAGCTCCAGGCTCTCCCACGCCAGGTCGGGGTCGAGGCCGCCCATGAGCGGGTGGAGCAGCAGCGCCCCGTGCTCGCGGGCGGTGGCCACGCACTCGTCGGGGGTCAGCACGAGGTAGTCGCCGCGGGCCCGCAGGGCGTCGGCGTCGTCGGCGGCGGCGTAGGGGCCGAGGGCGCCGGCACCGGTCAGCCAGGCGCCGTAGGCGTTGGTCTCGTGCAGGGCGTGGGGGGCGATGCGGGCCCAGGCCTCGTCGGGGTCGTCCGCGACGTGGACGAACCGGGGGGCGCTCATGGCCGGCGGGCTGCCGGCCTCCTTGCCCAGCTCGCGGCACGCCCCCTCGTAGACGGGCCAGAGCGAGGCGTCGACGGGGACGAAGCCGTCGCCGAGCCGGGCGGCCCGGCGGGCGCCGGCCGGCGTTGACCCGCCCATGAGCAGCCCCGGCCCCCGCTCGCGTGCCGGCCGGGGCGTGATGCGGACCCGGCGGCCGCGGTAGTCGAACTCCTCGCCGGTCCAGGCGGCGCGGAGCACGGCGATGCCCTCCTCCACCAGCGCGGCGCGCTCGTCCATCTCCTTGCCGAACATCGCCATCTCCTCGGGCCGGTAGCCCGCGCCCAGGATGAGGTCGACACGGCCGCCGCTCGCCAGGTCGAGCACCGCCAGGTCCTCGGCCAGGCGGATGGGGTCGTAGAGCGGCAGGATCAGCGCGGCGACGAGGATGCGCAGCGAGCGCGTCCGGCCGGCGATGGCGGCGGCCATCACCAGGGGCGAGGGGCAGTACCCGTCGTCGGAGCCGTGGTGCTCGGACAGCGTCGCCAGCAGGAACCCGTGGTCCTCGGCCCAGGCGCACTGCTCCAGCGCCGCCCGGTACAGGGCGTCGGCCGGTGCCCCGAACGACGGCGCCCGCAGGTCGTAGCGCAGCGACAGCAGCACAGGTGTGTCGGTCATCTCTCTCCCTCCCGAACGTGACCGGGACGTTAGACGGTGGGCGCCGCCCGCGTCGTGGCCGCCACCGCGGGGCGG
Organism: Acidimicrobiales bacterium; assembly: GCA_035707385.1. Lineage (GTDB taxonomy): Bacteria > Actinomycetota > Acidimicrobiia > Acidimicrobiales > VFJN01 > ZC4RG19. The sequence goes on from DASSUD010000137.1 coordinate 17,477, forward strand.
CCGTCGCCGCCCGCGTCGACCACCTCGACACGGCCGAGCCCGGCGCTGACCTCGGCGGCGGCGACCGCCGGGCCCGTGCGGACGGGGCGCAGGTAGCGCAGGGCCATGGACACCAGCGTCGCCCCCGGCGTGAGCGACAGGGCGGCCTCCTCGACGGCGAGGGCGATCAGCCCGCCGTTGACCGTGCCCGCCGCGTTCAGGCCGTCCGCGGTGCGGGGGAGCACCGCGACGCCGGGCTCCCGCAGCCGGCAGCCCGCCCGCTCCGCGAAGGGGAGGCGCAGCGGGCCCGCCGCCGCGCCTGCGTCCAGGGACGTGCGGCTGGGCAGCTCGACCCGGGGGTCCGGCGCGGCCATGAACGACGCGGTGCCCATGGCCACGGGAGCCCCGCCGTCGCCGGTGAGGTCGACGGCGCACACGACCACCGCCCGGCCCGCCTTGACGACGCGGGAGACGGCGTGGATCGTCCCCGCCGACGGCGGCCGGTCGTGGACGTGCACGTCGAGCTCGAGCGTGACCGGCACCCGGGGCGCCAGCACGTCGATGGCGGCGAGGCCCGCCACGTGGTCGACCCAGGTGGCCAGGATCGACGTGCGCAGGCTGGTGGTGCCCGGCGCCCACATCTCGGGGGGCACCCGTGCCGATCCGACGACGTCGTCGCCGGAGCGGCCGACGGCGAGGCCGAGCTCGGCCAGGATGTGCCCGGCTGCCCGCGGCTCGGCGTCCAGATCCATAGTGACCCGGATGTTAGTCGAACCGGTGTGACCCGGGTGTTAGCTTGAGCGGCGTGAGACCGGAGACCACGCCAGGCCCGGCGGCCGGGGACCCCGCCGTGGAAGCCGTCCCGTGCCCGTGGCCCGCCCGGGCGTGGTGGGGCGACGAGCTGGTCGCCGAGTCGGCGGGCGCCGTCCGGGTCGAGGAGCCCGGCCGGCCCCCGGCGCTCTACTTCCCCTGCGCCGACGTCCGCCTCGACCGGTTCCGCGACGACGGCGATCGCACCACCTGCCCGGTCAAGGGCGCCGCCCGGCTCTGGAGCCTCGACGGCCCCGGCGACGGCGCCGCCGCGCTGTGGCGCTTCACCGGGCCACGACCGGGGCTCGACTGGCTGGCCGGCCTCGCGGCCTTCGACCACGACCGCGTCCGCGTCGAGCTGGTGGACGCGGCCGACGGCGACGCCCCCCGGGATGTCACGACCAAGCGCTTCCCGACCTGGGGCGACGCCGCCCACCTCGTCGACGTGCTGGACGTGCGGCCCGCGGGTGCGGGGCGCTACACGAGCGTGGCCCGCAGCGACTGGCGGCGGCCGGTGGTCGAGGGCAGCCAGATGCTCGGCCAGGCCGTCGTCGCGGCCGGCCGGCACGCCCCGGGCCGGCGCGTGGTGTCCGCCCACATGGTGTTCCTGCGGCCCGCCGACGCCCGCCGGCCGCTCGCCCTCGACCTCGACGAGCTCAGCGCCGGGAGGACCTTCACGGCCCTGGCCGCCCACGCCTCCCAGGACGGGCGGCGCTGCGCCGCCGGCACGCTGCTGCTCGATGCCACCGCCCCCGACGTGGTCCGCCACGCGGCGGCGCCCCCCGACGTCCCCGGTCCCTACGACTGCGAGCCGTACGACATGGGCGTCACCGGGCGGGACGTCCGCATCCCGGGCGGGGCCTACACCGGCGATCCGGACGCCCCCGCCGGCCCGCCGACCCTCGACGCCTGGGTCCGCTTCCGCGACGTCCCCGACGACGGTCCCGTGCACGCCGCCCTGCTGGCCCAGTTCACCGGGCACCTCTCGATCGCGGCGGCGCTCCGGCCCCACGAGGGGATCGGCCAGAGCCAGGCGCACCGCACCCTGTCGACGGCGATCAATGCCATCGGCCTGTCGCTGCACGCGGACGTGCGCGCCGACCGCTGGATGCTGTACCGGCACCGTTCGACCTTCGCCGGGGACGGCATGACCCATGCCGAGTGCCGGGTGCACGACGAGGCCGGCGCCCTGCTCGCCTCGTTCACGGTGGACGCCATGGTGCGCCGCTTCGCAGGCGGTGCGGGCGCGCAGGACGAGAGGACAGCGCTGTGAGCCTCACCACGGGCCGCGGGCCCCTCAGCCCCGACCGGGCCGGCCGCTTCAGCGCCCCGGTGCCCGACGGCGTCGCCTACGTCGAGCCGTTCCGCCGCCGGGTGCGGGGCGTGGCGCGCGGGCGCACGCTGGTCGACAGCGAGCGGGCCCTCCTGGTCCACTGCCCGGGCGAGCCGCCGGCGTACGCCTTCCCGGCCGCCGACGTCCACGACGCGCCCGCCGAACCCGTCGCCGAGGCGCCGGGGCACGTGCGGGTGCCGTGGGAGGCGGTCGAGGACTGGTACGAGGAGGAGGAGCGGGTCTTCTCCCACCCGCGCAACCCGTACCACCGCGTCGACTGCGTGCGCACCAGCCGGCGGCTCCGCGTCGTCGCCGGCGGGGTGGTGCTCGTCGACACCACCGAGACCGTCGGCGTGTACGAGACCGCGCTCGAGCCCAAGCACTACGTCCGGCGCGTCCAGGTCCGCCGGG
>DASSUD010000138.1:0-11500 GCA_035707385.1 Acidimicrobiales bacterium
CGGGGTCGACGGCCACCGCCTCAGCGTACGACGGGGCCGTCAGACGGGGCGGACGATCACGCCCGCCCGCTGCAGCTCGTCCTTGGCCTCCGCCACGGTGTGCTCGCCGAAGTGGAAGATCGACGCCGCCAGCACCGCGTCCGCCCCGCCCTCGACCACCCCGTCGACCAGGGGGGCCAGCGTGCCGACGCCGCCGCTGGCGATGACGGGCACGGTCACGGCGTCGGCCACGGCCCGGGTCAGCTCGAGGTCGAAGCCCTCCTTGGTGCCGTCGCGGTCCATGGAGGTCAGCAGGATCTCGCCGGCCCCGAGGGCCGCGGCCCGCTCGGCCCACTCGACGGCGTCCAGGCCGGTCGGGGTGCGCCCCCCGTGGGTCGTGAGCTCGAACCCGTCGCCGCCCGGGCGGCGGCGGGCGTCGATCGCCACCACCACGCACTGCGCCCCGAACTCGGCGGCCAGCTCGCCGACCAGCTCGGGCCGCTCGACCGCCGCGGTGTTGACCGACACCTTCTCGGCCCCGGCCATCAGCAGCCGCCGGGCGTCCTCCACCGAGCGGACCCCGCCGCCCACGGTGAAGGGGATGAACACCTCGTCGGCCACCCGGCGGGCGACGTCGACCATGGTGTCACGGGCGTCGGACGAGGCCGTGATGTCGAGGAAGACCAGCTCGTCGGCCCCCTCGGCGTCGTAGCGGGCCGCCAGCTCGACCGGGTCGCCGGCGTCGCGCAGGTCCACGAAGCCGACGCCCTTGACCACCCGGCCGGCGTCGACGTCGAGGCAGGGGATGACCCGGACGCTACGCATCGCCGGACCCCAGCGGTGTGGGCGACACCGTGTCGAGGGCGTCGGACAGCCGGAACGCCCCCTCGTACAGCGCGCGGCCCACGATGACCCCGGCCGGCCGGCGCCCGTCGACCTCCAGGGCGGCCAGCGCCCGCAGGTCGGCCAGCGACCCCACGCCGCCGGAGGCGACGACGTCGAGGTCGGTGGCGGCCAGGACGTCGGCCAATTGGTCGAGCGCGGGGCCGGTCAGCGTGCCGTCCCGCCCGATCTCGGTGACCACGAGCGCCGCCAGGCCGGCGTCGCCGAAGCGACGGGCCACGTCCACCAGGTCGTACCCCGAGCCCTCGACCCAGCCCCGCACGGCCAGATCCCGGCCCCGGGCGTCGAGGCCCACGGCGACCTGCCCGGGGTGACGGGCCGCCAGGCGCCGGACCCAGGCGGGGTCGTCGAGGGCGGCGGTACCCACCACCACCCGGCGCACCCCCGCCTCCAGCAGGGCGTCGGCGGCGCCGTCGTCGCGCACGCCCCCGCCCGCCTGCACCGGCACGTCGACGCCGGCGGCGATGGCCGCGACCAACGGGCGGTTCACGGCCTCGCCTGTGCGGGCGGCGTCGAGGTCCACCACGTGGACCCAGGGCGCACCGGCGGCGGCGAAGGCCTGCGCCTGGGACACGGGGTCGTCGCCGTACACGGTCTCGCGGCCGTAATCGCCCTGGTAGAGCCGGACGCAGCGGCCGCCGCGCAGGTCGATGGCGGGGTACAGGTCCACGCTCAGGCCGCCTCCGCCCGGTCGGCGGCGGCCCGCACGAAGTTGGCCAGGATGGCCAGCCCGCTGCGGCCCGACTTCTCGGGGTGGAACTGGGTGGCCCACAGGGCGTCGCGCTCGACGGCGGCCACCACCGGGCCGCCGTAGTCGCACACCGCCACGGCGTGGTCGTCGCGGTCGGCGGCGAACGAGTGGACGAAGTAGGCCCAGGTGGGGTCGGGCAGGCCCGTGAGCAGCCCGGACGGCCCCCGCCGCACGAGGACGTTCCACTGCATCTGCGGTCGCTTCACCCCGTCGGGCAGGCGGCGGACGATGCCGGGCAGGACCCCGAGGCCGGGTAGGTCGGGGCTCTCCTCCGACCCCTGGTACAGCATCTGCATGCCGATGCAGACGCCGAGGAACGGGCGGCCGGACCCGGCACACTCGATCGCCAGCTCGTCGAGCCCGGTCCGCTCCAGCGCCTCGATGCAGCGGCCGAAGTTGCCGACGCCCGGGAGCACCACGCCGGCCGCCTCGCGGACGAGGCCGGGGTCGGCCGTGAGCCGGGCGTCGGCACCGACCTTCTCCAGCGCCTTCTGCGCCGAGTGGAGGTTGCCGATGCCGTAGTCGAGGACGGCGACGAGGGGCATGGGGAGACGATCCTACGGCGAGGGCCGGGCCGGTCCCGAACCCGTTTCGGCCGCCGGCACCCGCATGTTCCAGAGGCTGACGGCGCGGGTGTCCCGCTCCCAGCCGAGCACCGACAGCGTGGCGGTGCCCAGGAGCAGCCGCCCGCCGAACGCGGGTGGCTGCTCCAGCCACCGGGCGGCCAGCACCCGCAGGAAGTGCCCGTGCGACACGAGGAGCGCCCGCCGGGGCGCCCCCGCCAGGACCCGGTCGATGACCCGGTCCGCCCGGGCCCGCACGTCCTCGGCCCGCTCGCCCCCGGGGGCCGGGTGGGTCCAGACCTGCCACCCGGGCACCGATTCCCTGATGGCGGCCGTGGTCAGGCCCTCGTAGTCGCCGTAGTCCCACTCCGCCAGGTCGGGGTCGACGACGGCGCCGGCGTGCCCGAGCAGCGCTGCCGTCTCCGCCGAGCGGCGGCGGGGGCTGGTGAGCACGAGGTCGAACGCCACGCCCGCCAGGGCCGGGGCCAGGCGGCGCCCCTCGTCCTCGCCCGCCGCCGTGAGCGGGACGTCGGTGCGGCCGGTGTGGCGCCCGTCGCGGCTCCACTCGGTCTCCCCGTGCCGGGCGAGCCACACCTCGGGTCGGGTCACGCCCTCAGCTTGCCCTGCGGGACCACGGCGAACACGCGCGCCCCCGGTGACGTACCCGTCACCCTGCGGCATGCTAGGCGGATGCTCCTCGTCGGAACCGCGGACGGACTGCTCGACCTCGCCCTCGACGGCAGCGAGCTGCGGCGCACGCTGCCGGGCGCCGACGTCGTCGGGGTGGACGGCGACTGGGCCATCGCCGACGGCTGGGTGATGGCGCTGGAGTCGGGCGCGGCCATCGCCCTCGACGGGCTCGTCCCCCGGTGCGTGACCGCCATCGACGGTGGCCGGGCCCTGGTGGGCACCAGCGACGCCCGGGTCGTCGAGGTCGGCGGGCCGGGCGGCCCCAGCCGGGACGCCCGGTTCGACGCCGTGCCGACCCGCAAGTCGTGGACCACGCCGTGGGGCGCACCGGCCGACACCCGCTCGCTGGCGACGAGCCCGAAGGGCCTGTTCGCCGGCGTCCACGTCGGCGGGGTGTGGCGGCGCGGCGCCGCCGGGTGGATCGAGGTGGTGCCGGCCGAGGCCGACGACCACCAGGTCGTGGCGGAGGGCGAGCGGGTGGCCGTGGCGGCGGCCGTGGGCGTCGGCCAGAGCGACGACGGCGGCGACAGCTGGGTGTGGAGCGACGACGGCCTGCACGCCCGCTACTGCCGGGCGGCGGCCATCGCCGAGGACTGGCTGCTGGCCACCGCCTCCACCGGGCCGGGCACCCGGGAGGGCGCCGTCTACCGCCGACCGCTCGGCGATCCGGAGGCGCCCTTCACCCGCTGCGGCAGCGGGGACGACGGCGACCTGCCGGCGGCCTTCCCGCACAACGTCGACACGTTCTCCCTGGCGGCGGCCGGGGCCCTGGTGGCGGTGGGCACGCCGACCGGCGGGCTCTACGTGTCCGAGGACAGCGGCGCCACCTGGCGCACGATGCCGACCTCCGTCCCCGGCGTCCGCTGCGTCGCGTTCACTCCCTGACCAGCCGGTCGCACACGGCGTCGGCGACCTCGGCCGGCGTCGCCCGCTCGGTGTCGACCACCAGGCCCGCGGGCCGGGCGGGGACGACGTGGTCCCGGAACGCCCGCCACACCGTGCGGTTGCGCTCCTCGTCGTCGCTGAGGTGCCGGCCCCCCGCCCGCGCCCCCACCCGGGCCGCAGCCCCGTCCTCGGACACGTCCAGTCGCACCACGAGGCAGTGGTGGTCCCGGGCCAGCGAGTCCAGCAGCGGGGCGTCGGACAACCCCGTGGACTCGACGACGGCGGGCGGTCCCCCGCCCGCCACCCAGGCCACGACCTCGGCGTGGAGAACGGGCAGCAGCTCGTCCTTGCGGGCCACGAAGCTCTCCCGGGAGCCCCAGCGGGCCACGATCTCGGGCTCCCGGTCCCGCCAGCGCAGTCCCCGGCGGCCCAGCTCCTCCCCCACGGTCGACTTGCCGCTGCCGGGCGCGCCCAGCAGGACCACGACCCGGGCCACGCCGGTCGCCTACAGGGTGCCCTTGGTGGAGGGGACGCCGCCGCCCTCCACCCGGACCGCGTCCCGCAGGCAGCGGGCCACGCCCTTGAAGGTCGCCTCCACGACGTGGTGGGTGTTGCGGCCCGACCGCAGGGTCACGTGCAGCGTGATGGCGGCCGCCGTGGCGAACGACTGCCAGAAGTGCTCGGCCATCTCGGGGTTGAACGGGGGGTCGCCGAGCGGCAGCACCTCGCCGAGGGGCACGTCGTAGGCCACGAACGGCCGGCCCGACAGGTCGAGGGCCACCTCCACCAGCGCCTCGTCCAGCGGGAAGGCGCCGCTGGCGAAGCGGCGGATGCCGGCCTTGCCGCCCAGCGCCTCCCGGAAGCACTCGCCCACCACGATGGCCGTGTCCTCGACCGTGTGGTGGCCGTCGACGTGCAGGTCGCCCTGGGCCTCGACCACCAGGTCGAACCCGCCGTGCCGGCCCAGCTGGTCGAGCATGTGGTCGAAGAACGGCAGCCCGGTGGCGGCGTGCACCTTGCCCTCGGTGCCGTCGAGGTCGAGGCTGACCGACACGGAGGTCTCGCGGGTGGTGCGCTGGCGGGTGGCGGATCGGGGCATCACAGGACCTCCCGCAGGGCGTCCAGGAAGGCGTCGTCCTCCGCGGCTGTGCCGATGGTGACACGCAGGCACCCGTCGAGGCGAGGCCACGACGAGCAGTCCCGTACCAGGATCGACCGCTTCACCAGGTCCTGCCACACGTCCGCGCCGGACCGGGACTGCGGCCGGAACAGGATGAAGTTCGCGCCCGAGGGCCACGACTCCACCGGCAGGTCGGCCAGGGCGGCCGCCACCCGGCCCCGCTCCTCGACGATGCCGGCGACACGGGCCCGCATCTCGTCCGCGAACGCCAGCGCCGCGGTGCCCGCCGCCTGCTTGACGGCGTCGAGGTGGTAAGGCAGCACGACCTTGTCGAGGTCGGCCACCAGCCAGGCGGGGCCGATCAGGTAGCCGAGGCGGGCGGCCGCCATCGACCACGTCTTGGAGAAGGTCCGGGTCACGACCAGCGGCCGCTCGCCGTCGACGAGCTCCAGCGCCGTCCAGGGGGCGAACTGCCCGTAGGCCTCGTCCACCACCACCAGCCCGGGGGCCTCGGCCGCCACCGTGCGCACCAGGTCCTCGGGCTCGATCATCCCGGTCGGGTTGTTGGGCGAGCACAGGAACGTGATGGCCGGGCCCGTCTCGGCCAGCACGCTGCGGACCTCGTCCACCTCCAACCGGAAGTCGGCCGACCGCTCGCCCACCGCCACCTCGGTGCCGGTGATGCGGGCGATGTGGCTGTGCAGGGCGTAGGTGGGTTCGAACACCGCGGCGGTGCGGCCCGGGCCGCCGTAGGTGAGGCACAGCGTCTGCAGCACCTCGTTGGACCCGTTGGCCGCGAACACCTGGCCGGGGTCGACCCCGTGGTGGTCGGCGATGGCGCTCCGCAGCCCCCGGTACGACCGGTCGGGGTAGCGGTGCCAGTCGATGGCGGCCACCGCCCCGGCCAGCCGCTCGCCGAAGCCCGGCGGCGGGGGCGCGGGCGCCTCGTTGGTGTTGAGCCGGACCGCGACGTCGAGCTGGGGCGAGTGGTAGCCCTCCACCAGGGCCAGGTCGGCCCGGGGCGCGAGACGGGAGCTCATGCGGGCGCCTGGCGCAGCCGGATCGAGTCGGCGTGGGCGGGCAGGCCCTCGTAGGTGGCCAGCGCCACCACGTGGGGCGCCACCTGGGCCAGGCCCTTCTCGTCGACGGACACGACGTGGACGTGCTTGCGGAAGTCGTCGACCCGCAGCGCGCCCGAGAACCGGGCCGAGCCGTAGGTGGGCAGCACGTGGTTGGGGCCGGCCAGGTAGTCGCCGATGGACGCGGGGGCCAGCGGGCCGCAGAACACGGCCCCGGCGTGGCGCACCAGCGGCAGCAGGGACTCGGCCCGCTCCACCAGCAGCTCGAGGTGCTCGGGGGCGATGGCGTTGGCGACCGCCAGCGCCTGCTCCGGCCCGTCGCACACCACCGCGTAGCCCCCCTCGGCCAGAGTGGCCTCGAGGTGCGCCCGGCGGGGCGAGGCCGGGACCAGCCGGGCCACCGCGGCCGTGACGGCGTCGGCCACGGCCTCGTCCCAGGTGACCAGCCAGGCCAGGCCGTCGGGGCCGTGCTCGGCCTGGAGGATGACGTCGATGGCCGCGTGCTCGGCGGGGGTGGAGGCGTCGGCCACCACCACCACCTCGGACGGGCCCGCGAAGGCGGAGGGCACGCCGACGAGCCCGGAGCCGGCCACCTCCCGCTTGGCCTGCGCCACCCGGGCGGTGCCGGGGCCCACGATGACGTCGACGGGGCGGATGGTGGCGGTGCCGTAGGCCAGCGCCCCGATGGCGGCCGGCCCGCCCACCCGGTACACCTCGTCGGCCCCCGCCAGGGCGGCGGCCGCCAGGATGCCGGGGGCCACCCGGCCGTCGGGGCCGGGGGCGGTGACCATGACGACCTCGGGCACGCCCGCCACCTTGGCCGGCACCAGGGTCATCAGGGCGGTCGAGACCAGCGGCGCGGCGGCGCTGGGCACGTAGCAGCCCACCCGGTCGACCGGCCGGACCAGCTCCCGGATCTCGATGGCGCCGTTGTGGTGGACCACCTCGTCGCCGACCTGGGCCCGGTGGTAGGCGGCGATGTTCTCGTGCGCGGCCTCCAGCGCTTCGCGCAGGTCGGCGGGGATGGCGTCGAGCGCGGCCAGGACCTCCGCGGGCCGGACGCGCAGGTCGTCCACCGCCACGCCGTCGAAGCGGAGGGTGAAGTCCCGCAGGGCGGCGTCGCCCCGCTCGCGGACCTCGGCCAGCACCGCCCGCACCTCGTCGACGGGCGGCTCGGTCTGGGCCGCGGGGCGCGGCAGGCGGCGGCGGAGGTCGGCGGTCCCTGTCCCGCGCAGGTCGAGTCGGCGGAGCACGACCCGCAACGCTACCGGGGTGACCACCGGGTAGAACCAGGGGTATGGAGAGCGACCGCGCCGAGCTGTCGGCCCTGGCCACCAGCCTCGACGACCTGACGACCCGCGTCACGGCCGTGGCCGACCGCTACCAGGTCTCGACCGATCGCCGCGACGTCGCCGACGGCCTGTACGAGGTCGAGCGCTCGCTGCGCACCGCCTCCCGCAAGCTGGAGCGGATCGTGCGGTCGATGCGCTGAGGCGGCGGGTGGCGGGTCGTGGCCGGACACGACGACGGCGCCCCGAAGGGCGCCGTCGCGGCGACGCCAGGCGGCGGATCCCGGCGTCGCGTGGAACCAGGTGGCGGGAACCTGGTTTGCGTCAACGTTATCGCCTACGGCGTAGGGGAGGTGACGCGCCCCGGCAAGAACTTCGTTGCAATTGGTTCACAATCGAGCGAATTGCCTGGTCAGGCACCCGTGTTTCGTCAGACCCGGAACGCCGAGGGGCAGATGTCGGCCAGCACGCAGGCGTCGCATCGGGGCTTGCGGGCCTTGCACACCGCCCGGCCGTGCAGGATGAGGCGCAGGCTGAGGGCCCCCCGCTCCCCGGCCCGGACGAGGGGGTTCAGGTCGTACTCGATCTTGACCGGGTCGGTCTCGGTGGTGAGGCCGAGCCGGGCCGACAGCCGCTGGACGTGGGTGTCGACCGGCAGACCGGGCTCGTCCATGGCCACGCTGCGCACCACGTTGGCCGTCTTGCGCCCCACCCCCGGCAGGGTGACCAGGTCGGACATCCTGTGCGGCACCTCGCCGCCGAACCGCTCGGTCACGGCCGCGGCCATCCCCATGATGGAGCGTGTCTTGTTGCGGAAGAACCCGGTGGTGCGGACCAGCTCCTCGACCTCGGCGGGGTCGGCGGCCGCCAGGTCCTCCGGGCGCGGGTACTTGGCGAACAGGGCCGGCGTCACCATGTTGACCCGCTCGTCGGTGGTCTGGGCCGACAGGATCGTGGCCGTGAGCAGCTCGTAGGGGTTGGTGTGGTGCAGGGCGCACAGCTCGGGGGCCGTTCCCGGGTACTCGACCGCCAGGCGGTCGGCGACGACCCGGGCCCGGCCCCGGGGGCTGCGGGGACGACCGGTGGGCATCGGCCGGACACTACCGGTCCGTGGTGAGGCACCACGGCGCCGCGTCCGTAGCCTGCCCGCCGTGAGTCGCTTCGAGATCACGCCCGTGCCGCCGGGGTCGGCGGCGGCCCCGGTCGACGACCTGATCGGCAGGTCCGAGGCCGCGCTGGACCACGAGCTGGTCGGCGCCCGGCACCCGGACGGCCTGGTGGCGTGGGCGCCGGGGCGGTCCCGGGCGCTGGCGTTCGCCCAGGCCATCCGCAGCGACCGGCGCTGGGACGTCGAGCTGGCCTACGACCGGGACGGCGGCGACGCGGCGTGGGCGGCGGCCGCCGCCGTCCTGACCGCAGCCGTCGACCGGGCCGGCACCGCCGGGGGCGGGCCGGTCCACCTCTGGATCACCCATCCGGAGCCGGCCCACGACGACCTGGCCGCCGCCGCCGGCCTGGCCCCCGAGCGCGACCTGTGGCAGATGCGCCGGGCGCTGCCCGTGGGCGAGGAGTACAGCCTCGTCACCCGCCCCTTCGTCGTGGGGCAGGACGAGGAGGCGTGGGTCGCGGTCAACAACCGGGCCTTCGCCTGGCACCCGGAGCAGAGCGGGTGGACCGTGGCCGACGTCGTCGCCCGGGAGGCCGAGCCGTGGTTCGACCCGGCGGGGTTCCTGCTCCACGAGGAGTCCGGCCGCCTGGTGGGGTTCTGCTGGACCAAGGTCCACGCCGCCCACGAGCCGCCCCTGGGAGAGATCTACGTCATCGCCGTCGACCCCTCCGCCCACCAGCGGGGCCTCGGCCGCCGGCTCACCCTGGCCGGGCTCGACCACCTGGCCGGCCGGGGCCTCACGGTCGGCATGCTCTACGTCGACGCCGGCAACGCCCCCGCCACCCGGCTCTACGAGGACCTCGGCTTCACGGTCGACCACGTCGACCGGGCCTACGCCACCACCGCCTGAGGGCGGATCAGCCCCGCGCCTGACGTCGAGGACCCCCGGGCAGGCCGGCACGGGCGCGTCGTCGGGGAAGGTGGCGTCAGGCGACGCCGACCTCCAGGGCGGAGCCGATGGCGAAGGTGACCGCCGCCGGCACGACCGTGAACAGCACCTGGCGTACCACGCCCCGGGCCAGCGGCCGGCCGGTCGAGCGGGCCACCACCGTGCCGACCACCACCGCCGCCAGCACCCCCAGCACCAGCGACGCCAGCTTGGCCGCGGCGCCCGACCCGCCGAACCACGGGACCAGCGGCACCAGTGCCCCCAGCGAGAACGCCACGAACGACGACAGCGCCGCGCCCCACGGCGACCCGAGCTGGCCGGGGTCGATGCCCAGCTCCTCCCGGGCGTGGGTCTCGAGCGCCGTCTCCGGGTCGCTCATCAGGGCCTCGGCCACCTCGCGGGCCTGGTCGGGGGCGAGGCCGCGCCCCTCGTAGATGGTGGCCAGCTCGGCCGTCTCCATCTCCGGCCGGCGCCGCAGCTCGACGGCCTCCACGGCCAGCTCCCGCTCCAGCAGCTCGGACTGGACCCGCATCGAGTTGTACTCGCCGGCCGCCATGGAGATGGCCCCCGATATCAGCCCGGCCAGGCCGGCCAGCCGCACGACCCCCGGGGCCGGGTCGGCGCCGGCCACGCCCAGGATCAGGCCCATGTTGCTGACCAGGCCGTCGCTGACCCCGAACACGGCGGCGCGCGCCGACCCGCCCTGCACGTCGCGGTGGTGATGCTCGGAGTGGTGGTAGGGCCGGCTGGTCACCCCCGGAACCGTACCGAGTCGGTATCGAACCCGGCGGCTCCGCCCTACGCTCGATCCCCGTGCCGACCCGCTACGACCTCGACCGCGACGCCCTCGCCGGGCTGCTGGCGGGCGAGCCGCGCTACCGGGTCGACCAGGTGTGGGACGGCATCCACCGCCAGCTGGCCGGCCCGGCCGAGCTGACGGCCCTCCCCAAGGCGCTCCGCGCCCAGCTCGAGCACGACCTGCCCGCCGCGCTCGACCCGGTGGCGGAGTCGGCCACGCCGGCGGGCGACACCGTGAAGTGGCTGTTCGGCCTGGAGGGCGGGGCCCGGGTCGAGACCGTGCTCATGCACTACCGCGACCGCACCACCGTGTGCGTGTCGACCCAGGCGGGCTGCGCCATGGGCTGCGGGTTCTGCGCCACCGGCCAGGCCGGGTTCCAGCGCCAGCTCACCACGGGCGAGATCGTCGAGCAGGTGGTCCGGGCCGCCCGCCGGGCCCGGGAGAGCGGCCGCCGGCTCGGCAACGTGGTGTTCATGGGCATGGGCGAGCCGCTGGCCAACTACGACCGGGTGTGGCCGGCGGTGGTCAGGATCCACGACGACCTCGGCCTGTCCGCCCGCCACCTGACCCTGTCGACGGTGGGGCTGGTGCCCGGCATCCGGCGCCTGGCGGGCGAGGACCTGCCGGTCAACCTGGCCGTGTCCCTCCACGCCGCCAACGACGCGCTGCGCAACGACCTCGTGCCCATCAACAAGCGCTACCCGCTGACCGTGCTCATGGGGGCGTGCGCCGACCACCTGCGGGCCAAGGGCCGGCGGCTGTCGTTCGAGTGGGCGCTCATCGACGGCACCAACGACCGGCTGAGCGACGCCCGCGAGCTGGCCGAGCTGGCCCGGTCGCTGCCCCTGCCCGCCCACGTCAACCTCATCCCCCTCAACCCGACGCCCGGCTACCCGACCCGGGGCACGCCGCCCGACGGCGTCCAGCTGTTCCGCCGCCGGCTGGGGGACCTGGGCGTCAACGCCACGGTGCGCCGCAACCGGGGCGTCGACATCGACGCCGCCTGCGGCCAGCTCGCCGCCCGGGTCGAGCTCTCCCCACGCCGCTAGCGCACCAGGACCGTCATGCTGTCGTCGGCCCGCACGGCGTCGACCAGCGCCTCGCCGCGGCGGACCCGGGCGCCCGGCCACACGACCGAGCGCTCGACCGTGCCCTCCACCGCGGCCCCCTCGCCGATCACCGAGGCCCCGCCCGAGGCGGCCAGGTTGGCGGCCAGGTAGCGGGCCGGGGTGCCGCAGTCGAGGCAGGGACCGTCCCAGCGGACGACGTCGACCCGCCCCTCGGCGTGGGCCCCGCTCCACGACGCCTCCCACAGCCCGGAGGGCACCGGCGCCAGCCGCTCGACCTCGGGCCACGGCATCAGGGCCGCCGCCACCCGGCTGGCC
>DASSUD010000139.1:0-2841 GCA_035707385.1 Acidimicrobiales bacterium
GCCGCCAGCTCCGTCCCCGCCGTCGCCCCCGACGACGGTGGCGGAGCCGCAACCGGACCCGCGACCGGACCCGGGGGCGGTCCCGGTCCCGTCGCCCCGCACGGCGCCCACGAACTCGGTCAGCGAGCCCGAACCGGCGGCGCCCGCCGGCGACGGGGACGAGGAGGTCGACCTGGACATCGCACCGTTGCTGGTGGCGGGCATACCGGCCGTGCTGGCCGCGGGCATCGTCCTGCGCCTCGACCGGGTGCGGCGGCGCCGGTCGCGGCGCCGGCCCCCGGGCGTGGCGGTGCCGGTCCCGCCCCCGGAGCTGCAGGCGACCGAGCGCCGGTGGCGGGCCATCGCCGACCACGAGTCGGCCGACTGGGTCGACACCGCCCTGCGCTACCTGACCTGGGCGGTGCGCTCGACGGGTGCGCCGGTCTCGGTGGTCGGCGTGCGCACGGGCGCCAACGGGCTGGAGCTGCTGCTGTCGACGCCGGCCCGCCAGGGCGCGCCGCGGTTCGCGGCCGACGAGTCGGGCTGGCAGTGGCGGCTGAAGTGCGAGGACCTCTCCGAGATCCGGGGCATCGCCGCCGACGAGCCGCCCTATGCGCCCGGGCTGGTCACGCTGGGGACGACCGACGACGGCAGCACGGTCCTGGTCGACGTCGAGCAGCTGGGCCTGACGAGCGTGGAGGGCGACGAGGCCGTGGTCCGGGCCTGGCTCGCCGGCGTGGCGCTGGACGTGGCCACCGCCCCGTGGGCGGGCGAGGTCGACCTGCGGCTGGTGGGCGGGCTGGTCGAGCTGGCGGCGCTGGAGCAGGTGGCTCTGCTCGACCTGGACGACGTGCCCGGCGCGGTGGAGGGGGTGGTGGCCGCCACCACCCGGTCCCTGGGCATGCGGCCCTCGACCCAGGCGGCCCGGGGTGCGGCGGGGCGCGAGCCGTGGCCGCCGGTGACGGTGGTGGTGTCGGTGCCGGGGGCCGACCAACCGGTGGTCGACGTCACGCTGCCGGGTCGGGGGGCGGCGGTGGTGGCGGCCGGTCCGGTGCCGCGGGCGGCGGTGCGGCTGGTGGCGGGGGCCGACGGCTACGCCACGCTCTACCCCTACGGCCTGGCGGTGCGGCTGAGCGCGGTGGACGACCGCACGGCGGGCGACACGGCCCGGCTGCTGGCGGGGGCCGCGGAGCCGGTGGACGAACCGGCGGAACGGGTCTCCGCGCCGGCGCAGGAGCCGGCGCCGTGGCCGGCGGTGCCGAGCACCCCGGCGGGCGAGGCCGGCGAGGCGGGCGAGGCGCCCGCAGCTGCCGAGGAGGACGACCCGCCGGTGCCGGGTTGGGCCGCCCCGGTGGCGGAGGAGACGATGGACGTGCAGTCCCGCTACGCCGCGCTGATCCGGTCGATCCTCGAGCCGGGCGAGGTCGAGGTGGTGGTGCTGGGCTCGCCGCAGGTCACCGGGTGGGAGCACGAGCCCCGCCAGCGGTCGGTGGAGATCGTCTGCTACCTCGCCGTCCACGACGGGGCCGTCACGGGCGACAAGCTGCGGGACGCCGTGTTCCCGCCGGGGTTCAAGGCGACGTCCTTGCGCCAGGCCGTGTCCCGCACCCGGACGGCGCTGGGCCGGTCGGCCGCCGGCTACCAGCACATCCTCCCGGCCTTCGCGGCCGGCAGCTACGAGCTCGGCCCGGCGGTGCGGTCGGACTACCGGCGGTTCCAGGCGCTGGTGGCGGCGGCCCGCAAGGCGCCGGCCGACTGCGAGGTCAAGCTGCTGCGCACGGCGCTGGGCCTGGTCCGCTCGCAGCCGTTCAGCGACACCCCGCCGGGAGGCTACGGCTGGGCGAGCGCCGAGGGCATCTCCTACGCGCTGGAGCGGCTGGTGACGGACGCCGCCCACCGGCTGGGCGAGCTGGCGCTGGCGGCCGACGACCCGCGCCTCGCCGAGTGGGCCGCCCGCCAGGGCCAGCGGGCGGTGCCGGGCCACGAGGGCCTGTACCGGGACCTGGCCATGGCCAAGCTCCACCAGGGCGACGTCGACGGCTTCATGGCGGTGCGCCGCGAGGCCGAGGCCGCGGCCACCACCTTCGACGCCCTCGACGCCCTCCAACCGGAGACCCAGGAGTTCTTCACCAAGGCCCTGGCCGAGTACCGCGATCTCCGCCAGGCCGCCAACGACCACTGACCTTCGATTTGGCGGCGCTCACGTCGAGATGGCGACGTAGGAGCCGCCAAATCGCGTTCTACGCCACCAGCAGGGCGCTGAGCCGCTGCTCGGTGCGCCGGCGGTGGGTGCGCACGGCCCGGACGTCCCGGCCGGTGAGCCGGGCGATGCTGGCGGTGTCCCAGCCGTAGACAGTGGTGGCGAGCACGGTCTGGGCCGCCACGATCGAGATGTGACCACCCCGGGTGGCGTCGACGACGATCCGGGCCATGCGCTCCTCGGCGCTGTGGGCCTCGTCCAGCCCGGTCGCCGGATGCCGGTGGTGGTCCGCCAGCGTGGGCTCCCGCCGCCGCTGCCGCCGGTGTCGTGCCACGGTGGTCCGCAGGCGGTCCCGCAGCCGCGACCGCAGGACCGCCGCGGGCCACTCCGTCGCGGCGGGCAGCGGCGACCGCACGAGCTCGGCCACGACGGCGGCCGCCTCCCCGTCGAGCTCGGCCCGGGACGCCCACGGGCCCCACCCCCCGACGTACCCGGCCATGCCCGAGGCGGTGGCGGCCACCATCGGCACCAGCGCCTGCAACGCCGCCCGCCCGGCGAGCGCGTCACCCGCCCGGGCGAGGGCCAGCACGACCCCGAGCACCCGGTTCCCCGCCACCGGGTCCACCCGGCACCGGCACGCCTCGACCACGGCCCCGAGCCGC
>DASSUD010000140.1:0-3428 GCA_035707385.1 Acidimicrobiales bacterium
GCCCAACCTGCTGCTCCAGACGACGATCTGAGGCCGGTCGGGTCGGCCCGCCGCTCCTGGTGTCAGCCGGGTGGCGGGCCGGCACGGCCGGTACGATGCGGTCGGCAGAGGGGGAGCGATGAAGTTCGGCGTGTTCTACGAGTTGCAGCTCGCGCGCCCGTGGCAGCCGGACGGCGAGTACCGGCTCTACCACGACGCCCTCGACGAGCTGGAGCTCGCCGACCGGCTCGGCTACGACCACGCCTGGGTCGTCGAGCACCACTTCCTCGAGGAGTACTCGCACTCGTCCGCGCCCGAGGTGTTCCTGGCCGCCGCCAGCCAGCGCACGTCGCGGATCCGCCTCGGGCACGGCATCCTCCAGCTCACCACCACCCACCCGGCCAAGGTGGTGGAGAAGGTGTCGGCGCTCGACCTCCTGAGCGACGGGCGCGTCGAGTTCGGCATGGGGGAGAGCGCCAGCATCACCGAGCTGCACCCGTTCGGGGTGCGGTTCCGGGACAAGCGCGAGCTGTGGGAGGACGCGGTGCGCTGCGCCATCCCGATGTTCGGCGAGGGCGGGACCGAGTACAACGGCACCCACTTCGACTTCCCGCTGCGCAACGTGCTGCCCAAGCCCCGCCAGAAGCCGCACCCGCCGCTGTGGACGGCGTGCTCGCAGATCGAGACGATCGAGTACGCCGGGTCACGGGGGCTGGGGGCGCTGGGGTTCCAGTTCGTGAGCGCCGACGCGGCCCGGGCGTGGGTCCACGCCTACTACAACGCCATCACCCGCCGGCTCGACAAGCTGTGCGACTACCCGGTCAACCCCAACATCGCGCTGGTCAGCATGTTCATGTGCGCACCGACCGACGAGGAGGCCCGGGCGAGGGCCGACGGGGCCACGTTCTTCCAGTTCTGCCTGCGCTTCTACAACAGCCCCGACCGGCGGCGGCCGGATCCCGGCGAGGTCAACATGTGGGAGGAGTACACGGCCTGGAAGCGGGCCAACCCGGAGGCGGCCGAGAAGGCGCTGTCGGGCGGGCTGATCGGGTCGCCGGAGACGATCCGGCGCAAGCTGCGCAAGTTCGAGGCGTCGCACATCGACCAGGTCATCCTGCTGAACCAGGCGGGCCGCAACACGCACGAGGACATCTGCGCCAGCCTCGAGCTGTTCGCGGCCGAGGTCATGCCGGAGTTCCACGCCGGCATCGGCGCCCACGAGGAGTGGAAGGCGGCGGTCATGTCCGGCGAGCGCACCCTCGACCAGATCGACACGAGCCCGTACCTCCGCCGCTTCGGCGACAAGTCGGTGCGCCTCTAGGCGATCTGTCGGCGCATAGGCCGAACATCGGGCAAATGCGCCGCCAGATCGTAGAGCTCACGCAGTTCCCGGCTCGTGGCCGCCGGCTGCTTGGTGACCTGGTCGTAGGTGACCTCGACCACGTCCCAGCCCAGCCGACGGAGCCGGCGCCGGCGGAGCCGGTCCCACTCATGCGCCCGCTTGCCGAAGTGGTGCGCCAGGCTGTCGCACTCGACCGCCCACCGGATGGCCGGCCAGGCCAGGTCGAGGTAGGCGACGAAGTCGCCGTCCCGCACGCAGTGCTGGAGCACGGGGTCCGGCAGACCCAGCTTCCGGACCAGCCGCACCGCGCTGGCCTCGAACCCGCTGTCGGTGAACCGGCCGGTGCCGAGCCGCTCGGCCAGCATCTCGGCCATGACCCGGGACCCCCGCCGGCCCTGGCGCTTCAGCTCACGGTGGCGCTGGGCGACGGCTTCGAGCGTGCCCGCCTGGCGGCGGCAGGCACAGTCGAGCGCCTGCGCCACCCGGAACGGGTGCGCGACCGCGGGCAGGTCGAGCAGCGTGCGGACGACGGAGGTGCACTCGATGCCATCGACCTCGTCGAGGTCGACGGCCCGCAGGTTCCGCGTCTCGTGCACGACCCAGCACGCCCGGCGCCGCCGGAGCCCGTGCAGGGTCAGGACCTCGATCTGCCGCGGCTCGAACCCGTCGAGGCCCCACAGCGTCGCCGCGGTGCGGTGCGACGCGAAGCCGCCACCCGACAGCGCAGCCACGGCCGCCCGCTGTCGCCAGGTGGCGGCCGATCCGGCCACCACCAACACCCCGGGCGCAGGCCGAAGGAGCCGCCCGGCGGCGACCCACCGGGCGATGGTCGACTCCGCCACCCCCGCGCCGAGCACCTCGTGCCACCCCAGCACCCCGTGACGACGGGAGGCGTCAAGGGTCAACGTACTCCAAGAACTCACGAAAGGGCATGGTACCCCACGATTTGGCGTCCGTGACGTCGCATATGCGACGTGAGAGCCGCCAAATCGTTAGTGCGTCATCGAGGCCCAGACCTTGCGCATGCCTCGTAGCCAGCGTTCGCGGTCGGTGGCGCGGCGCTGCTCGTAGGTGGCCACCTCGGGGTGGGGAAGGATGAGGAACCGTTCCTCGCGGAGGGCATCGACCACCACCTCGGCCACCTGGGCGGGGGAGAGGACGCCGTCGCGGCCGGCCGTGGACTGCACGCCGCCCTCGCCCATCGACCGGCGAGCGCCGCCGGTCATGGCCGTGGCCACCGCCTGCGGGCACAGGCACGACACCCGCACACCGGCGTCGCCGTGGGTGATGGCCAGCCACTCGGCCAGGCCCACCACCGCGTGCTTGGTCACCGAGTAGGGGGCCGAGCCCAGCTGGGTCAGCAATCCGGCGGCCGACGCCGTGTGCAGCAGGTAGCCCTCGCCCCGGGCCAGCATCGACGGCAGGACGGCCCGGGCGGCGTAGACGTGGCTGGTCACGTTGACCCGCCAGATCCGCTCCCAGGCCTCGTCGGGGACCTCGACGCCGCCGATCGTCAGGATGCCGGCGTTGGCGCAGAACAGATCGACCGGGCCGAAGTCGTCCTCGGTGCGGGCCACCAGCGCCTGCACGTCGGGCTCGGAGCCGGCGTCGACCGCCAGCCCCAGGGCGGCGGTCGCGCCGCCGGCGCCGATGTCCTCGGCCACCCGCTCGGCGGCGCCGCCGTCGATGTCGGCCACCACCACGGCCCGGGCGCCCTCGGCGGCGAAGGCCCGTGCCAACCCCTCGCCGATGCCGCCGCCGCCCCCGGTGACGACGGCCACCCGGTCGCGCAGCTCCATCAGCCGCGCCTCGACATGTAGGCCGCCATCCCGTCGGCGTACCGCTTGAGGTCGGGGTCGGAGGCCAGCAGGGGCTCGAACTTCTTGCGGGCCGCGGCCCGCTTGGCCGGCAGGTACTCGGTGGGCCACAGGCCGTCGTGGGGCCGGTAGCCCTTGAGCACGTTGTTGGCCACGGTCACCTTGTGGACCTCGTCGACGCCGTCCATGACCGCCATGGTCGGCGCCCCGGCCCACATGGCCTGCAGCGGGGTGAGGTCGGTGACACCGAGCGAGCCGTAGATGTGGATGGCCCGGTACGAGACCTCCCG
>DASSUD010000141.1:0-8488 GCA_035707385.1 Acidimicrobiales bacterium
CTGTTCCGGCCCACCCGGGAGGGCTACGAGGCGGTCCGCCGCATCGCCCCGGGCCAGGCCGCCGTGGCCATCCGGCTGGCCGGCGCCGTCGGCCACGAGGACCTGGCCCGCGCCGTGGCCACGTTGCGACGCCTGGGCGACGCCCTCGACCAGCTGGAGGACGAGCGGTAGCGGCCCGGCCGGGCGTGCGGCGATTTGGCGTCTCTCACGGCGCTCATGCGACGTGAGAGACGCCAAATCGTGTCTCCGGCGGCGTCGGCACGGGTAGGGCTGGCGGGTGCCGACCGCTGGCGAGGAGAGCGGCGGGCGCTTCGACGAGCCCTACGTCCAGCTCGTCGACGTCACCGCCACCGGAGCCCTGGTGGCCTGGGGCCGCTTCGTGCTCGAAGAGCACGGGGACTCGTGGCGGGCGCGGCGCACGGGCGAGACGTTCGGGTCCCGGTCCGAGCCGGTCGGCCGGGCCGCGGTCGAGGTAGTGGACGGCGACGGCCGCATCGTGGCCCGGGAGGTCGTGGACGGCGCCAACCACACCTGGGTCGAGGGGCTCCGGCCCGCCACGACCTACGGGTACCGCGTGCTGGTCGACGGCACACCGTGGGCCGGGGCCGAGCGCCACGACTGGGCGCCGGACGCGCTCCGGCCGGCAGCCCGCCCGCTGGACCTGCGCCTGCGCACCCACGCGGCGGCCGGAGATCCGGATCCCGTGACCTTCCTGGCCGTGGGCGACGCCGGCGTCGGCATCGCGGCCGGGGAGGACGGGCGCCGCCAGCTGGGGGTGGCCAGGACGATGCAGCGGCTGGCCGACGCCTTCGACGTGCGCTTCGTCGTGACCCTGGGCGACACGATCTACCACGGCCCGGGCGGGCCCACCGACCACAGCGGCGCCCATGACGACGACTGGTGGCTGACGTACTTCCAGCCGTACCGCTACCTGATCGACCACCTCGCCTTCTATCCCACCGCCGGGAACCACGACGGGTCCGACGAGGAGGCGGCCGACGACCGCCCCCAGCTCGAGGACAACCTCTACCTCACCGCGCGCTTCGGGCCCCGGGCCGAGGCGGGGCGCGCCTCCCTGGGACCGGGCCTGTTCTACCGCCTGCAGGTCGGCGCGCTGCTCGAGCTCGTGTGCGTCGACACCACCTGGGGTGCGGCGGCGGGCCGGCACTGGTTCGACGACCCGAAGCACCGGACGTGGCTGGAGGAGGCGTTCGCGTCGGTGAGCACCGACTGCGAGTGGCGCGTGCCGTTCTGCCACCACCCGGCGTGGACCGCCGGGCCCCATCACACGAACATGGCGGCCCAGATCGAGCGGCTCGTCCCGCTCTACCGGCGCGGCGGCGTGCGCCTGCTGCTGCACGGCCACGAGCACAACTTCCAGCACGGGCGGGTCGACGACCTCGACTACGTCGTGTCGGGAGCCGGCGGCAAGCTCGACGAGGGGGTCCCGCGCCGCACCGGCGAGGCCGGGACGCAGTCGTGGGCGGCGGTGCCGCACTGCCTCCTCGTCCAGGCGACGCCCGAGGCCCTCGCCATCGTGCCCTACGGTCCCACGCCGCCCGGCGGACAGCCGGCGCCGTTGCCGCGGCGCCGCCCCGACGGCTCGGTGGTGGACGGCCCCATCGTGGTCCGGCGGGAGTGAGCCCCGCGCCGGTCAGCGCCCGAGCAGCCCCCGCTCGATGACGTGCACCGCGGCGTCGGTCGTGACCGGCGGCCGCGGGTGGGTGCCGAACACGCTGAGCAGCGCCAGCATGATCACGGCGTCGATGTCGGCGTCCCCGAAGCCCCGCGGTCGCAGGACGCGCGCCATCTCCCGCCGGCCCCAGTCGAGCGCCGCGGCCGAGTCGCGCCGCAGGGCCGCGTCCTGGTGGGCGGCGTCGGCCCAGACGCGGATCATCGCCGCCTCGGTGGCCTGCGTGGCGTTGTAGCGCCGGAGCCACCGTCGCAGCGCCGCCCGGTCGGGGACGTTGCCGGCGGTCTCCGGGATGTCCGTCAGCGCGCTCGACACGTGGCGGATCGCCCGCACCGCCAGCACGTAGGCGAGGTGGTCCTTGCCCGTGAAGTACCGGTAGAACGCCCCGTGGGACACGCCCGCGGCGGCCACGACGTCGTCGATCCGGGTGCCGTGGTAGCCGCGGGCCACGAACACGTCGCGGCCCGCCTCCTCCAGCGCCGTGAGCGTGCGCCGGCCCGCAGCGGTGCGCTCGGGCGCGCCGTCCGTCCGCTCCACGGCGTCGCGCATGGCGCGGCCGAACGCGAGGGCGGGCGGCCGGGGCCCGGCCGGGGGATGGTCGTTGACGCCTGCCCGGAGGCCGAACAGCGTGCGGTGGGCGACCCCGGTGAGGGCGTCCTCGACGCGGTCGGCCGGGTAGGCGTCCGGGGCGGCCGACCGCAGGATCCGGGCGGTCTCCAGGACCCGCGTCACGCAGGCCAGCAGGAGCCCGACGACGGGATCGAGGCTGCGGGCCGGCAGGTCCGTCGTCGCCAGCTTCGCCCGGAACCGCGCCACGTTCCGCTCGGCCACGCGGGCCGCCCCGGGGGCGACCGCGTCGTCGCTCTCGGCGGCCGCCGGGAAGGCGTCGAAGACCGGCTCGTACCGCTCGTAGGTGTCGGCGTAGCGGCCGACCCAGACCCGGACGGCGCGCCACCCGTCGGCGTCGGCGGTGACGGGGCCGAGCGCCTCGGTCGACGCGCCGAGCTGGCGGGCCACCTGCCCCGTCAGGTGGCGGAACACGTCCTCCTTGCTGGCGAAGTACTGGTAGAACGACGCCCGCGAGCAGCCGGCGACCGACGTGATGTGGGCGATGCCGCTCTGGTGGTACCCCTGCTCGCCGAAGACCTGCAGGGCGGCGTCGAGGATGCGCTGCTGGGTCCGCTGCCCCCGGGCGCCGACCCGCGGGTTGTCCGAGAACGGGGCGCGGCGCACGGCCGACTCCTGCTCGCCGTCGGTCGCCGGGGGCCTGGCGGCGGTGGCCGGGGCATGTTGGGGCCTGGGTGGTGACAATGCCATCGGGGACCTGTGCGACGGGCGGGCGGCAGCGGCAGGACATGACTCTACTGTTAGCGGCTGGCAGGCAGCGCCACCCGCCGCCGCCGGGCTGCCAGCGGTGGTGGCCCGGCCCGCCGTGGACTGTGGCACGGGCGCCGCGGGACGCCAGAATGGTCGGCGGCCGCCGCGGTCGAGCCCGCCGGCCCCCCGCGCCACCCACACCGCCGAGGCCGCCCGTGCTGACCAGACTCCTCCGCCAGACGCTGCGGCCCTACCGGCGCCTGCTGTGGGCCGTGGTCCTGCTGCAGGGTGTCCAGGCGCTGGCCATGCTCTACCTGCCGACCCTCAACGCGGACATCATCGACTCCGGGGTTCTGGCGGGCGACAACGACTACATCCGCTCGACGGGCCTGGTCATGCTGGGCGTGACCCTCGTGCAGGTCGTCTTCGCGGTGGCCGCGGTGTACGTGGGGGCGCGGGTGGCGATGGGGATGGGCCGCGACGTGCGCAGTGAGCTGTTCCACCGGGTCACCGACTTCTCGGCCCGGGAGGTCGGGATGTTCGGGGCGCCGTCCTTGATCACCCGCATCACGAACGACGTCCAGCAGGTCCAGATGCTGGTGGTCATGACCTGCACCCTGGCCGTGGCCGCGCCGATCACGGTGGTCGGGGGCATCGTGATGGCCCTCCAGCAGGACGTGGGCCTGTCCTGGCTCCTTGCCATCGGCCTGCCCGCCCTCGCCCTCAGCGTCGGCTCGGTCGTGCGCCGGATGGTCCCGATCTTCCGCAGCATGCAGGAGCGCATCGATGCCGCCAACCTGGTGCTGCGCGAGCAGATCTCCGGCGTGCGGGTGGTGCGGGCGTTCGTGCGCGAGCGCCAGGAGATGGCGCGCTTCGGCGACGTGAACGACGAGCTCACGGCCACCTCGTTGCAGGCCGGGCGGCTGATGGCGCTGATGTTCCCCACCCTCCTGCTCATCGTGAACGCGTCCAGCGTGGGGGTCATCTGGTTCGGCGCCAACCGCATCGAGGCCGGCGACATGACCGTCGGCTCGCTCGTCGCCTTCCTCACCTACTTCACCCTCATCCTGATGAACGTGATGATGGGGATGTTCGTGGCGGTCATGGCGCCCCGGGCCGCGGTGTGCGCCGAGCGGATCGTGGAGGTGCTCGACACCGAGCCCAGCGTGCGGGCGCCGGACGAGCCGGTGGCCCCGCAGGGGGCCGGCTCGCTGGAGCTGCGCGACGCGGGCTTCCGGTACCCGGGGGCCGACGCTCCCGTGCTGGACGGGGTCAGCTTCAGGTCCCTGGCCGGCCAGACCACGGCCGTCGTGGGCAGCACCGGCGCGGGCAAGACGACGCTCGTCAACCTGGTGGCCCGCCTGGTCGACGTGACCTCGGGGGCCGTGCTGGTCGACGGCGTCGACATCCGCCGGATGGAGCCCGCCGCCCTGTGGGCCCGCATCGGGCTCGTCCCCCAGCGGCCGTACCTGTTCTCGGGCACCGTGGCCAGCAACCTCCTCTACGGCAAGCCCGACGCCTCGGACGACGAGATGTGGGAGGCGCTGCGGGTGGCCCAGGCCGCCGACTTCGTCGAGGCCATGCCCGGGGGACTGGCGGCCACCATCAACCAGGGCGGCACCAACGTGTCCGGCGGCCAGCGCCAGCGGCTGGCCATCGCCCGGGCGCTGGTCAAGCGGCCGGAGATCTACCTGTTCGACGACTCGTTCTCGGCGCTCGACCTCGCCACCGACGCCCGGCTGCGGGCGGCCCTGGTGCCCTACGTGCGGGGCTCGACGGTGCTGATCGTGGCCCAGCGGGTGTCGACAATCGCGGGCGCCGACCAGATCCTGGTGCTCGAGGGTGGCCGGCCCGTCGGCCTCGGGCCCCACGACGACCTGCTGGCCACCTGCCCGACCTACGCCGAGATCGTGGCCTCCCAGATGGCGCAGGAGGACGCGGCGTGAGCCGGCGCCGCGAGCGAACCGTCGGGGTGCGCCGATGAGCGCGACCACGTCCCCCGGGGCGCCGGCCTCGCCGCCGCCGGTGCGGCCCGCGTCCGGCCCGAGCGCCATCCGGGGCATGGCGGTGGGCATGCCCGGCGAGGCGTCGCGGGACTTCCGCAGCGCCTCCCGGCGGCTCCTGGCCCTGCTGCGGGGCGACGGCGTGGGCGTCGGGTCGGTGGTGCTGCTGGCCGTGGTGGGCGTGGCCCTGACCTCGGTCGGACCCCGGATCCTGGGCCACGCCACCGACATCGTCATCCAGGGGCTGCTCAGCCCATCCGGCATCGACTTCGGCCGGCTGCACCGGGTGCTGCTGCTGGCCATCGTGCTGTTCCTGGCCTCGTCCGCCCTCACCTACGGCAGCGCCTACCTGCTGGCCGGCATCGTGCAGCGGACCATGCACCGGCTGCGGTCCGAGGTCGAGGCCAAGCTCCACCGCCTCCCGCTGTCCTACGTGGACACCCACGCCCGGGGGGACCTGCTGAGCCGGGTCACCAACGACATCGACAACATCGCCCAGAGCCTCCAGCAGACGCTCAACCAGATGCTCACCCAGTTCCTCACCCTGGTGGGCGTGGTGTCGATGATGCTGTGGATCTCGCCCCTGCTGGCGCTGGTGGCGGTGGTGTCGATCCCGCTGTCGATCGTGACCATGCGGGTGATCGCCCGGTACTCCAAGGCCCGGTTCCTGTCGCAGTGGATGCACACCGGGACCCTCAACGCCCAGGTTGAGGAGGCGTTCACCGGCCACGCCATCGTCAAGGCGTTCGGCCGCCAGCACGAGGTGGAGGAGCGCTTCCGCCGGACCAACGACGAGCTGTACAGCTCCAGCTTCGCCGCCCAGTTCGTTTCCGGTGTGATCCAGCCGGCGATGATGTTCCTCGGCAACCTGAACTACGTGGTCATCGCCGTGATCGGCGGCCTGCGCGTCACGTCGGGTGCCATGACGATCGGCGACGTCCAGGCGTTCCTGCAGTACACCCGCCAGTTCGCGATGCCGCTGACGTCGATGGCCTCGATGTTCAACGTGCTGCAGTCGGGCGTGGCCTCGGCCGAGCGGGTGTTCGACCTGCTCGACGCCGACGAGCAGATCCCCGACACCGGCGCCGAGCCGCTGGCGGGCGAGCCCCGGGGGCGGGTCACCTTCGAGCGGGTGTCGTTCTCCTACGACCCCGAGGTGCCGCTCATCGCCGACCTCTCGCTGGTGGCCGAGCCGGGCCAGACCATCGCGATCGTGGGCCCGACCGGAGCGGGCAAGACGACGCTGGTCAACCTCGTCATGCGGTTCTACGAGCTGGGCGGCGGTCGGATCACCATCGACGGGCGCGACATCGCCGAGATGCGCCGCGACGACCTGCGGCGCCACATCGGCATGGTCCTCCAGGACACCTGGCTGTTCCGGGGGACGATCCGCGACAACATCGCCTACGGCAACGCCGCGGCCACCGAGGAGCAGATCCGGGAGGCCGCCCGGGCCACCTACGTGGACCGCTTCGTGCGGGCGCTGCCCGACGGCTACGACACGGTCCTCGACGACGAGGGCACCAGCCTGAGCGCCGGCGAGAAGCAGCTGCTGACGATTGCCCGGGCGTTCCTGGCCGACCCGGCCATCCTGATCCTGGACGAGGCCACCAGCTCGGTGGACACCCGCACCGAGGTCCTGATCCAGCGGGCCATGGCCGCGCTGCGGTCGCAGCGGACCAGCTTCGTGATCGCCCACCGGCTCTCCACCATCCGCGACGCCGACGTGATCCTGGTGGTGGAGTCCGGCCGGATCGTCGAGCAGGGCCACCACACCGACCTGCTGGCCCGCGACGGCGCCTACGCCGCCCTCTACAACGCACAGTTCGCGGCCGCCGCCACCGAGATCGCCTGAGCCCGGTGGCCGCCGCCCGGGGGGTTGACCCTCCCGCCGCGGGAGGGTGGAGGATCGGGGACATGGCTTCGATCCGCAAGATCATTCCCCTGGGTGCCGGGCCGCAGGACGCCTGGGAGGCGCTGTGCGACTTCGGCGCCGTGCACGAGCGCGTGGCGCCCGGTTTCGTCACCGGCGTGCGCCGGGACGGCGACGACCGCATCGTCACCTTCGCCAACGGCGCGGAGGCCCAGGAGCGGCTGGTCAGCGCCGACGACGGCCTGCGCAGGCTCGTCTACGCGGTCGTGCGCAGCGACCTGGGGTTCACCCACCACCAGGCGTCGGTCGAGGTGCTCGACGACGCCGCCGGGAGGGCGGGGTGCCGGCTGGCGTGGACCACCGACCTGCTGCCGGACGAGCTCGCCCCGGTGGTCGACGGGCTGATGGACGAGGGCGCCGCCGCCATCGCCCGTGCCCTCGGCGGGTGAGAGGATCGAGCAACGATGGACGCGCTCCTCGGCATCGGCCAGTTCTCGAAGATGACGTACCTGAGCGTGAAGGCCCTGCGCCACTACCACGACGTCGGGCTGCTGGAGCCGGCGGCGGTCGATCCCGCCACCGGCTACCGGCAGTACTCCGTGGGGCAGGTGGGGACCGCCCAGGCCATCCGGCGGTTCCGTGACCTGGAGATGCCGATCGAGGAGGTGCGCCGGGTGCTCCGGGCGCCGGACGAGGCCAGCCGCAACCGGACGATCCTCGCCCACCTCGAGCGGATGCATCGCCAGCTCGACCAGACCCGGGCCGCGGTGGCGTCGCTCCAGGCCCTGCTCGCGCCCGGCCCCGGACCGGACGCGCCGGTCGTGATCCGCCGGCTCCCCGCCACCCGGGCCGCGGTGGCCCGGGCCTCGGTCGGCTTCGAGGACTGCGGGGACTGGCTCGCGCCGGCGCTCGACGGGCTGCGGCGGGCGGCCGAGGCGACCGGCCTGGCGGTGACCGGGCCGGACGGTGCGCTGTACCCCGACGAGTTCTTCGAGGAGGGGCGGGGCGAGGTCACCGCCTTCGTGCCGGTGGCGGGCGACGCCGCGTCCGCCGTCGAGCTGCCGGCCACGACCGTGGCGGTGCTGGTGCACGACGGCCCGTTCGACGACCTCGACCGGGCCTACGGGGCGCTCGGCACGGCGGTGGCCGAGATGGGCGTGGCCGGTCCGGGCCCCATCCGCGAGCACTACCTCGATCGGGGGCGCACCGAGGTGTGCTGGCCGGTGGCGGGCACCGGCTGAGCGATCTGGCGGCTCTCACGGCGCCATTGCGACGTGAGAGACGCCAAATCGGCGGTCAGCCGTGGTGACGGGCGCGCCGGAGCCGGAGGCCGTCACCCCGCCCGGGTGACGCCGGCACCTGCGGCCGTCGGCCACGGTGGGGGCGATGGCACGGCACCCTGTCGCGCCGCGGCGGGCGCGGGACCGTGTTGTCGTCGCCCTGGCCCGGCTGCTGGCGCGCGCCTTCTTCCGGTCCGTGGAGGTGGCGGGCCCGCCGCCGGCGGGCGGCCGGGTGATCGTGGCGGCGAGCCACCTGAACGGCTTCGTGGACCCGGTGCTGCTGGTGGCCATGCTCGGCCGCCTGCCCCGGTTCCTGGCAAAG
>DASSUD010000142.1:0-3077 GCA_035707385.1 Acidimicrobiales bacterium
CGGCCGACAGGGCACCCATCCGCTCCAGCCCCTCGACCTTGTCCCAGTCGAGCGAGTAGAGGTCGGCCACGCTGGCCACCATGCCCGCCTCGACCAGCTGGGCGATGCGCTTGGAGCCGAGGGCGTCGATGTCGAGGGCACTCCGGCTGGCAAAGTGTTCGATCGCCCCCTGGCGCTGGATCGGGCACTCGGGGTGGATGCAGCGGTGCTCGGCCTCGCCCTCCGGCCGCACCAGGGTCGAGCCGATGGGGCACGGGCAGGTGGTCGGGAACACCCACGGCTCGCTGCCCTCGGGCCGCTCGGCCAGCACCGGCCCCAGCACCTCGGGGATGACGTCGCCCGCCCGCCGCACGATGACCCGGTCGCCCGGTCGCACGTCCTTGATGCGGACCTGGTCCTCGTTGTGCAGCGTGGCCTGGCCGACCGTGACGCCGCCCACGAACACCGGCTCCAGGACCGCGTAGGGCGTGGCCCGGCCGGTGCGGCCGATCGACACCAGGATGTCGTCGAGCCGGGTGGTCCGCTCCTCGGGCGGGAACTTGTAGGCCAGCGCCCACCGGGGCGCCTTGGACGTCGAGCCCAGGAGCTGCCGGCGGGCCAGGTCGTCGACCTTGACCACCGCACCGTCGATCTCGTAGTCGAGGTCGTGGCGGTGCTCCTGCCAGTGGAGGCTGTAGGCCAGCACCTCGTCGGGCCCGCTGACCCGGCGGATCTCGGGGTTGACCGGGAAGCCGAGCGACGACAGCCAGTCCAGGGTCTCGTGGTGGCTGGTGAACTCGGGCCCGCCCACCACCTCCCCCAGCTGGTACGACCACAGGGCCAGCTCGCGCTGGGCCGTGATGCGGGGGTCCTTCTGCCGCAGGGCGCCGGCCGCGGCGTTGCGGGGGTTGACGAAGGGCCGTAGCTCGGCGGCCTCCTGCCGCTCGTTCAGGGCCTTGAAGGCGGACAGGGCCATGTAGACCTCGCCCCGCACCTCCAGCACGCCGGGCGCCCCCCGGCCGAGCGAGCGCGGCACCTGGTCGATGGTGGCGACGTTGGCCGTCACGTCCTCGCCGGTGCGGCCGTCGCCCCGGGTGGCGGCCCGCACGTAGCGCCCGCCCTCGTAGCGGATCGAGATGGCCAGCCCGTCGATCTTCAGCTCGCAGACGTAGCCCACCTCGTCCGCGCCCTCGTCGTCGGAGGCCGCCGGGGCGCCGGCCAGGCGCCGGTGCAGGCGCTCGACCCAGGCCCGCAGCTCCGCCTCCTCGAACGCGTTGTCGAGGCTCATCATCGGCACGGCGTGCTCGACCGGGGCGAACAGCGTGACGAGCGGGGCGCCGCCCACCTGGGCGAGGGGCGAGTCGGGGGTGATGAGCTCGGGGAACTCCTCCTCGATGGCGCGCAGCTCGCGGACCAGCGCGTCGAAGTCGGCGTCGCTGAGGACCGGGTCGTCGAGCACGTGGTAGCGCCGGTTGTGCTCGGTGATCTCCCTGCGCAGCACCTCGGCCCGCTGCTCGATCTCCTGGTCGGCCATGCCGGGGACCTTACCGAGCGACGACCTTCAGGCCCCCAGGGTAAGTCCCAGTTCCAGGGCCCGGGCCTCGACCCGCTGGGCCACCTGGCCGGTCAGGTCGACGACGTGCGCGGCCTGGGTCACGCCCATGCCCACCAGCCCGCACGCCGGCGTGATGAGGGCGTGCTCGACCAGCCGGCGGGGCTCGCAGCCCCCGTCGGCCAGGTCGTCCCACTCGGCCACCAGGCGCCGCCACAGGATCTCGGCGCTCTCGCCCAGCGGGCGGTCGGTGGGCACCGCGCCCCACGCCAGCCAGCCGCCCCGGTCCAGGTAGTCGGCGAAGGCGCCCGGGTGGTCGGTGGCGCCCGCGCCCACGGGCAGCGAGAGCATCTGGGGACCGGCCTGGAGCACGACCGGCCAGTCGGCCCGGCCGCAGCAGTGCAGGCCGCCGATGGCCCGCTCCTCGATGCCGGCCAGCGCCGAGGACACCAGGTCCACCGTGTCGTCCACGCCCAGCGGGAAGCCGGGCTCCAGGGCGGCGGTCAGGCCCGGTTCGTCCAGGAAGACCAGCGGCGTCGCCCCGGGCGCCGCCCGGCGGGCGGCGCGGAGCACCGCGGTGGTGCGGGCGTTCACGGCCTTGGCCGCCACGGCGAAGGCCCGGTCGCCGGGCACGCCCACGGCGTGCAGGGCCAGCCCGAGGGTCACCGGCCCGGTGAGCTGGATCTTGAACGGCGCCACGCGCCCTGCGATGGCGTCGAGGAAGGCGCGGAGGGCGACGAACGGCTCGCCGCCGATGCCCCCGTCGACAGGGCGGTCGGGGTCGACGGCGCCCTCGTCCACGAGCAGGGAGCCGTCCGGCAGCACGAGCACGCCGTCGATGCCCCAGGCCGCCTGGGGGATCATCCCCTCGACCGCGGACCGCCGGGGCAGCGACGGCGCCGCGGGCAGGCGGGGCTGGCGGTCCAGCACGAACGCGACCGCCCGGCCGGCGTCGTCGTGCGGCAGGCTGCCGACCGTCGACGGCAGCCCGATCGGGAGGAGCACCTCCCTCATGGCTCCGCCACCCGCGGTCCCACGCTGTTGGTCACTTGAGCCCCCACTCGGGTTTTCCGGCACCTGAAATAGCGACCGGGCGATGCCATCGGCAAATCTCCGGGCCTTGGAACCACGCGCCACCCCTGCCACCACCGCTTCCGCGGGCGCCGAGCGGGTGGGGTGGGTCGGCGCGCTCGCCCACAGCGCGTGGCCAGTGCGCGCGGTGTGGGGTGCCCTGCCTCTGGTGGCCGGACCCGCGATCAGCGGGGCGCTGGCCGGGACGTCGGACGCCGTGCGGTGGGTGGCCGGCACGGCGGCCTGGGCGGCATGGCTGGTCGCGCTGGTGGCGACGCTGGTGCCTTCGACCGTGAGCCTGACCGTGCTGCGGGTGGCCGGCCCCGCCGCGCTGGCCGCGGCGGTGGCGGCACTGGTGGCCGGCACCGGCCCGACCGCCGGCGTGGTCGGGGTGGCGGCCGGGCTGGTGGCGGTGCTGGTGGCGCTGGCCCCGGAGACGGCCGAGGTGTTCGTGGAGGGCTCGTCGTACGGGGAG
>DASSUD010000143.1:0-4271 GCA_035707385.1 Acidimicrobiales bacterium
GTGCCGACCCCGAAGGTGACCGCCAGCGTCGAGCGCAGGACCGGCCCCTCGTGGTGCTGGTAGAGCAGGGCCAGCGGCGGCCCGCCGATCGACGTGGCCGTGCCCATCGCCCCGGAGGCCACGCCCGCGGCAACGGTCGTCGGGCGGGTGACCGGCACCGTGGCGCGGGCGACGCTGACCGCCACCGCCACGAGGACGGCCAGCCCGGTCAGCACCGACAGGGTGGCGGGCGCCACCAGGGCCACCACGGCCACGCCGATCACCGTGCCCGGCAGCCGCCCGAGCAGCAGCCAACCCACGCCCCGCCAGTCGACGTGGTGGCGCTCGGCCACCGTCATCCCCGCCGCCAGGGGGAACACGATGATGGCCGTGGTGGCGGGCACGGCGGCCGGCTCCAGCAGCGCCACCACGGGGACGGCCAGCAGGTTGGCGCCGAACCCGAGGGTCCCCTGGACGGTGGCCCCGCAGGTCACCACGGTCAGCGCCACCAGGTAGGCGGCCAGCGACAGGTGGATGTCGGGCACGGGGCTCAGCGTCGCCCGGCCACGAGGTCGCCGTAGCGGTCCAGCACCGGCAGGACGCGGTCGCGGGGCGCGGAGGGCAGGGCGAACACCGTCTCGGTCACCCCCACCGACTCGTAGTGGTCGAGCTTGCCGGGGTCGGGGGAGGAGGCGAACGGCACGATCTCCAGGGTGGCAGGGTCCCGCCCCGCGGCCGCCACGGTTTCCCGGAGGTGGGGCAGGGCGGTGGTGAGCCCGGCGCCGCCGATCGGGATCCAACCGTCGCCGTACTCGGCCACCGCGCCGAACACCTTGGGCCCGGCGCCCCCGCCCACCAGCACGGGCAGGTGGGGCCGGCCCTCCGCGTCCCGGCGGGTGGGCTTGGGCCACGACCACGAGGGGCCGAAGCGGACGTGCTCGCCGGAGAACGCGGCCTCGGCGTCGCGCCACAGGGCCTGCATGGCCAGCATGTGCTCGCGGCCGACCTCCCGGCGCTGCCGGAGCTCGACGCCGTGGTGGTTCATCTCGTCCTCGTTCCAGCCGAACCCCACGCCGAGAGCGACCCGGCCGCCGGAGAGGTGGTCGAGGGTGGCGATGGCCTTGGCCGTCACGATGGGGTCGCGCTGGGCGGGCAGCAGCACGCCGGTCCCGAGCCGCAGCGTGGTGGCGACGGACGCGGCCGCGGCCAGGGCGACCAGCGGGTCGAGGCAGCGCCGGTACTCCTCGGGCAGCGGGCCCTCGCCCCCGGGCCACGGCGTGCGCCGGCTGGTGGGGATGTGGGTGTGCTCGGGCAGCCACAGGGACCCCAGCCCGCGCTCCTCGACCGCCCGGGCCAGCTCGACCGCGTCGATCGACCGGTCGGTGACCATCATCGTGACGCCGAACCGCATCGCTGCCCCTTCCTCATCACCCGCCGACGAGAGCTGACGGTCCGTCAGATTGTGTCATCATGCCCCCATGAGCGGCATCTGCCAGGGGCGGGTCGTGATCGTGACCGGAGCCGGCCGGGGCATCGGCCGGGCCCACGCCCTGGAGTTCGGCCGCCAGGGCGCCCGCGTCGTCGTCAACGACATCGGGGCCGAGCTGGACGGCACCGGCGGGTCGCCGTCCCCCGCGCAGGACGTGGTCGACGAGATCGTCGAGGCCGGGGGCGAGGCGATCGTCGACGGCGAGGACGTGGCCGACTGGGACGGGGCCCGCCGCCTGGTGGCCGCCGCGGTCGACGCCTTCGGGCGTCTGGACGTGCTCGTCAACAACGCCGGCGTCGTGCGGGACCGCATGGTGGTGTCGTGCGAGGAGGACGAGTTCGACGCCGTCGTCCGGGTCCACCTCAAGGGCCACCTGGCCACCGCCCGCCACGCCGCCGAGCACTGGCGGGCGCGGGCCAAGGCGGGCGAGGCGGTCGACGCCCGCATCGTCAACACCTCGTCGGGCGCGGGCCTGGCCGGCTCGGTCGGGCAGGCCGCCTACAGCGCGGCCAAGGCCGGGATCGCCGCCCTCACGCTCGTCCAGGCCGCCGAGCTGGCCCGCTACGGCGTCACCGCCAACGCCATCGCCCCCTCCGCCCGCACCCGCATGACCGCCACGGTGTTCGCCGACATGATGGCGGCGCCCACCGACGCCGGCTCCTTCGACGCCATGGCCCCCGAGAACGTGGCGCCGCTGGTGGTGTGGCTCGGGTCGGCGCAGTCGGCCCATGTGACCGGGCGGGTCTTCGAGGTCGAGGGGGGCAGGGTCTCAGTGGCCGACGGCTGGCAGCACGGCCCGGCGGTCGACAAGGGGGCCCGCTGGGACGCGGCCGAGCTCGGGCCGGTCATCGACGACCTGCTGGCCAAGGCCCCGCCCCCGGTCCCGGTCTACGGGGCGTAGACCCACTCTCCTAGAACCCGCCGCTGGTCATGGCGGCGGTCATCACCAGCACGCCCGCGGCGATGATCGTGCCCTCGGCCGCGCAGGTCCAGCCCAGCCGGCGCCAGGCGGTGGGGTCGTCGTCCCCGGCGATGGCGGGGACCAGCACCGAGTGGTTGTAGCCGCCGACCGCCGCCACCAGGCCGACGAAGGCCAGCTTGGCCACCAGGGCCCGGCCGTAGCCCGTCTCCCACAGCGAGGCGAGCGACGCCAGCTGCGAGTGGGCCAGCACGATCCCGCTGATCATGACCAGCCCCACCGACACGCCGGCCAGCGTGCTGAACCGCTCGACCGTCTCGGCCGTCGCCCGCGCCGTGCCGGACCGCCGCTGGCGGACGATCTCCAGCGCCAGCAGCACCCCGCCCCCGAACCACACCGACGCCGCCAGGACGTGGACCGCCTGCGAGGCCAGCAGGAACCCCCGCGGCTCGCTGGCCTGGGGATGGCCGACGAAGGAGAACGACGCCAGCGCCACCAGGCCCGCCGCCACGCACGCCACCCGCTCCAGCGTCACCCGGGAGATCGACCAGAAGCCCACGAGGCTGCCCTGCGACCCCACCACGAACACCCGCCGGCCCCAGCCCTGCGGGGGGCGGGCCACGATCAGGCCGAACAGCACCAGCCCCAGGATGCGCACGCAGGCGGCGTCCCCGAAGCGGCTGGTGAACACCACGCCCAGGACGTCCGGGTCGCCGAGCGCCCCGATGCCCTCCCCGGACACCACCAGCGCCCGCAGCGGGAACGACACGAGGCACGCGGCGATCCCGGCCAGCGACGCGGCGAAGAGCAGCCGCTCGGACGTCCCCCGGCCCGTGAGCACCGGCCGGCTGACGTAGAGGCGGAAGCTCACGCCCCCGATGACCAGCACCGTGGCCAGGTTCTCCACCCAGGTGGCGACCGACAGGAAGCGGTCGGCCACGAGCGACCGGGCGATGGGCCCGTCGAGGCCGGCCAGCGGACCGTCGGACGCACCCCGGTCCGGCCAGCGCAGGACGACGAGCACGAACAGCGCCACTGCCAGCAGCGCCACCAGGCCGGCCACGACCCCGCCCCGGGACGCGGCCCGGCGGGCCGGGGCCACCGGGGGCGGCGGGGGCGGTGGGGGCGGTGCCTGCCCGGTCGCCCAGCCGGGCAGGGCGGGGTGCCGGCCGGACGGGGCGCCCGCCCGGGACTCGCTCTCCTCCCGCAGCGCGGTGATGCGCCGGGTGAAGGCCCACAGGGCCTCCTGCTCGGCGGTCGGCTCGCCCGTGGGCTCGGCGGTGGGGTCGCCGATCGGCTCGGCGACGGGATCGGTGGTGCCGGGCGGCCCGTGGTGGGCGCGCCCGGCGGGGGCGCCCGGCGGGGACGTCGGCGCCGCCCCGTCGTCGCCGTCCTCGTCGTCGGGCCGGTAGTCGGCGGCGATCAGCGATCGCCGCGGCGGTGAGGCGGGCGGGCCCGGGGCAGGGCCCGGGGCCGGGGCCGGGGTGGGAGCGGGGGCCGGGGCCGGGGTGGGAGCGGGGGCCGGGGCCACCGGCTCGTGCGGAGCGGCCGGGTTATCGGCGGCGGGAGCGGGCGGGCCCGGGTCGGGTGCGTAGATCGGGGGCGGGCCGGGCCGGGCCGGATCGCCGTCTGCGGCCAGGGTCTCCCACGGCGCAGGCGGGCGGCGGGCGGCGGGAGCGGGCGGGCCCGGGTCGGGCGCGTAGATCGGGGGCGGGCCGGGCCGGGCCGGATCGCCGCCGGCGGCCAGGGTCTCCCACGGCGCAGGCGGGCGGCGGGCGGCGGGCCGGGTCGGGGGCTCCACCTCGGGGGTGGGCCGGGTGACCGGTGACCGGCGGACCGGACCGGTCTGCTCGGTGGGGTTGTCCCGGGCGGCCCACACGACGG
>DASSUD010000144.1:0-2097 GCA_035707385.1 Acidimicrobiales bacterium
GATCCGGCCCATGCGCAGCAGCGCCGAGGCCATGGTGGCCCCCGTGTTGCCGGCCGACACCATGGCCGACGCCTTGCCGTCGCGCACCGCCTCGGCCGCCCGCACCAGCGAGGAGTCCTTGCGCGTGCGCACGCTGGAGCCGGGGTCGGACATGCCGATCACCTCGGAGGCCGGCAGCACCTCCAGGTCGCCCCGCAGGCCCTCCAGGTCGTCGGGCCGGCCCACCAGCACCACGGGCACGCCGAGCTCGGCGGCCGCCTGGCGGGCGCCCGCGACGATCTCGCCGGGCGCGTGGTCGCCGCCCATGGCGTCGATGGCTATCGGCAGCATGGTGGTGGGTGGCGCCGCCGCCGGTGGGGCGGTCAGTCGACCTCGATGGCTACCCGGCCGCCGTACCAACCGCAGTTGCCGCACACCACGTGGGGCACCTTGGTGGAGTTGCAGCGCGGGCAGACGCTACGGGCGGGGCGGTCGAGGCGCCATGCGCTCGCCTTGCGGCTGCGGCTCTTGGCCTTGGAGGTCTTCTTCTTGGGGACGGCCATGGGTCTTCACCAGTCAGGTCGCGAACGCCAACCCGCACTGCGGGCACAAGCGGGAAATAGTAGCGGTCCCCCGCCGAAACCGTCGAACCAACGATCTGGCGGCGTATAAACCGGTGACTCGGCGCATACGCCGCCAAATCGGTTCAGTCGAAGCGGAGGGCGTCGAGGGCCGACCACCGGGGATCGGCCGGCGGGCCGTGCTCGCCGTCCTCGCCCTCCGCGGGCGGGGTGCCGACCGGGTGGGCGTCCGGGTCGGGACCCGGACAGGCCTCGTCGCACAGCGGCGCCAGGGGCAGCGCCAGGGCCAGGGCCTCCCGCAGCACCGGCTCGAGGTCGAGGGCCTCGCGACCCAGGGGGTACGTCTCCCCCTCGATCGGGTGCGGCTCGAACACCTCGCTGAGCTGGACCGTCACCTCGCCGCCGGTGGTCTCCAGGCAGCGGCGGCACTCGCCCTCCCACCGACCGGTGGCGGTGCCGGTCACGGTCATGGTCTCGCCCTGGGACTCGACCGTCACGTCGGCCACCACGTCGTCGCCCGCCAGGCGGGCGCTCGACAGGGCCAGGCCGGGCAGCGGTCCCGCCAGGGTCAGCCGCTGGCGCACGCCGGGCCGCCGGGCCAGCTCGGCGACGGGGACGAGGAACGGGGGCCTGCTCACGTCCCCCAGGCTAGATATCCGCTCTGGCGTTCGTTCGTGTCGGAGAACGACACGAACGAGCGCCGGAACGACCGCTCAGTGGCGGTCCTGGTCGTAGAAGCCGGCGTCGAGCCCCGGCGCCTCGACGCGGTCCTGGTCGTGGCCGTGGCCGTTGGCGACGGCCCGGGGGGCGGACGGCGGCAGACCCTCGCCGGCCGGCCCCCGCAGCTTGGCCCTGCCCGCGGCGATGACCGTCATCGTCCGCTCGAGCACCGTCTCCAGCTGGGCCAGCCGCTTGTCGCAGAAGTCGTCGGCCTCGTTCCGCTGGCGGCCGGCCTCGGCCCGGGCGTTCTCGACGATGCGGCGGGCCTTGGCCTCGGCCGCCTTCATCACCTCGGACCGCTGCACCATGCGCTCGGCCTGACCCCGCGCCGCAGCCAGGATGTCGTCCGCCTCCCGCTGGGTGCGGTCCAGGAACTCGTCGCGATCCTTGAGCAGCCAGCGCGAGGCCCGCACCTCGTCCGGCAGGCGCTCGATGGCCTGGTCCAGCAGGTCCAGCACCTCGTCGCGGTCGACCTTGACCTGGGTCGACAGCGGGGCCGGCCGGGCCGTGTCGATCAACTCGTGGACCTGGCGCAGCAGGGCCTCGACGTCGCCGCCGGGCACCCGCTCCGCCACCCGGGCGTCGAAGCTGTGCTCGAAGGAGTTGTCCTCGTCGGTCACGTCACCCGTCCCTGCGCTGGTCCGCCAGCTTGTCGCTCAGCATCTTGGCCACGGCCGGCGGCACCATCGAGCTGACGTCGCCGCCGTAGCGGGCGATCTCCCGGATCAGCTTGGACGCGAGGTACGAGTGCTGCGACCCCGACGGGATGAACATCGTGACGACCCCCGACACGTTCTTGTTCATGTGCGCCATCATC
>DASSUD010000145.1:0-6689 GCA_035707385.1 Acidimicrobiales bacterium
AACCGGCCCTCGCCGGTGCCGATGGCCACGACCGTGTCGCCCTCCTCCACCAGGCGGTCGAGGTCGAGGAGCGGGTGCCCCTCGAACGCCTCGTTCTCGATCTCGCCGTCGAAGTCGTCCTTGCCGGCCAGGTGGCGGAACCCGGGCAGGTCCCACACGACGTCGTCGGTGAGCAGGGCGAGGATCCGCTCGTGGTCGCCCTGGCGGAAGCCCTCGAAGTACGACGCCACGGCGTCCTTGCGTGCGGACACGATCCTCCTAGTGCGGTGGGTACACGGCCGGCAGGCCGGTGCCAGAGTAGGGGTGACGAGGAGGTCCTCCATGCCCGACACGTGCTCCCATCTCGACCAGGTCCGGTCGGTGACCCCCTCGGCCGACGGCTGCGAGGACTGCCTGCGCACCGGTGGCCGCTGGGTCCACCTGCGGCTGTGCCAGACGTGCGGCCACGTCGGCTGCTGCGACAGCTCGCCCAACCACCACGCCACCGCCCACCACGACGAGACCGGTCACCCGCTCATCCGGAGCTTCGAACCCGGCGAGGACTGGTGGTGGTGCTACCCGGATGACCTGTTCTTCGAGGTCCCGGGGGCGGCGCCGGCGCCGTCGCACCGCTGACCCCGGTGGGCCGCAGGTCCGCCACCTCGAACGTCGAGCGCAGCACGAAGCCCAGCGCCTCGTAGAGCCGGATGGCGTCGGTGTTGAACTCGGCGACATGGAGGAACGCCTCCTCGCCCCGGGTGCGGATGCCGGCCACCACCGTGCGGGTGAGCAGCGACCCCAGGCCCCGGCCGCGGGCGTCGGGATGGGTGCTCACCGCGCTGACCTCGGTGTACCCGGGGACGCGCATGCGCTCGCCCGCCATCGCCACCAGCCGGCCCCCGATCCGCACGCCCCAGTAGCCGCCGAACCGCAGCGTCCCGGGCAGGAACGGGCCGGGCGGGGCCGCGGCGATCAGCGCCATGGCGTCCTCGGCGTCGCTCTCGCCGAGCGGCTCGGGCACCGGACCGCCGCCGTCCGCCGCGGCGTCGAACGCCGGTCCCGCCACCATCTGCGCGCCGGTGAGGCGGAAGTCCTCGTCCCACCCCGGAGGGACCTCGACCGTGCGGCGGAGCAGGATCGCGCTCCCGCCCGGGCCCACGAGGTCGGCAAGGTCGGCCCAGGCCTCGGGCCCGGCGTCGTCGGGCAGCGCCGCGAACGGCGACACCGCCGGGTCGAAACGGGCCGCCCGCCCGTGCCGCTCGGCCAGGTCGCGGCGCGGCCCGATCACGCTGTGCCACACCGGGTTGTCGAGCACGCCGCCGTGTCTAACCGACGCCCTGGACGCCCGACGAAGGGTTTACGGTCGCCTCGTCCCGCACGACGATGTCGTGCATGTCGGCGACCGCCCAGGGGAGCAGCGCCACGACCACCGCGGCCAGCGCCACGCGACCGGAAGTGACGAGGCGGGGGCTGCCGGCGGCCCGGACCAGCGCCGGGACCCGGCCGGCGACGACCGCGACGACCAGGCCGGCGGCCGCGACGACGGCGCCGGCCACCGACGCCAGCACGAGCAGGGCCGGGAGCACGAGCGGCACCACGGCCACCGCCCAGGCCCCCCGTGTGGCGGGCGCCGCGGGCGGGAGGCACGCGCTGTAGCGGTCGGCGAAGGCCGCCACCGCCATCCCGTGGGCGACGGCCGCCAGGGCGAAGGCGGTCACGGACAGCCACCCCGGTCCCACCAGGTCGAAGTCCGGGTTGTCCGGCCGGAGCGGATCGAGGCGGGTCGCCGCCACCAGGAGGTGCAGCAACCCGAACGTGACCCCGCCGAGCAGGCCGCCCGGCAGCAGGCGACGGCCGAGCACGTAGATCACCCCGCTCAGCAGTCCCGGCAGGACGCCGCCGAAGAGCACCAGCCCGATCGTGCCGCCGACGTTCACCTCCCCGACCACCTCGTTCGCCTCGGTGAGCCGGCGCTGGGCCGTGTCGCCTCCGGTCATGGCCAGCAGCCGCATGATCAACCGGATCGCCGGACCGGTGACCAGCGCGCCCGCCCAGAACCCCGCCACCAGGGCGATGGCCAGACCCCGGAGGTAGCGGGCCGCGGAGGTCCGGGCCGACGGCGGCCCGTCCCACACCCGGTAGCCGGCGATGCTCCACCGCAGCGCGAGCGCCAGGCCCGCCACCAGCAGGACCGCCAGTACCGCGAGGACGGCGACGGCGCCCGCGCTATCCGGGGACAAGGTGCCCGCCGGCCCGCCCGATCAGGCCATCGGCCGCGATCGACACGGCCGGAAGGCTGCTCGACGGGCCGGAGAGCGTCAAGACATGTAGGCACGGGGCCTCGGAACGCGTTTAGATGGCCACCAGGGGGAAGCGACCCCTTCGTACAGGGGGAAGAGAGACATGGACCGTCTGAGCCCGCTCGACGCGTCGTTCCTGCACGTCGAGGACGACGTCAACCACATGCACATCGGTTCCATCGGCATCTTCGAGGGACCACCGCCCGCCTACCAGGAGCTGGCGGCCACCGTGGCCGGGCGGCTGTCGCTGGTGCCCCGCTACCGCCAGCACGTGGCGACCGTGCCGCTGTCGCTGGGGCGGCCGGTGTGGGTCGACGACCCGCACTTCAACATCGAGTACCACGTCCGCCACACGGCCCTGCCCGCCCCTGGCGGCGAGGCGGAGCTGCGCCTCCTCGTCGGCCGGGTCATGTCCCAGCAGCTCGACCGGACCAAGCCGCTGTGGGAGATCTGGATGGTCGAGGGCCTCGGCGACGGCCGCTGGGCCATGGTGTCCAAGGTGCACCACTGCCTGGTGGACGGCGTGTCGGGCACCGAGCTGCTGTCGGTCATCCTCGACCTGTCGCCCGAGGTGCCCGCCCCACTGGAGGACGACTGGGAGCCGCGGCCGGCGCCGTCGCCGGCCCGGCTGGCCCGCGACGCCGCGCTCGATCTCGCCACCAGCCCCTACGAGCAGTTCCGGGCGCTCGGCTCGCTCGTCCGCCGCCCCCAGCGCACGCTCGACGCGGTGCTGGAGATCGCCAAGGGGTCCCTCGCGCTGTCCAGCCTCGCCCGGCCCACCCCGCCCACCAGCCTCAACGGGCCGATCGGGCCCCACCGGCGCTACGCCTGGGCCGACGCCGACCTGGCCGACGTCAAGCGCATCCGGGCGGCCCACGGCGGCACGGTCAACGACGTGGTCCTCGCGCTGATCACCCGGGGTTTCCGGGACCTGCTGCTCAGCCGGGGCGAGGACGTGGCGGGCCGGGTCATCCGGACCCTGGTTCCCGTGTCGGTCCGCCCCCGCGGCGACGGCGGCCCCGCCGCGGGTGACGGGACGCTGACCAACAAGGTGTCGGCCATGTTCGCCGAGCTGCCGGTCGGCATCGAGGACCCGGTCGAGCGGCTGCACGCCATCACCGCCCAGCTCCGGGACCTCAAGGAGTCCCGCCAGGCGGTGGCCGGCGAGGCCCTGACCTCGAGCATGGGTTTCGCACCGCCCATGCTCCTGACGCTGGGCATGCGGGTCGCCACCCGGGCCGCCCGCCGGATGGGGAACCTCGACACGGTCACCACCAACGTGCCCGGCCCCCAGTTCCCGCTGTACTCGTGCGGGAGGAAGCTGCTGCGGGCGTTCCCCTACGTGCCGCTGGCCGCCCCCCTGCGGGTGGGGGTGTCGATCTTCTCCTACAACGGCGAGCTGACCTTCGGGCTCACCGGCGACTACGACTGCGCCCCCGACCTCGACGTGCTGGCCGAGGGCATCGGGGCCGCGGTCAAGGAGCTGCTGACCGCCTGACACCCGGCGTCAGGTGTCGACGTCGGCCCTGGTGGCGCCGCCCGACAGCCGGGGGTAGCCGGGGCCGCGGTCGAACATCGGCGGCTCGCCCCGCTCGGCCGCCAACCTGGCCCGCAGGGTGGCGGTGGCCGCCTCGTCGACGCCGGGGGCATCCCCGAGCACCACGCCGTAGTCCCGCTCGGCGGCCTCCCGGCTGACCTTGCCCTGGGCCACGTCGAGGGCCACCGCCGCCGGGTCGCGGGTCAGGGGGTCGCCCCACCCGCCGCCACCGGTGGTCTCGATGCGGATGACCTCGCCGGCGGCCACCGGCTCCCCGTCGCACAGGCCCGGCATCACCCGCTGGCGCGGGCCGCCGGGGTCGATGGTGACCCGGAACGGCGTACCGGCCCGGCCGCCCCGCACACCCCAGCACGACAGGATCGACCGGTCGGCCACCGACATGAAGGTGGCGGGGTGGAGGGCCCGGATCTCCTTGCGGTAGCCCAACCCGCCCCGGAAGGCCCCGGCGCCCCCCGAGTCGGTGGCCAGGGCCAGGGTCTCGACCCGGACCGGGAAACGGTTCTCCACGAACTCGACCGGCAGGTTGCGGGACTCGGGCACCACGTGGATGGTGTCGCTGCCGTCGGCGTAGTAGCGACCCCCCGACCCCCCGCCCAGGATCTCGCGGTTCAGGTACCAGCGGCCCTCGGCGTCGTGGCCGGAGATGCCGGTGTAGCGGATCGTCTCCTGGTCGGCGGGCATGTAGCCGTCCACCGCCTTGGCGATGACTCCGGCCAGCACGCCCAGCAGCCGCAGGATCACGAACGTGCGGGCGTTGGTCGGCGCCGGGAACACCGGCGTCACCAGCGTCCCCGGCGGCGGGAAGCGGATGTCGATGAGCTCGACCACGCCCTCGTTGACGTCCAGCTCGGCCATGCGCTCGGGCGTCTCGGCCAGGTTGCGCAGGATGGGGGCCAGCCACTTCTTCAGGAAGTTGCCGTCCGCGTAGTCGCCGGCGTGGTTGATGGGCCCCTTGGCCTGCGGGCTCGTGCCGGTCAGGTCGAGGACCAGCCGGTCGGCGGTCTTGGTCAGCGTGATGCGCTGGGCGTGGAGGCGGGGCTCGTCCACCCCGTCGTGCTCGGCGTAGTCCTCCCAGGTCCAGGTGCCGTCGGGGATCCTGGCCAGCAGCTCGCGGCGGAACGTCTCGGCGCACGACGCCACGATGGCGTCGAAGCACGACTCGACCACCTCTCTCCCGTAGCGGGCGAACAGGTCGCCGAGGCGGCGGGCGCCCATCAGGCAGGCCGAGCACTCGGCGTCGAGGTCCCCGGCGATCGAGTCGGGCATGCGGGAGTTGCGGGTCAGGATGCGGATGACGCCCTCGTTGGGCACGCCGGCGTCGTGCAGCTTGACCGGCGGGACCATCAGCCCCTCCTCGAACACCGAGGTGGCGTGGCTGGGCATCGACCCGGGCACCGCCCCGCCGATGTCGTCGTGGTGGCCGAAGGCCTGCACGAACGCCACCACCTCGCCGTCGTGGAACACCGGCACGGTCACGCACAGGTCGGGCAGGTGCCCGATGCCGCCCTCGGACAGGTAGACGTCGTTGTGGAAGTAGATGTCGCCCGGCCGCATCGTCTCGATCGGGAAGTCCCGCACCACCGGGTGGACCAGCGCCGAGTACGACCGGCCGGTCAGCTTGCGGAGGCGGCGGTCGTGGATGCCGGCCCGGAAGTCGTGCTGGTCCCGGATCATGGGCGAGCGGGAGGTGCGCCCGATCTGGTCCTCGACCTCGGCCTCCACCGAGGCCAGGGTGCCCTCCACGATCTCCACCAGCACCGGGTCGACGTCGGTCACGACTCGCGCTCCCGCCGGGCGATCAGCGAGCCGAGCCGGTCGACCACCACCCGCACGCCGGGCGGGACCGGCAGCGTCGAGCCGTACTCCTCCACGACCGCGGGGCCGACCACCTCGTCGCCCGCCCCCAGGTCGGGCCGCCACAGCACCGGCGTGTCGTGCCAGCCGCCGGCGAACCACACCGGGCGGGTCCCCGTGGGCGTGACCGCGCCGGTCCCCGGCCGGGCAGGGGCCAGGGGCGGGGCCTCCAGCGGCCCGATGCCGGTCAGGCGGACGTTGACCCACTCGACCCCGTGCTCGGGCCGGTCCCGGTAGCAGTAGCCGTACAGGCGCTCGTGCTCGTCGTGGAACGCCGCCAGGACCGCGCCGGCCAGGTCGGCGTCGACCGGTCCGGCCGGGACCTCGACGCGCACCTCGAACGCCTGGCCGTCGTAGCGGAGGTCGGCCGAGCGCAGGAACCGCTGGTCGGCGGGGTCGAACCCCTCGGCGCCGAGGGAGGCCGCGGCCCGGTCCCCCAGCTCGCCGTAGACC
Source organism: Acidimicrobiales bacterium (assembly GCA_035707385.1). GTDB lineage: Bacteria > Actinomycetota > Acidimicrobiia > Acidimicrobiales > VFJN01 > ZC4RG19. The sequence goes on from DASSUD010000145.1 coordinate 6,145, forward strand.
TTGGCCAGGGCGCCGACGTCGAGGTCCCGGTGGGCGGCCACGAAGGTGCGGACGTCGTCGATGCGCACGTCCACGGTGAGCAGGCCCCGGGCGCACAGGTTGCCGGGGTCGGGCGGGACCACCGCCGCCGGCAGGTCGAGGATGTCGACCAGGCGGGCGGCCTCCAGCGGGCCGGAGCCGCCGAAGGCGCACAGGGCCAGGTCCCGGACGTCGATGCCCCGCCGGACGGTGGCCTGGCGGATGGCGTTGGCCTGGTTCCACGTCCAGATCTCGACGATGCCCGCGGCGCACGCCTCGGGCGCCAGCCCGACGGCCGCGGCCAGCGCCTCGATCCCCCGCCGCGCCGCGCCCGCGTCGAGGGGGATCTCGCCGCCGAGCAGGTGGGGCGGGATGCGCCCGAGGACCAGGGCGGCGTCGGTCAGCGTCGGCTCGGTCCCGCCCCGGCCGTAGCACAGCGGCCCCGGGTCGGCGCCGGCCGAGCGGGGCCCGACCTTGAGCGCCCCCTCCGGCGACACCCAGGCCACCGACCCGCCCCCGGCGCCCAC
>DASSUD010000146.1:0-8383 GCA_035707385.1 Acidimicrobiales bacterium
CGCGCCGGCACCCGACCCCGAGCCCGCCCCGGCACCGAACCCGGCACCGGAGCCCGCACCGGAGCCGGCTCCCGCACCGGACCCTGGCCCGAACCCGGCGCCCGCCCCCGCACCGGCACCGGACCCCGCACCCGCCCCGGACCCGGCGCCCGCCCCTGCCCCGATCCCGGCTCCGAGCCCCGACCCGGGCCCGTCGCCGGCGCCGGCACCCGACCCCGCCCCGCCGGAGGCGGCCGACCCCGTGCCAACCGTCCTCGATCCCGACGGCGACGGCGTCGAGGTCCCCCCGGCCTCGGTGGGCTGGTCACCGACGATGCTCGACTTCGTCACCAGCACGGTCACAGCCCGGGACGCCTGCCCGCTCCCGCCCGCCCCGGCGCCGGGCACGACCCCGGTGCTGTGCCCGGCCACCGTTCCCGAGCCCGGCTGACCCACCCGACGCGGTCCGGCGGCGCCCCGCGGCACCGCACCGGCCCCCATCGCCGCCGGAACGCACCCGGGTCAGATCAGGCGGCGGTCCGTGGCCCAGCGGGTCAGCTCGTGGCGGCTGGACAGTTGCAGCTTCCGCAGGACCGACGAGACGTGCGACTCCACCGTCTTGATCGACACCTCCAGCCGCCGGGCGATCTCCTTGTACGTGTAGCCCCGGGCCAGCAGGCGGAGCACCTCCCGCTCCCGAGGGGTGATCTGGTCCAGCTCGGGATCCAGGGCCGTGCCGGGCGGGACCTCGCCGGCGAAGGCGTCCAGCACGAACCCCGCCAGCCGGGGCGAGAACACAGCGTCGCCCTCCCGCACCCGCTCGACCGCGCCGGCCAGCTCGCCGGCGGCGATCGTCTTGGTGACGTAGCCCCGGGCCCCGGCCCGGATCACGCCGATCACGTCCTCGGCCGCGTCGCTCACCGACAGGGCCAGGAACACGACCCCGGGGTGCGAGGGCCGCACCGTCTCGATCACCGCCTTGCCGCCGCCCCCCGGCAGGTGGACGTCGAGCAGGACCACGTCGGGCTCCGTCCGGCGGATGCCCTCGACCGCCGACTCGACATCGGTGGCCTCGCCGACGATGTCGAACCGCCCGGCCAGCTCCGCCCGCACGCCGGACAGGAACAGCCGGTGGTCGTCGACCAGGAACACCCGGGTGGCGGTCACGCCACCGCCTCCGGCTCGCACGCCACCGACAGGGCCACCTCCGCGCCCTCGCCCGGTGCGCTGTGCACCTCGGCCCGGCCCCCGTGGCGGGCCATGCGGGCCACGATCGAGCGGGCGATGCCGTGCCGGTCCGCTTCGACGGCCGCCGGGTCGAAGCCCCGGCCCCGGTCCCGCACGAACGCCTCGACCCGGCCGCCGGCCACCTCGGCGTACACCGACACCTCGGGCGCCCCGCTGTGGCGGACGGCGTTGACCACGGCCTCCCGGGCCGCGTTGACGAGGGCGACCACCCCGGGATCGAGGGGGCAGTCACCCACCGTCACCACCTCGACGGCGGTGCCGCCGTGGTCGGCCTCGACCTCGTCGGCCAGCCGGTCGAGGGCCGCGGCCAGCGTGGTGGGATCGCCGTCGCCGCCGGCCGGGCGCCGGTCGTCGTAGAGCCAGGCCCGCAGCTCGCGCTCCTGGCGGCGGGCCAGGCTGCGGGCCTCGGCCGGGCTGTCGGCGTGGCGCTGGATCAGGGCCAGGGTCTGCAGCACCGAGTCGTGGAGGTGCGCGGCCATGTCGGCCCGCTCCTCGCTGCGGATGCGCTCCCGCCGCTCGTCGCCCAGCTGCCCGACCAGCCGGTACAGCCACGGCCCCAGGATGAGCGCCCCGCCCAGCGCCGTGGCCAGCACCGACATGCCGATGGCGCTCAGGTCCGCGAAGGCCCCGTTGGTGGCCAGGAAGGTGCCGAGCCCGAGCACCAGCAGCCCGGTCCCGGCGGCGATGCGGACCCACGCCACCCCGCCGCCCCGCAGGACCTCCACCGGGTTGCCGGGGAGCCGGGCGGCCAGGTCCCGCCAGCGGTGGTCGCCGTCTCCCGCCCGGGCCAGCGCCACGCCGATGCCCAGCCCGGCGATGGCCGCCGGCCACACCAGCCCGTCGGGGAAGAACGGCGCCGCCCACCGCACCAGCAGCAGCGTGCCGAGCGTGATGCACCCGACGCCGACGGCCAGCTCGCCCGCCCGGCCGTCCCGGGTCGGCCGGCCGGCGGCGGGCTCCGCCCCGGTGCCGCCGCCCTCGGCCGGCAGCACCAGCCACGCCACGAGGTAGGCGACCACGCCCACCCCGTTGGCCAGGGCCAACACGACGGTGGCCACCCGCACCACCAGCGGGTCGACGCCGATCCAGCGGGCGATGCCGGCGCACACGCCCGCCACCACCCGCTCGTCGGGGCGGCGGGCCAGGCCGGGCGGGAGGCCGGCCAGCGGCGGGCGGGGGGTGGAGTCCATCGGCCCCGCCATGATGGCCCGGGCACCCACCCGGCCGCCTCAGGGAGCCGGTCAGGGGCATCCCCGATGGTGACCCGCACGGACCGTCGTGATGATGAGGACGTGAACGACGCACCCCCGTCCCCACCGCGCGACCCGGTCCGCCCCGGGACCGGCCGCCTCGTGCGCGAGCCCGACGACGCCATGGTCACCGGGCTGTGCAGCGGCCTGGCCGACTGGCTCGGCCTCGACGTCCGGCTGGTCCGGGCCGCGGCCGTCATCCTCACCCTCGTCACGCCCTGGACGATGCTGGCCTACTTCGTGGCCGGATACTTCGTCCCCGAGCGCGGCCCCGGCGAGCCCCGGGTGCGGGCCGAGCCGGTCGGCGGCCTCGGCGACGCCCATCCCGCGGTGGTGGTTATCGGGATCGTCCTGGCCGCCGTGCTCGTCGACGACGCCTGGTTCCTGCGGCCGTTCCCGGCCGCGGTGGCGCTGGTGGCCCTCGGCATCTGGCTCCTCACCCGGGATCGCACCCCCTGGGCGCCCCGATCCGACACGGAGAGCGCTCCCAGCACCACAACCATCACCCCGACCGGACCCGTCGACGACACCCTGACCGGCGACGGGACACCGGCGGCCGCGGGGTGGGCAGCCGAGCCCTCTCCCCCGGGTTCGGACTGGTGGCCCGAGCCCGCCGCGGAGCCGGCACCGCGCTCGCGCCTGTCCTCCGTGCTGGCCGCCCTCCTGGTCCTGGCGGCCGGCGTGCTCTGGCTGCTGGACTCGATCGGCGCCGTCGACGTGTCCTGGCGGGGGGCTCTGGCGGTCGGGCTGCTGGCCGTCGGCGTCGCGCTGCTGCTGGCCACCTGGTGGGGCCGGGCGGCGGCCCTCGTGCCGGTGGGCCTGCTGCTGGCGTTCCTGCTGGTGGTGGACGAGATGCTCGACGTGCCGCTCGACGCCGGGATCGGCGACCGCGACATCGTGGTCGACACCCGGCGCGAGCTCGACGGGGATCATGAGCTGCTCATGGGCGACATGACCCTCGACCTGACCGCGGCACCGCTGGCCCGCACCGGCACCACCGAGATCGACGCCGCCGTCGGGCTGGGCGAGCTGCTGGTCGTGGTGCCCGAGGACGCCCGCGTCACCGTCGACTCGTCGGTGCGGGCGGGTGGCGTCGACTGGCCGGGCGGCGCCGGCACGTCCGAGGAGGGCGCCGACATCGACCGGGCCTTCGCCCTGCAGGGCGAGCCCGGCGGCCCCCGCCTGCACCTCGACCTGTCCGTGGGATTCGGCACACTGGAGGTGGTCCGTGGCTAGCCACCCGTTCGACCCGGTGAGCTTCGTGTTCGGGCTGCTGGCGACCGCGGCGGGGATCGTGGTCCTGGCCGGTGGCGAGCTGGTGGAGGAGGCGCGGATCCTCCTGCCGCTGGGGCTGATCGCCTTCGGCGTGGCCGTGCTGTTCCGCCTGGCCGGCCCCCGCACGCCCTAACCGGCGAGGACCGCCCGGGCCACCAGGTCGGTGCCGAAGGCGGTCAGGATGGCCAGGTACAGCAGGCCGGTGGCAGCCATCACCGCCGAGTAGTACCGCTCCCGCAGGGCGGCCCGGGTCACCGCCAGCAGGCCGATCGTGGTGACGGCGCAGGCCAGCCAGAACCAGCCGAGGATGCCGCCGTAGCCGTCGTCGACCGTGCCGGCCAGGACCGACAGCATGCCCACCGGCCAGATCATGACGGCGATCTCGAACGGCCAGATGATCCCGGTCCACCGCACCATCTCCAGCAGCGGCTTGCGGGCCAGGCCCGGCTGGACGAGGTACCAGTGGCCGAGCAGCATCCCGTCGGAGATCGCGCCCAGGAAGGCCGCCCCCACCAGGACGCGGGCCACGGACAGCAGGGCGGGGTCACCGGCCGCGATGCCGGCCGCCACCAGCCCGGGGATGCCCACCAGGGGCGCGATCAGGTCGAGGGCGGGCGGGAACTCCGGCACGCCCGGGTCGGGGCCGTCCGGCCGGCGGTCGATCCCGGTCATGGCCGTCACGCGCGCCGACCGGCGCTCGACCCGGGCCCGCTCCCCCGCCACGCCGGCCTTGCGCCGCACCACCGACACCCCGAGCGCCGCGCCCGAGGCCACGGCGACGGCCAGGGCGGACACGTCGCGCACCGGCACGGGGTCGAACCACACGCCGACGGCGAAGGCGCCCAGCGCCATCAGGACGTAGGTGCCCCGGACCAGCCAGCCGTAGCCGATGCCGACCTCCCGGCCCCGGGTCGTGACCCACAGGAACAGCAGGCCACCGACGGCCCACTGGAGGAGCACGGTGGCGGCGTCGAGGCGGATCACGGCGTGCGAGGGTAGGGCGACCCGGCCCGCGAACGACATTTGGCGGCGTATGCGCCGGGATCTCGGCGCATGCGCCGCCAGATCAACCTTCGACCACCGCCAGCGCGTGGTCCGCCGTGTTCAGCTCGTCGGGGCCGGCGTCCGCGGCGACCACGATGTCCTCCAGCCGCAGACCGAAGCGGCCGGGGACGTAGATGCCGGGCTCGACCGAGAAGGCGTGGCCCGGGGCCAGCGGGGTGCCGTTGCCGGACACGATGTAGGGGTCCTCGTGCTCCTCGACGCCGATGCCGTGGCCGGTGCGGTGGATGAACCGGTCGCCGTAGCCCGCCGCCGCGATGACCCGGCGGGCCACGCCGTCGACCTCCTCGCACGGCGTGCCGACCACCGCGGCCGCCACCGCCGCCCGCTGGGCCTCGCGCAGCACGGCGTAGGCCTCCGCCACCTCGGCCGGCGGCTCGCCCACGTGCACGCACCGGGTGATGTCGCTGCAGTAGCCGACGCCCTCGGCGTCGAGCATGGTGCCGCCGAAGTCGCACAGCACGACGTCGCCGGGGCCGATGACCCGCGGGCCGGCCTCGTGGTGGGGGCTGGCGGCGTTGGGCCCGGAGGCCACGATGGCGAAGTTCACGTGCTGGTGGCCTTCGGCCACGATGCGCCGGCCGAGGTCGGCCGACACCTCCGCCTCCGTCCGGCCCACCAAATCGATGGCGCCGGCCTGGAGGTCGGCGGCGATGCGGTCCACCGCCTCGGCCGCCGCCCGCAGCGCCTCGACCTCGGCCCCGTCCTTGACCGCCCGCAGCGGCCCGGTGACCCGGCCCGCCTTGGAGAACGCCGCACCCGGCAGGGCGGCCTGGAGGTCGAGGACGAAGCGGGCCCAGGTGTGGTCGCCGACCGCCACCCGCCCCGCCGCCCCCACCAGGCCGGCGACGATGGCGACCGGGTCCTCGGTCTCGCCCCAGGGCCGCAGGCCGAACACGTCGGGGCGCTCGGTGACCCGCGGCGCCTCCAGCGCCGGGACCACGAGGGTGGCGTCGCCGTCGCGGGGCAGCACCAGCATCGTCAGCCGCTCCAGCGGCATCGCCTCGTAGCCGGTCAGGTAGGGCAGGTCCGGGCCGACGGACAGCAGGAGGACGTCGACCCCCACCTCGTCCATGCGGGCCCGGGCCCGGGTGGCACGCTCGGCGAGCATGCCGGCCATCGTACGGGCGCCACCCGCCCACAGTGCAGGCCGGTACCCGTCCTCGACCGACTCGGCCCGGGCCGTCCCCGCCGCCCCGCCATCTCCCACGACCAACTGGCGCCCGGGCACGGCGCCAAGTTGCACCTACGGCGTGGCGGCCGCCCGCAACGTGCCGCCCGCGGCCTGGCGGGCGTGGTAGCTGGACCGGGTGAGCGGGCTCGACTCGACGTGGCCGACGCCCAGCGCCTCGCCCGCCTCCCGGTAGGCGGCGAAGGTGGCGGGCTCCACCCACCGGGCCACCGGCAGGTGGTGGGTGGTGGGCCGCAGGTACTGGCCGACGGTGACGATGTCGACGCCCACCGCCCGCAGGTCGGCCAGGGTGGAGACGACCTCGTCGTCGGTCTCGCCCATGCCCACGATCAGCCCGGACTTGGTGACCAGCCCGGCCTCCTTGGCCCGGGCCAGGACGGCCAGGCTGCGGGCGTAGCCGGCCGAGGGGCGCACCGCCCGCTGGAGGCGGGGAACGGTCTCGACGTTGTGGTTCAACACGTCGGGACGGGCGGCGAAGATGGTGGCCAGGGAGTCCTCGTCGCCCTTGCAGTCCGGGATCAGCACCTCGACCTGGACCCCCGGGGTCCGGCGCCGGATGGCCTCGATCGTGGCCGCGAACGCGCCGGCACCGCCGTCGGGCAGGTCGTCGCGGGCCACGGCGGTGACCACGGCGAAGCCGAGGCCCATGCGCTCGACCGCCTCGGCCACCCGCTCGGGCTCGCCGGGGTCGAGGGCCTCGGGGTGGCGGGTGTCGACCAGGCAGAACCCGCAGGCCCGGGTGCAGCGCTCGCCGTTGATCATGAAGGTGGCGGTGCCGTCCGCCCAGCACTCGAAGATGTTGGGGCAGCCCGCCTCCTCGCACACCGTGACCAGGCCGAGGTCGCGCATCGTGTGCTTGAGGCCCAGGTAGCCGGGCGCGGTGCGGAACGGCGACCGCAGCCACGGCGGCTTGCGGGCCGAGATCCGCAGGCCCTCGGTGACCCCGGCCGCGGCCAGCCGGCCCTTGAGCCGCACCGGGACCCCGTCGCCGGCGGCCCCGTCGCCGGCGACCAGGTCGCCGGCGGCCGCGCTGTCGGGCCGGTCGGCCCGGGCCGGGACGGTGTCGCCCGGGCCCTCGCCCCGGCTGAAGGCGGACAGGTCCTCGGGGCGGTGGCGCCAGGCCACGTCCCGCCGGTCGACGCCGCCGTGGCCCCACAGCACGGCGGCCCGGGCGGCCACCGCGTCGGCGAAGGCGCGCATGCCGACGTCGAGTCCCTCCTCGGCCAGGGAGGTCACCCGCTTGTCGGGGATGCCGCACGGCACGATGTAGCCCCAGTAGCGCATGTCGGGGGCCACGTTGAGGGCGAAGCCGTGCATCGACCGGCCCCGGGTCAGGCGCACGCCGATGGCCGCGATCTTGCGGGGATCGTCGCCGTCCGGGTCGACCCACACCCCCGGGTAGCCGCGCAGGCGACCGGCCCCGGGCAGGCCCACGTCGGCCAGGGCGTCGATGAGCAGCTGCTCGACCGAGCGCACGTAGGCCACCGTGTCGGCCATGCCGTGGTGGCCGCCGCCCCGCTTGGCCGGCAGCGACACGATCGGGTAGCCGACCAGCTGGCCCGGCCCGTGGTAGGTCACGTCGCCACCCCGGTCGGTGCGCACGAGGTCGGCGCCCACCTCGGCCGGGGGTACCAGGACGTGGCGCAGGTCGGTGCGGACCCCGAGCGTGTAGACGTGGGGGTGCTCCAGCAGCAGGAGGTGGTCGTCCGGCGACCCGGAGTGCAGGGCGCGCTGGAGCGCCCACGCCTCCCGGTAGGGCACCTTGCCCAGCCACCGCACCCGGAGCGTCATGGCGCCAGGCTACGGTCCGCGCCGAGGAGGGCGGCCAGCCCGCCGGTGGCCTCGCCGCCGTGGTGGACGCCAAGCGTCAGCGCCATGTCAAGCCAGCTCGGCCGACCAGTCGCGGCTCTCGAGGACGTCCTTGACCTGGCGCAGGAAGGCGGCGGCGTAGGCGCCGTCGAACGCCCGGTGGTCCCAGGTCAGCGTGATGTTGCCCACCGAGTGGATGGCGATGCCCTCGGTGCCGTCGGGCAGGTCGACGACCACCGGCCGGCGCTTGACCCCGTCGGTGGACAGGATGGCCACCTGGGGCTGGTTGATGATCGGCAGCGTGATCGTGGTGCCGTAGGGACCGGGGTTGGTGATGGTGAACGTGCCACCGGCGATGTCGTCGGGCCCGAGCTGCTTGGACCGGGCCCGGCGGCCCAGGTCGCTGACCTCGCGCGCCAGCGCCCGGAGGCGCTTGCCGTCGGCGTCGTGGATGACCGGCACCATCAGCCCCTTGAAGTCGAGGTCGACGGCGATGCCGAGGTTCACGTAGTTGTGGACGATCAGCTCGTTCTCGCCGAAGCTGGCGTTGACCTCGGGGTACTCGCGG
>DASSUD010000147.1:0-8899 GCA_035707385.1 Acidimicrobiales bacterium
CGGTAGAGCACCTCGGACCCCATCGACCACACGAGCACGGCGCAGCCGGCCATGGCCACGGCGGCGCCGGCCCGACCGAGCAGCCGGCTGCACAGCCAGGCCACGACGGCGAGGGCGGCGGCGTTGACGAGGGCCTGGCCGAGCGCCGTGCCGAGGTCGTGCCCCAGCAGGCGGACCGGCACCGCCAGCAGGTCGAACTGCAGCGGGCCCGGATGGTTGATGCCGTACCGCGTCACCCGCCCGGTGCCGGACGAGGACGTGCCGAGCAGGGGGATGTCGCGGCTGAAGACGTCCCAGGCGCGGACGCTGAAGTAGGCGTCGTCGCCGTAGGGCATCCAGCCGCGGCGGTTCGCCCGGATGGGCGCCACCAGGATCGGCAGGATGGCCATGGCCGCGGCCACCACCGGGGCCCACCGCGCCACCGGGCCGGCGGCGGCCGGCCGGGCCTCGGGCGGTGGTTGCCGTTCCTCGTGCACAGGGCTGACCGCCTGAGCACTCATCGAGCTTCGTCCCCTTGTCAGCCACCGCGCCGGCGGCCGGGACGGTAGCCGAACGACCGGGGCTTCCCGCGCCGGATCAGGACGGCGGACGTCCTGATCCGGACGCCGTCACCCCCTAGCCGCCGGCCCGGTAGAGCAACCAGGCGTCGCTCATCCGCCGCGTCTGGCCGGGTGTGAACTCCGTGTAGCAGGAGTCGTAGGAGTAGTCCATGTAGTTGTGGATCGGGTCGAGCCCGGGAGCCGAGCAGGTGTCCTTGCCCTCGGGGCAGCCGGAGGTCGGTGCCTTCTGGGCCGGGGTGTCGTCCACGAAGTCACCCTTGGCGTTGCAGCCGCCGTAGAAGGTGTGCTCGAGGTTGAGCCAGTGACCGACCTCGTGGGTCCCGGTCTCGCCCTGGTCGTAGCGGCCCGCGTACGTCGTCGACGTGCCCAGCATCGACTCCCAGTCGACCACGACGCCGTCCAGGTGCACCTGGCCGGGCTTGGTGACGATGTCGGGCAGGTACGCCCAGCCGAGGTAGGGGCCGGCGGTCGTCGAGTACAGGTTCAGCGTGTTCGGCCCACCCTGGCGGAGGGCCCTCTTCATCGAGTGCTCCTCGACGCCGCCGGGCCCGGCGTGGAACCAGCCGGCGTTGTCCGTGCGCGTCACGCCGGCCAGGTCGAACGAGAAGCCGGTGTCCGTGCCGCCCTCCCCGCCCGCGAAGGTCAGGTTGAGGACGCGGATCTGGTCCATGATCTGCTTCGTCGTCAGATCGCCGACCGACCCGTCGGTGACGACGTGGACGTACACCGGGATCCGCGCCCCGAAGTCCGGCCCGGCGCGGCCCTTGGCCGACGCCGGCAGGTCCTGGTGCGCCTGGCCCAGGTCCGGCTCCCGGGGCTCGCCACCGCGCCCGGCGAACGCGTCGGCCGCGGGGTCGCAGGGCGATGCCGCGGCCGTCGGACCACCCGCCGCGCCCAGGCTCGCGACGCACAGCACCGCCGCGGCGGCCACACCCTTGAACCCGTTCTGCGTCACGTCGTCCCTCTCCCCGTCGGCGTGTCCAGGTCCGCCCCGCGCCCGACATCGTACGCTCGCCGCGAGCAGCGCCGATGAGATCGCGCCGGTCCCGGAGTAGTCAGGGCATGGAGAACGTGACATCCCGCGACGGCACCGACCTCGCCTGCGAGCGCGCCGGCGAGGGACCGGCGGTCGTCCTCGTCGGCGGCGGGGCCGTCGACCGGTCCGAGAACGCCCCGCTCGTCCCCCTGCTGGCCGACCGGTTCACCGTCGTCAACTACGACCGCCGCGGGCGCGGCGGCAGCGGCGACACGCCCCCCTACGCCCGGGAGCGCGAGATCGAGGACCTCGCCGCCGTCATCGACGCCGCAGGCGGCCGCGCCCACGTCTACGGCATCTCGTCGGGCGGGGCACTGGCCCTGGAGGCCGCGGCCGCCGGCCTGGCGATCGAGCGCGTCGCCGTGTACGAGGTGCCGTACTTCGTGGACGAGAACGCGGCGCAGGGGTGGCGGGACTACCGCCGCGCCCTGGCGGAGGCGCTGGCCGAGGGACGGCGCGGCGACGCCTTCGCCCTGTTCATGCGCATCGCCGGGGCAACGGACGAGATGGTCGAGGGCGCCCGGCAGTCGCCCGTGTGGCCCGGCTGCGAGGCCATCGCCCCCACGCTCGCCTACGACGCCGCCTGCATCGGCGACGGCCCGCCGCCCACCGAGCGTCTCGCCCGGGTGGCCGTCCCCACCCTGGTGGCGACCGGCGGGGCGAGCCCGGACTCGTTCGTGGGCGGGGGCGGGAGCTTCTTCGACGACGCCGCCGACACCATCGCCGCCGCGTGCCGGGCGCCGAGCGGACGAGCATCCCCGGCCAGACCCACGAGGTCGACGCCGCCACCCTCGCCCCGGTCCTCACGAGGTTCTTCGCCGGCTGACGCCCCTCCCGGGCACGTAGCCGACGGTCACTCGCCACTCCGGGCGTGAGGGTCACGCCCGGCGGGACCCCCGGCGGGCTTCCTGCGGACGGTCGGTGTCCCACCACGAGCAGCTCCGGCACCACGAGATCCCCCGGCTGCTCGTCTGCCCTGTTGCCACCGTCCGCAGCCCCTCCCGCCGCGTCCTGCAGGACCTTCGCAAGGAGATCGACCGATGACAGGATCGGAGGCCGAGGCCGAAGGGGCCTCCGGGAGCGCCCCGGGCGGGCCCGTCGCGCGTCCCGCACCCGGCCGCCACGGGAGGTCGTGGCCCGCACTGGCCGCCGCGGTGCGGGTGGTGGCCCTGGCCGCGGCGTCGGCCGTCGCCCTCACCGGCGGGGACCGCTCGGACCCCGCCGCGGTCTCCGGCGCCCCGCCCGGCTGGCTGCTGCCGACCTGGCTGCCCGAGCGCACGACCGTGTGGGGGGTGGAGGCGTCCGGCGGGGCCGACGAGGCCCCCGGCACCGAGCGGGACTGGAGCATCGTCCAGCTGTTCGGCGACCCGGACGACGGCCGCGCCCTCTACGTCCAGGCCTCCGGCGGCAGCCGGCAGGAGCCCCCCGGCGGGGCCCGGCCTGTCACCGTGCGGGGCACGAGCGGCTGGGCCGCGCCCCGCGCCGACACCGGGGAGATCGTCCACACGGTCGTGTGGGACGAGCGGAGCGCCACCGTCACCGCCCTGTACAAGGGCCTGACCGGCGCCGAGGCGATCGCCGCGCTCGACGCCCTGACCTGGCGCTCGGACCGCCCCGCCGGCGGGTTCGACCCGCCGGGCGACGGGACGCTGCCACTGCGGGGCGAGAACATCGAGCCGGGGCGGGACACCAACACCGTGCGGCTCCTGGTGAGCGAGGGGGTGCCGGCGTCCGCCGCGGGCCGCGGGCGGCTCGGGCTGTCGGTGCACGCGGCGGTGGGCGACTCCCTCCCGCTCGGCTACCTCGACCACTGGTTCCACGAGGAGGAGGGCGGCAACGGCCCGGTCCGGTCGTTCGACGCCGCCACCGGCGAGCTGCGGGTCGACTGGCCGGACGGCCGGGAGCTGTACCTGTCGCCCCTCGGCGGTGACCCGCGGGCGGTGGACGAGGCCACCCTCGACCGCATGGCGGACGGGGTCGCCCGCGGCACCGCGGCCGACCTCGACGACCTGCGGGACCGGGCCGCCACCGCGGGGGCCGGCCTGCCGGTGCTGGCCGCGGCCACGACGGGTGCCGGCACGCTCGAGGTCCGGGGCGAGGGCGGCTTCGCCGTGCTGTGCCTCCGCACCCCGAGCGGCGAGAGCGCCGACTGCCGGGGGGCGGCGGGGCTGTCGTTCGCGGCGACGGGCAGCTGGCTCGTCGGCGGCACGTGGTACGTCGGGGCGGCGTCGAGCGCCGGGACGCCGGCGATCTTCGGGGACCGCGCTGCGAGCGTCACCGCCGACGCGCTGCCCGTCGAGTCGGCGGTCGACGGGCCCTGGAACCTCGTGCTCGCCACGGTCCCGCCGGGCGTCGACGACGTGTCGCTGAGCGCCGACGGGGACCCCGGCATCCTGGCCGGCCTGCCCCGCCCCGGCTGAGGGCCGGTGGGCTACGCCAGCACGTCCGGCAGCCCGAAGGCGGGGAACAGGCTCGGCCCGAACGTGGTCACCTCGGCCACCCCGCCGTCGACGATGCGGACCACGTCCAGCTTGAACGGCACGAACTCCTCGGCGCCCCACTCCCGCAGGTAGCTGGCGGCGGCGGGGAGACGGTTGGCCGCGGTCGGCACGAGCCGCCAGTCGCCCACCTCCTCGACCCCGAACGCCGTCGCCAGCATCGCGGCGATGTGCTCGCGGCCCTCGAACACGATCGGCTGGGGTGGCATCGTGATGCGGATGTCGTCCCGCAGCATGGAGGCGGCCGCCGCGGCGTCGTGACGCTCGTGGGCGTCGATGAACCGGGCCAGCAGCTCCCGCTCCTCGCCGGACAGGGCGCCGGCCGCCGACCATTCGGCGCGGTGGGCGGGCAGCTTCTCGCCCAGCGTCGCCCGGGCCCGTTGCAGGGCGCTGTTGGCGGCCGGCACCGACAGGCCGAGCTGGTCGGCCGTCTCCGCCGCCGACCAGCCGAGCACGTCCCGGGCCAGCAGCACCGCCCGCTGGCGGGCCGGCAGCACCTGCAACGCGGCCACGTAGGCCAGCTCGATCGTCTCGCGCGACACGACGACCCGGTCGGGCTCGTCGCCGTCCGCCGCCAGCTCGTCGAGCAGCCGGTCGGGGTAGGGCTGCAGCCACGGCAGGTCGGCGAAAGATCCCAGCGCCGGGACCTGCCGCTTGCGCCGCCGGAGGGCATCCAGGCAGGCGTTGGTGGCGATGCGGTACAGCCACGGCCGCACGCCCGGCCCGGTGCCGGCGGTGAAGCGGTCCCGGAACCGCCAGGCGCGCAGGAAGGTCTCCTGCACCAGGTCGTCGGCCTCGTCGAACGAGCCCAGCATCCGGTAGCAGTGGACGTGCAGTTCCCGCCGGTGCCGCTCGATCAGAGCGGTGAACGCCGGCTCGTCGATGGTGTCGATGGCGTGACCGATCGGCGCAGACTAGCCAGCGGGGACGGTGGCGAGGCGCGTGTGGAGGGCCAGGTGGGCGGGGTCCGCCGTGGTCGGACGGGAACCCGGCACTCGGGCGCTCAGTCGCGCGGCTGGCGGGCCAGGAGGCGGTCGAGCAGGCGCTGGGCGCGCCGGGCGCGGTCGCGGGTCCACCGGGGGTCGGACCGCAGCGACGGGCCCTCCGCGCTGGGGAGCACCGTCACCCCCCGGGCGTGCTTGCGCACCACGCTCGTGGACATGTTCGTGGCGCGCTCGGGCACGGCCGTCAGCTTACGGCGCCCGGTCGCGCGCGGTGGGGGAAGGCACGGCGAACGCCACCGTGAACACGGCGGCGATGGCCACCGCCACCACCGCCAGCGCGATCCACAGGACCTGGCGGGCATCGCCCGCCGGGCCCACCACCAGGCTGCCCGCCGCCACCAGCGGCAGCAGCGCCGCCACCGCGGCCAGGCGCCGGGGCCAGGCCAGCAGCCGGGTGACCAGCGGATGCTCCTCGATGCGGGCCACCAGCCCTCCCAGCGCGCCGATCAGGGCGAGGATCACCGCCGCGGTCAGCTCGGTTCGGGTGCCGCCGCCCTCGTCGATGCCGGCGGTGATGGTGTCGAGCCGCCAGGCGCACACCGCCAGCGTCACCGCGGCCAGGGCGGTGGCGTACCAGGCGGCGCGCAGCCAGCCGCGGCGGGCGGGCCGCAGCGACCAGCGGACCTCGGCGACGCCCTCCTCCCACCCCGGGGCCCGCAGGGCGATGCGCAGGTGGGCGCCGGGGTCGACGTCGATGCACCGCAGGTCGTCCTCGCCGTCACCGGCCCACAGCGTGGCCACCGGTATCTCGACCCCGGGCGGCAGGTCGGCCTCGAAGTGGTAGCTCTCGGCGCTGAACAGCCCCTCGGCCGTGGACGCCGCCCGCCGCGGGATCCAGCACAGCGCGGCCAGCGGCCGGCCGAGGCCGCTCTCGCCCGCCAGCTCGCCGTACTCCTCGTAGGAGAACTTCACGATGCGCTGGGTGCCCGGCGGGTCGGGCACCAGCGTGGTGAGGATGAACTGGTCGGTCAGGCGTTCCAGCACCAGCGAGAAGATGTCGTCGCCCCGCAGCAGGTCGCGCTGCCCGTCGCCCGCGGCGAACGCCCGGAGGGCCGTGCCCCGGTCCCGGGCCGGGCCGTTCACGCAGGTGATGACCTCCTCGGCCACGTCGGCGTCGAGCGGCCCGCCGACCAACGCCTCCGCCCAGGTGGTCATGCCCGCCACCGTGAGCAGGCCCTGCTGCCGGCGGGTGAGCACGGGGAGCGAGCCCCCCGACTCGTCCCGGCAGTCGAAGCCCACCAGCGTGGCCTTGCGCAGCGTGGCCAGCGGCACCAGCCGGAAGCGGGCGGACTCCACGGCGATCTCGGGCGCCGCCCTCGGCAGCGTGAAGTGGACGCTCTGCTGGCGCCGGAACGTCGACTCGTCCCGGTAGGCGAGGGCGTCGACCCGGCGGTGGACCCAGTCCGGCTGGGCGATGATCATCCGCACCGTGGCCAGCCCGGCGGACCCGGCCGCCAGGGCCGACGACAGCCGCTCCCGCGGCCACTCGTCGCCGGGCGACGCCTCCCCTGCTGTGCCGGTCACGAGGCCGGCAACGTAGCGCGCCGCCGGGCGGTCACCCAGGACGTCGACGAGCGGCTTCGTCTCCAACAGCCCCATGCCCGGCATCGTCCCACACCGTGGGTAGGGGTGGGACTACGGCTGGGCGGGGCGGTGCATCCGGACCACGCCCTCGGCGATGGCGGCCCGGGCCACGCCCTCGGCGACCCGGGGCGCCACCCGGACGTCGAACACGGACGGCACGATGTGGTCGAAGGCCAGCTCGTCCTCGGAGACGCAGGCCGCGATGGCCTTGGCCGCCGCCAGCTTCATGCCCTCGGTGATGGTGGTGGCGGCCACGTCGAGCGCCCCCCGGAAGATGCCGGGGAAGGCGAGCACGTTGTTGATCTGGTTGGGGTAGTCGCTGCGGCCGGTGGCGATGACCCGGGCGAGGCCGTCGGCCTCCTCCGGGGTGATCTCCGGGTCGGGGTTGGCCAGGGCGAACACGATGGGGTCGGTGGCCATGGACCGCAGGTCGGCCGCCGTCACCAGGCCCGGCCCCGACACGCCGATGAACACGTCGGCGCCCGGCAGCATCTGGGCCAGCGTGCCCTCCCGCCGCTCGGGGTTGGTGTTCTCGGCGAACCACAGCTTGGCCACGTTGAGGTCGTCGCGACCCGCCCAGATGGCGCCCTTGCGGTCGACGCCGATGATCTCCTCGACGCCCGCCTGCATGAGGATCTTGGAGATGGCGACGCCGGCGGCACCGACGCCGGCGATGACGACCTTCAGGTCGGCCATCTTCTTGTCGACGATCTGGAGGGCGTTGTCCAGGGCGGCCAGCGTGACCACGGCGGTGCCGTGCTGGTCGTCGTGGAACACGGGGATGTCGAGGATCTCCTTCAGCCGCTCCTCGACCTCGAAGCACTCGGGCGCGGCGATGTCCTCGAGGTTGATGCCGCCGAACACCGGGGCGATGCGCCGCACGGTCTCGACGATCTCGTCGGCCGAGGACACGTCCAGGCACACCGGGAAGCCGTCGACCCCGGCGAAGTGCTTGAACAGCAGCGCCTTGCCCTCCATGACCGGCAGGCTGGCCTCGGGCCCGATGTCGCCCAGGCCCAGCACCGCGGTGCCGTCGGTGACGATGGCGACCGTGTTCTTCTTGATCGTCAGGTCGTGGACCCGGTTCGGCTCGGCGGCGATGGCGTTGCACACCCGGGCCACGCCCGGCGTGTAGGCCATGGACAGATCGTCGCGGTCGGCCACCGGCATGCGGGCCAGGACCTCGATCTTGCCGCCGTCGTGCATCAGGAAGGTGCGGTCGAGCACCTCCAGCACCTCGCAGCCCTCCAGCCCGTCGGCCGCCGCCCGCACCGCCTCGATGTGCTCGGCGTTGCGGCAGTTGACGACCAGGTCCTCCTCCAGGGCCGGCCCTCGTACGTCGAAGCCGCCGATGGCGGCGATGTTCCCCCCGGCCTCGCCGATGGCGGTGGCAAGGCGCCCGAGCGAGCCCGGGCGGTTGTCGAGGCGGACGCGGAGACGTATCGAGTAAGCGGCGGTCGTGGAAGCCACGGATCGACGGTAGCCGCTGCGTGGAGGTGCCCCGTCATCCGATTTCGGCCACTGACCTGCCCGGTCGGCCCGCCGGGCGGGTCGAGGAACGGACCGGCGCCCGACCGGCCGGGGGGTACCCTCGGGGCGTGCCCAGCGTCTTCGACGTCCTGACGGCCGACGGGTTCGAGCAGGTGGCCTACTGCCACGACGCGGCCACCGGGCTGCGGGCCATCGTGGCCATCCACTCCACCGCGCTCGGGCCAGGGCTGGGCGGCACCCGGTTCTACCCCTACGCATCCGAGGACGACGCCCTGGTCGACGTGTGCCGGCTGGCGAAGGGCATGACCTACAAGCACGCCGTGTGCGGCAACGACCTGGGCGGGGGCAAGGCCGTCATCCTCGGGGACCCGGCCACGCTGCGCAGCGAGGCGCTCTTCCGGGCCTACGGCCGCTTCGTCGAGGGCCTGTCGGGGCGCTACCTGACCGCCGAGGACGTGGGCACCACCCAGGCCGACATGGACGTCATCCGCCGGGAGACCCGCCACGTGACGGGGGTGAGCGAGTCGCTCGGCGGTTCCGGCGACCCGTCGCCCGCCACCGCCTGGGGGGTCCTGTGGGCGATGAAGGCCGTGGCCGAGCGGCTGTGGGGCGGCCCGTCGCTGTCCGGCCGCCACGTGTGCATCGCCGGGGTGGGCAAGGTGGGCGGTGCGCTGGCCGAGCACCTGGCCGCCGAGGGCGCCAAGATCACCGTGGCCGACGTCCGCG
>DASSUD010000148.1:0-3826 GCA_035707385.1 Acidimicrobiales bacterium
CTCACCCAGGCCGCCGTCGAGCACGTGGCCTACGAGCTGTCCGACGGCGAGACCGAGGTGTCGGTGCTGCTGCCGGACCGCAAGTACAACGGCCTGTGGCACCGCATCCTCCACGACCGCACGGCCGAGAGCATCCTGGAGGCGGTGTCCAAGCTGCCCCACGCCAACGTGACCACCGTGCCGTTCCATCTCGACACCTGGATGTCCGAGGAGGCCGTCCAGCTCGTCCCGCCCGCCGACCGGGGCCGGCTCACCAACGCGCCGCAGGTGGCCGACGACCGCCCGCCCCGGAGCGATACGTCGACCGTGACGCCCATCGCGGACGTCCGGTGGCGGGACATGGTGCGGGTCAAGGGCCAGATCCGGTCGGTGCAGGTGGCACCCCAGCGGGACGCGCCCACCTTCGAGGTCGTCGTCGACGACGGCACCGGCACCCTGCTGGCGGTGTTCCTCGGCCGGCGCGAGCTGGCCGGCGTCCACGTCGGCACCCGCATCGAGGTGACCGGCACCGTCGGCATCCACAAGACCCGCCTGGCCATCCTCAACCCGAGCTACGCCATCGCCAGCCCCGCCGAGCACTGACGCCCGGCCGCCGCTCCGGGTTCAGCCGACCGCGGCGCGCGCCGTGGACAGGTCGCCCTGGAACGTGGCGTAGGCGTGGTGGGGGCGGAACCCCATGTCCACGTTGATGGCCAGCATGTACGGGTTCGACTCGGCGTTGGTGGTGTCCACCACCTCGATGCCGGGGGCGTGCGCCAGGGCGCGCCGCATGTTCTCGGCCTTGAGCCAGCGGCCCAGCCGGTGGCCGCGGTGGGCGGCGACCACGCCGGTGTCGGCCTGGGCTGCGACGGCGGGGCGGAGCCGGGACGCGAGGATCTGGCTGGCCCCGGCCGGCTCGCCGCCGGGGGCGAGGGCGAGGGTGGTGACGATGTCGTACCCGCGGGCGTCCCACCAGCGCTCCCGGCCGACCAGCTCGTCGGGCCGGACCGGCTGCACGGTCCAGTCGAAGCCGTCGATCGGGGCGTCGACCATGGACGCCAGCGCCCGGGCCAGCGGCTCGGCCCGCTCGTCCGGCGTCATGCCCACCCAGCCCTCCAGCCGGTAGCCGGCGGCCCGGGCGGGCGCCTCCTCGATCCAGCGGCGCTGCTGGTCGGCGTCCAGATCGGCGATGCGCAGCCGGCTCTCCCGTTCGTCCTGGCGGTGGGTGAGCCCCAGCGTCCGGCACAGGGCCGCGCCCGCCTCGGCCGCGGACCAGCCGATGACCGACGTGCCGTCCAGGGCCGCGACCGCGTCCAGCCCCACCCGCAGCAGCGCCCGGGCGACACCCCGGCGCCGGTGGGCCGGGAGCGTCACCGCCTCCAGCTCGATGGCGGCGTCGTTGACGCCGTCCCGGTGCTGCTGGAGGGTGAGCGCCCCCACCGGGGCGCCGCCGTCGGTGGCCAGCCACCCCCGGGCGTGGACGTCCGGCGGGGTGAGGAACAGCTCGGCCGCCAGCTCGGCGGCGGGGGTGACGGGGTCGGCGGGGTCGAGCTCCGCGTCGGCGCCCTGGCGCACGGCCAGGAGCGCGGCGAAGTCCGGGGAGCCGGGCTCGGTCACCTCGACCACCCGCACGCCGGTCGCGGTCGTCGCCATCCCCCCGGGATACCCGGGGCCGGTGCGGCCGGGCCAGCGAATATGCCGGGGCCGGTCCCGTGGGAGACTGCGCCCGTGCTGCCGGTGGTGGACCTGCGCTCGCCCGCGGCGGCGGCCGCGGCCGCCATCGACGACGCCTGCCGCCGCCTCGGGTTCTTCTACGTGGTCGGCCACGGAGTCGACCCGGGCCTGGTGGCGCGCCTCGACGGTGCCGCACGCGCCTTCTTCGCCCGCGACGAGGCGGGCAAGGCCGCCATCGCCATGGCCCGGGGCGGGCGGGCGTGGCGCGGGTGGTTCCCGCTGGGCGGGGAGCTGACATCCGGGGTGCCCGACGGCAAGGAGGGCCTGTACTTCGGAGCCGAGCTGGGCCCGGACCACCCGCGGGTCGCCGCCGGGACCCCGCTGCACGGCCCCAACCTGTTCCCGGCCGAGCCCGCCGGGCTGCGCGCCGCGGTCCTGGAGTGGCTGGACGTGATGACCGCGCTGGGCCACCGGCTGGCCGGGCTGCTGGCCCGGGGCCTGGGCCTCGACGCCGGCTGGTTCGCGGCCAACCTGACCGCGGACCCGACGATCCTGTTCCGGATCTTCCGCTATCCGCCGGTCCCGCCGTCGGCCCCCGGCTGGGGGGTGGCCGAGCACACCGACTACGGGCTGCTCACGATCCTGCACCAGGACGGGGCCGGCGGGCTCGAGATCCGCAGGGCGAGCAGCTGGGTCGAGGCACCGCCGGTGCCCGGCTCGTTCGTCGTCAACCTGGGCGACATGCTCGACCGCATGACCGGGGGTCGCTACCGGTCGACGCCCCACCGGGTCCGCAACACCAGCGGGCACGACCGCGTGTCGATGGCGTTCTTCTTCGACCCGTCCTGGGACGCCGAGGTCGTCCCCCTGCCCGGCGGCAGCCGGCCTGCGCCCGACGATGCCGCTAGCCGGTGGGACGGCGCCAGCGTGGCCGCCTGGCAGGGCACCTACGGCGAGTACCTGCTGGCCAAGGTGGCGAAGGTCTTCCCCGACCTGGCCGCCGGGACGGGGGCGTGACGGGCGCCGCCCGGGCAGACTGGCCTCCATGAGCTCGCCCACCACCGAGGGGGTCGGGGGCGCGCCGGCGCTGGCCGCCGACCTGGCCGCGGCGCTGGCCCCCGACCGGGTCCGCACCGGTGGCGTCGAGCTCGGCCTGTACGGCCGGGACGCGTCGGTGCTGGCGGGCGAGGCGCTGGTGGCCTGCTTCCCGCTGACCACCGCGGAGGTGGCGGCCGCCGTCCGCATCGCCCGGCGCCACGGCCGGCCGTTCGTGGCCCGCGGCTCGGGGACCGGGCTGGCGGGCGGGGCGGTGCCGGTAGGCGACCCCGTGGTGATCGTGACCACCAAGATGGACCGCATCCTGGAGGTCGACGCGAGCGAGCGAGTGGCGTGGGTCCAGCCGGGCGTCGTCAACCTCGACCTGACCCGGGCGCTGGCGCCGTACGGCCTGCACTTCGCCCCCGACCCGTCGTCCCAGCAGGCGTGCACCATCGGCGGCAACGTGGCCAACAACTCCGGCGGCCCCCACTGCCTGGCCTACGGCGTCACGTCGGCCCACGTCCTGGCGCTGGAGGTGGTCCTGCCCGACGGCACGGTCACGGTGCTGGGCGGCCTCGACCCCGAGCCCGCCGGCCTCGACCTGCGGGGCGTGTTCGTGGGCAGCGAGGGCACCCTCGGCATCGCCACCCGCATCGCCGTGCGGCTGACGCCCGACCCGCCGGCGGTGGCGACGCTGCTGCTCGACTTCCCGACCGTGGCGGCGGCCGCCGAGACCGTGAGCGGCATCATCGCCGCCGGCCTGCTGCCCGCGGCGCTGGAGATGATGGACCAGCGCATCACCGTGGCGGCCGAGGCGTTCGCGCAGGCCGGCTATCCCACGGACGCGGCCGCGGTCCTGCTGGTCGAGCTGGACGGCCTGCCCGCCGGCGTGGCGGACGGCGTCGAGCGGGTCGGCGAGATCGGGCGGGCGCACGGCGCCCGGGCGGTGCGGGTGGCGGCCGACGACGCCGAGCGGGCGCTGCTGTGGAAGGGTCGCAAGTCGGCGTTCGGGGCGGTGGCCCGGGTGGCGCCCAACTACTACCTGCACGACACGGTGGTCCCCCGCACCCGGCTGGTCGAGGTCCTGGCCGAGGTGTACGCCATCGCGGAGCGCCACGACCTCGGCGTCATGAAC
>DASSUD010000149.1:0-11402 GCA_035707385.1 Acidimicrobiales bacterium
GTGTTGTTGGAGGTGAGGAACACCAGCGGCACCTGGTTGGCGGTCACCGTGCCGAGCTCGGGGATCGACACCTGGTAGTCGGAGAGGATCTCCAGCAGGAGGGCCTCGGTCTCGACCTCGACGCGGTCGACCTCGTCGATCAGCAGCACCACGGGGTCCTCGGCCCGGATGGCCTCGAGCAGGGGCCGGGTGAGGAGGAACTCGTCGGAGAAGATGTCGTCCTCGACCTCGGCCCAGGTGGCGCCGTCGTTGCGCTCGGCCTGGATGCGCAGGAGCTGCTTCTTGTAGTTCCACTCGTAGAGGGCCTTGGACTCGTCCAGGCCCTCGTAGCACTGGAGGCGGATGAGCCGGGCCCCGCTGATCTCGGCCACCGACTTGGCCAGCTGGGTCTTGCCGGTGCCGGCGGGTCCTTCGATCAGCACCGGCTTGCCCAGCCGGTCGGCGAGGTAGACGACCCCGGCGATCCCGTCGTCGGCCAGGTAGTCGACCTTGGCGAGCGCGTCGCGCACGGCCGGGACGGACTCGAAGCGGTGTGCCGGATCGGTCATGCGCCCAGGTTACCGGCTCACTTGACCCGGGGGTCAATCGAGATCGGGGGGCCGACGGGGCCGGAGGCGGCGGCGGGCGGGCGTAGTCCGCCTCCGACCCCGCGGCGCAGGGGCTCCGGGGGGAGTGGGCAGCGCACCAAGGAACGCCACCGTGCCAGATGATGCACGCTCCGGGGTTGGACGAAGGTTGGTCGACTCTCTTCCGAGGTCGTTCACGCGCGCAGTGCGGTCATCGCCTAGACTGCCGCGGCGAGGACGTCGCAGAAGGGGCGTGGTGCGACGAGACGTCGTTCTCCGACTTGAGGCCATCGAGGCGGCAAAGGCCCAGCCGTGGGTCGCGCCGGCCCGTTCCCTCGTGGACCCGGTGGTCCAGGCCTCCTGGCAGCGGTGCGCGCCCCTGATCGACGCCCGCCGCCAGGCCGCGCCGGTGGACCAGGCCGAGGCCCGCGACCGCTGGGACGCGTCACCCATCCGGCGGGCGGGCCCGGGCCTGGTCGCCCAGCTCGAGCAGGCCGCCCGGGCCGGCGACCTCATCGCCTGCATCACGGACGCGGACGGCCGGGTGCTGTGGCAGCACACGCCGCGGTGGCTGCGGGGGCCGGCGGAGCGCATCGGCCTGACGCCCGGCGGTGTCTGGCAGGAGGCGACCTCCGGCACCAACGGCATCGGCCTGGCCCTGGCCGCCGACCGGCCGGTCACCGTGTTCGGCACCGAGCACTGGCTCGACGAGGTGGTCGACTGGGTGTGCTACGGCGCCCCGGTCCACGGCCCCGACGGCACCCCGGTCGGCGTCATCGACCTGTCCACCACCTGGAGGCGGGCCAACCCGCTCGGTCAGACCACGGTGGCCTCGATGGCCCGGCTCGTCGAGCACGAGCTGCTGACGCTGGACCGGCCGCTCCCGGACCTGCTGGAGCCCCACCTCGACCTGCACGTGCTGGGTGAGCCCGTCGCCCGGGTGGAGGGGCGGCGCCTGCGGCTCACGCTGCGCCAGTACGAGATCCTGGCCACGCTGGCGCTGACGGGGACGGCAACGCTGGAGGGGCTCCACGCCCGGCTCTACGGCGACCGGAGCGTCCGGGCCGCCACCCTCAAGGCCGAGGTGTCCCACCTGCGCCGGGCCCTGGGCGGCCGGCTGGAGTCGCGGCCCTACCGGCTGACCCTGCCGGTCCGCCTCGACGCCGCCGAGGTCCACCAGCGCCTCGCCGTGGGCGACGTCGACGGCGCCGCCCGCCTGTACACGGGCCAGCTCCTGGCGGCCAGCGAGGCGCCGTTCCTGGTCGACGAGCGCCACCGCCTGGACGTGGCGCTGCGGACCGCGCTGCTGCGCCACGCCCCGGCGGCGGCCGCGCTCCGCTACGCCGAGGTCCACCCCTACGACACCGAGGTGCTGGAGCGCGCCCGCCAGCAGGCGCCCGGCGACGATCCGCTGCTCCCCGCGGTCACGGCGCGGCTGGCCGTCGCCACCGGCGCCTGACGCTCAACCGCCGTCGCGTCGCAGCAGCCGCCGTCCCCCGGGCATCGACCGTGCGGGTCGCGCCCCGCCGTCAGGCGCCCCGGAAGGTGAACATCACGTCAAGACGACGTCCGGGCCGCGGCATCGGGCCCCCGCCCGGGCGCGAGGGCACCGGCCTCGCTGCGGGCCACGGCCAGGAACCGCTCCACGGCATGCACCGTGTGGTGGGCCCGGACCGACGGCAGCGCGTCGAAGGCGTGCTGGGCCCGCGGCAGCTCCGCGTAGGCCACCGGGCGGCTCGCCACGGCCCGCAGCCGGGCGGTGAACTCCCGGGCGGCCTCCACGGGCACGACCGTGTCGTTGATGCCGTGCAGGACGAAGAACGGCGGCGCGTCCGGGCCGACGTGGCTCACGGGCGAGGCCAGCTCCCAGTTGGCGCGGTCGTCGTGGAGCGACGTCTTGAACACCCGCCGGGCCAGGAACCACTGCAGGCCGCGGTCGGCCGGGCCGGTGCCCCCTGCGAAGTCGTAGACCCCGTAGAACGGGACGGCGGCGTGGACCCGGGTGTCGGCGTCCTCGAAGCCGGGCTGGTAGTCGGCCAGGCCCGGGGTGAGCGCCGCCAGCGACGCCAGGTGCCCGCCGGCCGACCCGCCGGTGACGGCCACGAAGCCGGGGTCCCCGCCGTAGTCGGCGATGGTGGCCTTGACCCAGGCGATGGCCCGTTTCACGTCGACGATGTGGTCGGGCCAGGTGGAGCGGGGGCTCAGGCGGTAGTTGATCGTCACGCACACCCAGCCCCGCTCGGCCAGGTGGGCCATGAGCGGGTGGGCCTGCCCCAGCTTCTGCCCCATCACCCAGGCCCCGCCGTGGATCTGGATCAGGACCGGCGCGCCCGCGCCGGCCGGCAGGTCGACCCGGCGCCAGATGTCGAGGTGGTTGCGCCGCCCGTACTCGCCGTAGGGCAGGTCCCGCGCATCCGGCGCCACGTAGCGGCGCCGCGACCGCAGGTCCGGCGCCAACAGCGTCCGGCGGGTGAGCGGCACGTCGGGCGCGAGGCGGTACGGCCCGTGGATGCGGTCCCGGTAGTCCGACCCCAGCCCGTCGACCAGGGCCTGCTCCAGCACCTGCCCGGACGCGTGGGCGTCGCGGTAGAGCCGCCACAGCCCGGCGGCGGAGGCGGCCCCCAGCCCGAGCCCGAGCGCACCCCCCACCCCCCGCAGCCCGCCGCCGCGCGCCAGCGCCAGCCCGAGCGCGGCCTGGGCGGCTCCCGTGTGCAGCGGCAGCTCCGACACGGGCACCCCGATCACGAACTCGAGGGGCGCGGCGGGACCGAACCGATCCGGCCGGACGGCGGCGGCGGTGGCGGCCGCCCCGGCCGCCCCGGCGAGCAGGAAGCGGGTGGAGGGTTTCACGCCGTACCAGCCTAAGGACGATTAGGCGGCGTGTACGCCGAGATCTCGGCGTAGACGCCGCCAGATCGGTGGGCGCGGGACACGCGACGACGCTGTCGCATGTCCCGCCCGCCTCGGTTCTGGGCAGCCCGCCGGTGGACCGGCCCGCTCGCCGTCATCCGTACAGAGCCGGCGGGCGGCCGGCTGATACGCGCCACCCGGATCAGAAGACGCCCGTGAACGGGAAGGGCGAGCCGTCGGTGTCCTCGGGGCGGTACACCCGCAGCAGGTCGGGCACCGGGACGGGCGTCCCCGGCGGCCCGGCGGCGGGCGCCGGAGCCGGCGAGGGTGGCACGGCGCAGCCCATCTCCGGCCGGGAGGTGTCGCACAGGTCCGACCAGTCCTGCCACACGATCCCCGACTGGGGCTGGCCGTCGCGGGGCCGGGCGTTCTGGCCGAGGACCCGCCGGCCTGCCAGGTCGACCGGGTAGCCGCTGTCGACGGCCATGAAGTGGCGCACCTCGAAGCCGTCCTCCTTGACCACGTAGAACGGCGCCGGCAGCGGCGCCTCGCCGGAGCCCGCGGGGCCGCCGGTGGGGTCGTCGAGCGCCCACCAGTTGGCGCCCTGCGCCTTCGACGGGTCGATGTACCAGCAGGGGACGGTCCGGCCGCCGGTGACGCACGTGCGGGCCTGCATCCCCCCGCCGTTCTCGATGCCGTCGACCAGGCCGATGCGGGCGAAGGCCGGGGTGCCGACGGCCATCATGTCCTGGAACAGCGCCTCGCTCTTGGCGATGCCGCCGAGCCCCTGCCACGGCTGCCACGCCGCCGCCCGCCGGGCGTAGCCGTCCCCGCCGGCGCCGCAGTAGCGGCCGGC
The DNA here is from genome assembly GCA_035707385.1 of Acidimicrobiales bacterium. GTDB lineage: Bacteria > Actinomycetota > Acidimicrobiia > Acidimicrobiales > VFJN01 > ZC4RG19. The sequence continues at coordinate 4,273 of DASSUD010000149.1, forward strand.
CATGCCGGCGGCCACGTCGCCCGCCACGTACTGGACGTCCACCAGCTCGGCGGCCGTGAAGGGCGCGCCCACGCCGCCCGAGTCGTACTGGAAGATGCCGACGCCCGGGGTCCAGTACGCCCGCGGGTAGGGCGTGCCGGGGTCGGCGAAGGGGTAGAGGCCGTAGTTGGCGTGCATGTTGTCGGACCCGGACCGGACGCCGGTCCACTCGTCCCAGCGGGACAGGGTCATGGGCGAGGGGGCCGTCTCCGGCGTCTCCGCCATGGACACCTCCTTGAAGACGGGCGCCATCACCAGGGCGGCGAGCTCGTCGTCCGACAGCTCGCACGACCGGGGCGTGGCGGCCACGGCGGCGCGGATGCCGTCGTAGGCGCCGCGCCCGAAGTAGCGGGTCACCCCGGCGCTGCCGGCCGGGACCGGCTGGGCTCCGGCGGGGGCGCCGCGGAGGGGCCCCGGGATCAGGCCGGCGGCGCCGGCCAGGGTGACGGTGGCCGCCAGCGCGGCGGCCGGGAGCAGCCGGCGGGGGCGCCGGCGGCGGGGGGACGGGACAGGGTCCGACATGATGTGCGGGGCGGCACCCACCGGCCCGGGTGGGGGCGGGGAGGTGCCTCGTGGTCGCGTGCAGGGACTCCCGGGGCGGTCGGGCACGTGCCGGATCGTTCGGTTGTCACGCGCGCGCCTCCCGGGCCGCCGGTCACAGGGACGTCGGGGCGCGCGCGTCGGGAGCGACCACCGGTCGCGACCCGTCGCCCGCACACGAGACCCCCAGCACGAGGCCCCAGCGGCGCCGATGGCGCCATCCCTGGCTGTGACAGGCTTGTTGGCGACGGCCCGAGGGCCGTCAGGTTCGGGTCAGGCTAGGGGCCACCCTGCGCGTTCAAAACGTGAAGATCGTCACGTTCAGCGTTGGCTACCGGAACGCCGGGATCACCCTCTCGGCCACCAGCGTCAGCGTGTCCGTCGACGGATAGTCCCGGCACCAGGGCAGGAAGGCCGTGACACCCATCTCGCGGTACCGGCCGATCCGGTCGATCACCTGCTCGGGCGTGCCCACGAGGTTGCCCGCCTGCCAGCTCTCGAACGGCTCGCCGAACGTCGAGCCGCCGATCGCCCGCACCTCCGCGTCGGTCTCCCGCACGAAGATCTCCGGCGCCCACGTCTTCTCGATGTCGTCGTAGTCCCGCCCCACGGCGTCGCAGTGCCGGCGCAGCACGTCGCACTTGTGGGCGAACTCGCCGGCGTTGCCGCCGAAGTTCGACCGGTCGGCCAGGCGGGCCACCACCCGCAGCGTCAGCTGCTCCCCGCCGCCGCCGACCAGGATCGGCGGGCGTGGCGACTGCAACGGCTTGGGGTCGCACTGGGCGGCGGTGACGGTGAAGTGCCTCCCCTGGTAGGAGGTCTCGGGCTCGGTCCACAACGACCGCACGATCTCGACCGTCTCGCCCAGCATGGCGATGCGGTCCCTCGCCGGCGGGAACGGGTAGCCGTAGGCCTCGTACTCCTGCCGGTACCAGCCGGCCCCGATCCCCCAGTCGAGGCGGCCGCCGCTGATCACGTCGACCGTGGCGGCCACCTTGGCCAGCAGCGCGGGGTTGCGGTACGAGGCGCAGCCCACCATCTGCCCCAGGCGGACGCGGCTGGTCCGCTGGCTGATGGCGGCGAGCGTGGTCCAGCACTCGAACACCGCCTCACCGGCGGGGACGGGCACGTTGTGCACGTGGTCGTAGACCCAGACCGAGTCGTAGCCCAGTGCCTCGGCCGCCTCGGCGATCTCGACGGCCTTGGCCCACTGGGCCGCGGCCCCGTCGATCCCGGCCAGCTCCATCTTCCAGCCCTGGGGCACGAACGCCCCGAACGTGACAGCCCGTGTGGTCATCGGGCCTTTCTACCGGCCCAGCGCCAGCGAGCCCGTCAGGTTCACGGCCAGGATCCCGAGCGGGGTCCGGTCACCCACCCGGCGGCGGACCGCGGCGTCGACCAGCCAGCGGCACACCGACCCCAGCGCGGCGGCGGCCGCAACGGCTACGACCACCGGTCCCCGGCCGCCGCCCCCCCGCCGCGGCCACCCGGCGCCCCACCACGAGGCCCGACACCATGGCCGCCAGCCCGGCGACCAGCGTGACCACCAGGTAGCCGGCGGCCATCGCCCCGTGACGGTCACGCCCGAGCAGCACCGCGTCATGAACGTCGACCACGTCGTGAACCCGCCGCACACCCCGACGCCGGCGAAGGCCAGCAGGCGGTGGGCCGCCGGCCAGCGGGCGGCGGCCACGGCCACGGCCACGGCCGACCCCAGCACCAGCGACCCGACGGTGTTGACGAGCAGGGTCGACCACGGGAACCCGCCGGCCCCGTCCGCCACGATGCGGGTGACCCCGTAGCGGGCGGTGCCGCCCAGCGCGCCGCCCGCGGCCACGGCCACGGCCAGCGCCACCCGGTCGGGCGCCGTCACCGCACGAGGCGGAAGAAGCCGCGGACCTCGTCGACGAACAGGCCGGGCTGCTCGAGGGCCGCGAAGTGACCGCCCCGGTCCAGCTCGTTCCACCACCGCAGGTCGGTGAAGCGGCCCTCCACCCACGAGCGGGGCGGCCGCATGATCTCCTTGGGGAAGATCGAGCACCCGCTGGGCACGGTCACCGGCTCGAGCGCCGGCGACCGGAAGCTCTCCCAGTACAGCCGGGCCGACGACGCCCCGGCGCCGGGCAGCCAGTACAGCATCACGTTGTCGAGCAGCGTGTCGCGGGGGACGGCGTTCTCGGGGTGGCCGTCGCAGTCGGTCCAGGCCCAGAACTTCTCGACGATCCAGGCGCACTGGCCCGCCGGCGAGTCGACCAGGCCGTAGCCGAGCGTCTGGGGCCGGGTCGACTGCTGTTTGGAGTAGCCGGTGCCCCAGCGCCGGTGCTCCTCGTACGCGGCCAGCGCCCGCGCCGCCTCCTCGTCGAGGCCGCCCTCCCCCGCCACCGGCCCGGCCACCGGCATGTTCACGTGGACACCGGCGACGTGGTCGGGATCGGCGTGCGCGACGGCGGTGCTGACCATGGCGCCCCAGTCGCCTCCCTGGGCGCCGTAGCGGTCGTAGCCGAGGCGGGCCATCAGCCCGGCCCAGGCCCGGCCGATCCGCTCGACGGTCCACCCCGGGGCCGACGGCTTGTCGCTGAACCCGTAGCCCGGCAGGGAGGGGACCACGACGTGGAAGGCGTCGGCGGCGTCGCCCCCGTGCGCCACCGGGTCGGTGAGCGGCCCGATCACGCCGAGGAACTCGACGACCGAGCCCGGCCAGCCGTGGGTGAGCACCAGCGGCAGCGCCCCCGGCTCGGGCGAGCGCACGTGCAGCCCGTGGACGCCGAGCCCGTCGATCTCGGTGCGGAACGGGCCGAGTGCGTTCAGCCGCTGCTCGGTGGCGCGCCAGTCGTAGGCCCCGGCCCAGTGGTCGCACAGCTCCTGCACGTAGGCCAGCGGGATGCCCTGCGACCAGTCGTCCACGGTCTCGGCCTCGGGCCAGCGGGTGCGGCGCAGGCGGTCCCGCAGGTCGGCGAGGTCGGCGTCGGGCACGGCGAGGGGCGACGGCTCCATCGCGCTAGTTCTACGCCCTCGGGCTAGGACGTCGCGGCGCGGTCCCGGGCGACCTCGTCGAGGTCGGCGTACTCCTCGCCGGTGTCGGTCCAGTGCTCGAACTGGATCACGCCCAGCTCCTCGAACCGCCGGCGCAGCCAGCCGCCGGAGGCGTCGAGCAGCCCGAGCTTGCGGCAGTTGGGCACGATCTTGGAGAAGAGCATCTGCTGGAAGACGTTCTCCGCCGGCGGGACGGCCAGCATCGAGCGGATGACCGGGCGGGAGTCGATGCCCATGCGGTCCCACACCTCCTGCTGGAGGAACCGGTCCCGCATCCGCACCGCCGCCTCGAAGGCGAACTCCTGGCGCTCCCGCAGCTCGGCGTCGGTCAGCTCGCCGTAGTACTCCTTCAGCGACAGGACCCCGAAGGCCACGTGGCGGGCCTCGTCGGACATCACGTAGCGCAGCAGCTTCTTGAGCAGGGGGTCCTCGGTGAGCATGTGCATGAAGCCGAAGGCCGCCAGCGCCAGGCCCTCCACCATGATCTGCATGCCCAGGTAGGTCATGTCCCAGCGGCTGTCGGCGATGATGTCGTCGAGCAGCATCTTGAGGTGGGCGTTGATCGGGTAGTGGCCCGTCAGCTTCATGTCGAGGTACTTGGCGAAGACCTCGACGTGGCGGGCCTCGTCCATGACCTGGGTCGACGCGTAGTACTTGGCGTCGATCCACGGCACGGTCTCGACGATCTTGGCCGTGCAGATGAGCGCGCCCTGCTCACCGTGCATGAACTGGCTGAGCCGCCAGTTCTGGCCCTCGATCATCAGGCGCGTCCACTCGGCCTCGCCGAAGTGCCGGAACGGCGAGCCGGGGGCGCGGGTGGCGTCCTCGCGGAACCGCTGGATCTGGGGGTTGCCGCCCATGTCGCGGGCCAGTTGCTCGACGTCCACGTCGGTGTCCCACGGCAGGTCCGTCTCGCCGTTCCACTGGGAGTGCTTGGCCTTCTCGTAGAGCTTGTTGAGGGCCGGGCGGGCGCCCTTGGCGTAGTCCCAGGTGAAGATGGCGTCGGCGTTGTCGGCAACGGTGTGGAGAGCTTCGTCGACGTCGGTGTTGGCGATGGCCAGGATCGCTTCGAGGTCGTCGACCTCCGTGCGGCCGATGATGTCCTCGTTGCGTGCCATAGAGCGATAATAAGGGTTACTTCCGCGGAGACAACCCGGTGACATGTGTCCTCGGGGGGGCGCTCGGGCGCGAAATCGGCTATCACTTGACGCCCAATGGGGATGGTGTCACAGAGCGGCCGGGACCAGGCCGCGCTCGGGGTCAGGGAACGGGAACGGCGGCGGGTGACGACGACGGCCGGGCAGGCCGCGCCGGCCGGCGACGCCGACTCGACGGCGCAGGCCGGGGAGGAGGAGCACGGCGCCCTCTACCGGGCGGTGAAGGCCGTCGTCGACTACCTGCCCAAGGGCAGCACGCTCGACGCGGAGACGTTCCGCAGCCGCCACCTGCTGCTGTGCTGGATCCTGGCCCTGCACATCCCGGCCCTGTTCCTGCTCGGCCTCTGGCGGGGCTTCGACCTGTCCCACCTGGCGGCCGAGCTGGCGGTGCCGCTCGCCGCCCTGCTGTTCGCCCGGGCGGCCATCGCCCACAGGCGCCTGGCCAGCTTCTTCGCCACCGCCGGCCTCGTCTACTGCTCGGTGGTCCTCGTCCACCTGTCCGGCGGCATGATCGAGGCCCACTTCCACTTCTTCGTCCTGATCGGCCTCATCGCCCTCTACCAGGACTGGGTGCCGTTCCTGTGGAACGTGCTGTTCACCGTGGCGTCCCACGCCGGCGGGAGCGCCATCGCCGAGAAGCTGATCTTCAACCACGACTCCGGCCAGGACCAGCCGTGGACCTGGGCGCTCATCCACGGCGTGGCCGTGCTGGCCGCGTCGGCCGGCGTCATCGTGTTCTGGAGGAACACCGAGGAACAGCAGGCCCGCAGCATCAGGCTGGCCGCCGAGCTCGCCACCGCCGAGCGCGACCGCCAGGAGGCCATGTCCGGGCTGCTCGTCAACCTGGCCCGGCGCAACCAGTCGCTCCTCAACCGCCAGCTCGAGGTCATCACCGACCTGGAGGCCCGGGAGCAGCAGCCCGACGTCCTCGAGGAGCTGTTCCGCCTCGACCACCTCGCCACCCGCATCCGCCGCAACGCCGAATCCCTGCTGGTCCTGTCCGGCGACGACCCGCCCCGGCGCTGGGGCAGCCCCGTCCCCCTCGGCGACGTCGTGCGGGCCGCGGCGGCCGAGGTCGAGGACTACCGGCGGGTCGAGGTGCTGGTCAACGACCACATCGACGTGGCAGGCCGGGCCGTGGCCGACCTCGCCCACCTGCTGGCCGAGCTCATCGAGAACGCCACCACGTTCTCGCCACCCAGCTCCGACGTGCGCATCCGCAGCCATCTCTCGCCCGGCGAGTCGACCCGGTTCGTCGTCACCATCGAGGACATCGGCATCGGCATGTCCGCCGAGGACATGGCGGCCGCCAACATCGTGCTGGCCGAGGCGCCCCAGATCGACCTGCGGCGCGCCACCATGCTGGGCTTCCACGTCGTGGCCCGCCTGGCGCAGCGCTACGACATCCAGGTCCGGCTGGCCGCCACCCCCGGCGGCGGCCTCACCGCCCTGGTCAGCCTGCCCCGCGAGCTGATCAGCGACCGGCCCGCCGACGCCCCGCCCCCGCCGACCACCACCACCATCAGCGCCAAGGACCGCTACCAGCGCGCCGCATTGGCGTGGAGCGGCGGGCGCCGGCCGGCCGTGGCCGCCAACGCCGCGCCCTGGGCCCAGCGCCCCTGGTTCGAGTCCGAGATCGAGACCCCGGCCCTCCCCGAGCGAGCCCAGCCGCCCCTGGCCCCGGCCTGGCTGGACGCGGTGCCCATGCCCGACTGGCTGAACGCCCCCGGTCCCCCGCCCGAGCAGGCCCCGCCGCCGGCCGCCCCGCCCGCGGTCCCGATCCTGGCGGAGCCGGTCATGCCCGGCACCCGGCTCGGCCCGGTGGCGGAGTGGATCGACGTGCTGCGGGCCCCGGTCGAGCCGGCGCCGGCCAGCCCACCCGCACCCGCGCCGGCGCAGCCGGCCACCACCACGACCACCACCTGGTGGGCGGCGCTGGTCGTCCCCGGCCCCGCGGTCGAGGCCGAGCGCCGCACGAGCTGGCCCCCGCCGCGCCGCTCGCAGCCGGTGGACGTGCACGCCACGCCCGCCCCGCCCCGGCGGTCACCCCCACCCCCACCCCCACCCCCACCCCCACCGCCCGCGCCGCCCGCCGGCCCGGTCGCCGCGCCCGGCGGGGACGGCCTGGCCCGCCGCGTGCCGGGTACCCACCTGGCGCCGGCCCTGCGCCGCGACGCCGGCGCCGACGGCGACGCCGACGCCGCCACCCAGGGCGGTGGCCGCGACGTCGAGCGCGTTCGTGCGATGCTGTCGCGCTTCCAGTCCAGCCAGCACGCCGGCCGGGTCGCCGCCGACCCACCCCCCCGCCGCCCGCCCGAGGAGAACAGGTGACTTCCGCCGCCGAAAACAGCCCCGACCTCG
>DASSUD010000150.1:0-6621 GCA_035707385.1 Acidimicrobiales bacterium
GGCCGTGGCGTCGGTGACCAGGCCCTCCAGCGCCCCGTGGCGCAGCTCGCCCACCAGCAGCCGCCGCAGCAGGTCCTGCTCGCCGGCCGTGGCCCGGGACAGCAGGGCCACCAGCAGGTCGGACCGGGCCTTCTGCGAGCCGGGCCCGTGCAGCCCGGCCAGCTCGGTGAGCGTGCGGTCGACCCCCAGGATCGTGAGCGACGGCTCGGCGGCGGGCTCGGCCTCGACGGCGGCAACTGTGCGCCAGCCGACGCCGATGCGCCCCTGGCGGGCGGTGCCCGACAGGAAGGCGACCACGATCGGGACCTCCTCGTCGCCCAGACGGGCCAGCAGGTCGGCGAGCGCCGCCACCTTGGTGGACCGGGCCCGGGTGGCGACGACCGCGTCGGTGGTGGCCACGACGTCGGCGAGCAGCGTGTCGGGGGGCACGGCGGTCATCCTGCCCGCCCGCGCGGGCGCTCTGCCGGGCAGGCGGCGTTGATACGTTCCCGCCGTGGACTTCGCGACGATGATGGCCCTGGAGCCCCACGGCACCGACGTGTGGGTGGGGACGGGGCCGCGCTACCCCTGGGGCGGTCTGTACGGCGGGCAGATCGTGGCCCAGGGGCTGCGCGCCGGGACGTTCACGGTGGAGGACGACTTCCGGGTGCACTCGCTGCACGCCTACTTCATCCGCTCGGGTGACCACACCGAGCCGATCCGCTTCGAGGTCGACCGGGTGCGCAACGGGCGCTCCTTCCTGACCCGCCGGGTCACGGCCCGCCAGTCGGTCGGTGTGATCCTGGAGATGACGGCCTCGTACCAGGTCGACGAGGACTCCACCGAGGTGCAGACGGCCACCGTCCCGGCCGTCAAGGCACCCGAGGACCTGGCCGACGACAGCTGGAGCCCGCTGTTCGACCGCCGGATGGCGCCCCGCCGCCGGGGCGACACCAGCGGGTGGCTCAAGGTGGCCGACGCCATCGGCGACGATCCGGCCCTGCAGGCGTGCGGTCTGGCCTACCTGTCCGACGACCTGCCGACCGAGGCCGTGGTGTCGCTCCACCCCGACTCGGACCCCGAACGGCCCTTCGAGGACCAGTTCATGTCGGCCAGCCTCGACCACGCCATCTACTTCCACCGGCCGGTGGCGGCCGACGAGTGGAACCTGCAGGCCTTCGGTTGCCACGGCCTGATGAGCTCGCGGGGCGTCAGCGTGGGCTACGTGTTCACCCGAGAGGGCACCCACGTGGCGACGATCGTGCAGGAGGTGCTGCTGCGCAAGCTGCGGCGCCTGCCCCGCGAGCCGACCGCGGCCGGCTAGCGAGCCGGCGCCGTCAGTCGCACCGTCGGGAAGTAGGTCCGGAACCTGGCCGCGCCCCGGGTGAGCAGGGACCCGGCGTCGGTCGCCTCGGCCAGGGCGTCCTGCGACCAGGTGAGCCAGGCCGGGTCCTCCGTGAGCACGTCGAGCAGCACGTTGGCGTCGACGAGGGTGCCGGAGGCCACTCAGCCGCCCCTGGTGAGCGCCATGATCTCGTCGGTGGTCATGGTCCCGTCGCCGCGGCCCCGCAGTCGCTCGGCAAGCCGGCGTCCACGGCTGGGGCCCCGGCTCGTCTTGCGGATCACGATGGTGTCACCGGCCCGCTGCACGTCGACCTCGGTGCCCGCGCGGATGCCCAACTCGTCGCGGAGATCCTTGGGGATCGTGACCTGGCCCTTGTCGGTCACTCGCATGGTTGGAATCGTACCGGTATGAATCGCACTCGGTAGGCTCGCGGGCGTCACGTCTTCTCGACGACGGTCACCCCCTTCCCCGGCAGCCACGTGCGCACGGTCATGACCTCGTTGCCCACCGCGACCGAGGAGGCGCCCAGCAGGTCGACGTCGAAGGCGTCGAACTCCCCCACCTCGAACCGGTACCCGACCGAGGTGTAGATGTCGTCGGAGAAGCGCGCCAGCGTGTCGTGATCGGTCACCCGGGCGGCCGTGCCCCACATCTTCACGTCGCCCTCGGTCACCATCTTGTCGGCGGTGGCGGTGTGCAGGGCGAAGCGCGGGTCGCGCTGGAGGTCGCGCGACTTGGTGGCGCCGGGCATCATGCCGAGCCACAGGCGCTCGTCGTGCAGCACCAGGCGCCCGTCCGCCAGCACCGGCTCCATGGGGCTGATGCGCGGGAACCCGTCGGCCCGCAGGGTGGCCAGCATCATGAGACCTGTGGCGGCCAGCCGCTTCTCCGCCAGGTCGGCCAGCTCGGGTGCCTCGGCTGCGAACTCGGTCCATGTGGGCATGTCCCGACCGTACGCCCGCGCCGTGACACGGCGCCGCCCGCCGGTCATGGCCCGGTCCGTGCCGCAGATCGCCGCGCGTGCCGGTCGGGGCTCCTAGCGTGTCAGGAAGCCGTCGGCGCGGCTCACCAGCCACATGTGGCCGTCGGGGTCGGCGAAGGCGCCGGCGTATCCCCACCGCTGGTCTCCCGCTTCGGTGACGATCTCGGCGCCGGCGTCCTGCGCGCGGCGCATCAGCTCGTCGACTGCGGCATCGGTGGCCTGCCCGATCACGACCAGACACTCATGCGCATCCCGCGGCGATCGCTTGCGATCACCGATCACCCACTTGAAGCCGCGCGACGGGATCAGCATCACACGAAATCCGGCGCTGATCTCGAACTGCAGGGGCTCGGGTAGCCCGTCGTCACCCAACTCGCCCACGGTCACGAACCCGAGGGCGGTGTAGAAGGCGTGCGATACCTGGCGATCCTTGACGGGTAGGCACACCGTTGCTCGGTCAAGCTTCACGATTCCTTCTCCGGACGGTGGTTCGCGCCGAACGACGACCTCGGTTCAGCTCAAGTCGATGTGCTGGTGGTCCAGCAGGATGCGGCCGTCGTCGTCGAGTGCGATCACGTCGTAGCCGCTCCCGGCGACGGTCCCGTCAGCGAGGGCGACCATCTCCCATCCCAACCCGACCAGAGCGGGTGCCAGGAGGACGGCATCGCCTGCCGCCTTGAACGTGTGGACGCCGGGCTCGACGAACATGGCGTAGGCCCGGGTCACCCGCCGATCGATCTCGTCGTGGCCGCGCACCTCGAGACGTGGCACCGGGAATGCCAACGCGGTGGCCGCATCCCGCACCTCCTGGGGCGGGTCCACCAGTACCTGCGCACCGTCGGTCGCCCACAGGTCGGTGACCTGCCTGGACCGCGCCTGCGGGTCGGCTTCGGTCCACAGCGCGAACCATCGCGTGGTGAAGTCCACCAGAGCCTGGTGATCGAGTTGCTTCGTCATGGTGACGACGATGAGCCACGAGGGCACCCTTGGCGATTCCCTCGAAGGTATGGCCCGGGGCGCACCGGGTGGCATTCACTGTGCGCATGACCATGGTGATGGAACAGGGCGGCTTCGCGGGACAGCTGCGCCGCTGGCGGGCGCGGCGCCGGCTGAGCCAGCTCGACGTGGCGATCCGGGCGGACACCACACAGCGGCACCTGAGCTTTCTCGAGCAAGGGCGGTCCAAGCCGGGACGCACCATGGTGTTGCGGCTGGCCGAGTCACTGGAGCTCACCCTGCGGGAACGCAACGAGCTCCTGCTGGCGGCCGGCTATGCACCTGCCTTTCCCGAGTCCGACCTGGAGGCGTCGTCCTTGGACGCGGTGCGTCACGCCATCGAGCACGTCCTCGCGGGACATCAGCCCTACCCCGCTGTCGTCGTGCGCCCCCACGGGATACTCGTCGCGGCCAACCCCGCGTTCGGGATCCTCACCGATGGCGCAGCACCGAGCCTGCTGACCCCGCCCGTCAACGTGTTGCGCTTGGCGCTGCACCCGGAAGGCCTCGGAGGACGCGTCGCCAACCTGCCGGAGTGGGGGCGCCACATCACGGAGAGCCTGCGCAGCCGGCTGGCACGGAACCCGGATCCGCGGCTCGATGAGCTGATCACCGAGTTGGAGGGCTACCTCCCGCCGTTCGAACCGGGACCCGACCACCTGGGGTTCGCCGTCCCGCTGCGACTGAACACCGGTGACGGCGAGCTGCGCCTGATCACGACCATCACCTCGTTCGCGACCGCCGTCGACGTGACCGTCGCCGAGCTGTACCTCGAGGCGTTCCTGCCCGCCGACGAGCCGACCGCCGACATCCTTCGTCGCACGGCGGGATGACGCGCTAGGTGTGGGCGTCGATGGCGGCCCGGACCACCGCTCCCATGCCGTCCATGCCCCGGGCGTTGGGGTGCACGGGGGCCGCCGGGTTGGCGGGGACCAGCGGCTCGACCCAGCGGGTGCTGGAGCTGCGGCAGGCGTCGCGCCCGATGCTCGGCCCGTAGGTGTCGACGAACACGGCGCCGTTGGCGGCGGCCTGGGTGGCCAGCATGGCGTTGAGCGCCTTCTCGGTCGACCGCAGGTAGGGGACGTCGTTCCAGCCGAGGGGCATCGACGGCCAGCAGCCGTACCCGGTGTCCGGCAGGATCGCCGGGTAGCCCACGACGAACACGGCGGCGCCCGGCGCCCGCTGGTGGATGCCCTGCACCACCGCCGCCACCTTGGGGGCGGTCTGCTGGATGCGCACGGCCAGCTCGTCGACCCCGCTGCGCACGTACCGATCGCGGCACGGCGTGGCGAAGGGGTTGAGGGTCACGCAGCTCTCGATGATCGACGAGAACCCGATGTCGTTGCCGCCGATGCCCACGGTGACGACCGTGGTCCCGGCCGTCAGGGCGTCGAACTGCGGCGGGTTGGGGCCGGGGCTGACGTTTTGCGGCGCGGTCATGTCGCCGGTGTCGGCGCCGCTGCAGCTGACGTCGGCGAACGACGCGAACCCGAGCGCCCGCTGCACCTCGGCCGGGTAGTCCTGGTCGGACCGCAGGCATCCCAGCGGCGACAGCGACTGGTTGGGGATGAGCGGACCGGCGGTGTAGGAGTCGCCGAGGGCGACGTAGCGGCCCGGCACCTGGGCCGAGGCCGGCCCGGCCGGGAGCGCGACCGCCGTGGTCACGACGGCCACGGCGACGGCGAGCAGGGCCGGCAGCGCTCGCCGCGGGCCGGGGTGGTTCCTTCCCATGACTGACCCCCTCGAACAGCCTGCCCCGCACTGTGAACTAGGTCACATCAAGGCGTCAAGCGGCCGCGCGGTGCGGTGAACTGGTGGCGTGGCCCCCGCTGCGCTCCCGGCCGCCCGGCACCTGCTCCGGGCCAAGGACCTCGCCGACCGCCGCTACGCCGAGCCGCTGTCCGTGGCGGACCTGGCCCGGGCCGCCCACCTGTCCCCGGCCCACTTCAGCCGCGAGTTCCGCCGGGCCTTCGGCGAGTCGCCCCACCAGTACCTGCTGACCCGGCGCCTGGAACGGGCCGGCGCCCTCCTGCGCACCACCGACTGGTCGGTGGCCCGGGTGTGCATGGCGGTCGGCCTGACCAGCGTCGGGTCGTTCACCACCAGCTTCCGGCGCATGTTCGGCAGGACGCCGACCGCCTACCGGGCGGGCTTCCCGCCCGCCGCCGCCTGGGCCCAGGTCCCGGCCTGCCTGCTGCGGGTCCACGGCCGGCCCCGACACCGCACGTTTCGAGAAGACCGGGCCGCCGCCGCTCCTTAGGTTCGTGCGTGGCACGGATCGACGACCCCGAGGAGACGACATGATCCGCATCGGCAACGCGCAGGTCTGGGTGCACGACCAGGACGAGGCGCTCGAGTTCTACACGACCAAGCTGGGCATGGAGGTCCGGGCGGACGTCACGGTGGCCGAGATGGGCAACTTCCGGTGGCTGGCCGTCGGCCCCGCGGGCCAGCCCGAAGTGGGCATCGTGCTCATGGCGATCCCCGGTGAGCCCGTCCTCGACGCGGACACCGCCGCGGAGGTCCGCGAGCTCACGGGCAAGGGCATGACCGGCACCGTGTTCCTCGTGACCGACGACTGCCAGGGCTCCTACGAGGAGCTGCAGGCCCGGGGCCTCGAGTTCGTGGAGCCGCCGACGAGGCAGCCCTACGGCATCGACGCCGCCTTCCGGGACCCGTCGGGCAACAACTTCCGCCTCACCCAGGTGATGGAGATGGTCGCCGGCTGACCTCCCGCAGTCACTGACATCGCTGTCATCAGAGCCGTCGCCGGCACTAACGTGCCGGCATGGCTCCTGCGGTGGACGACATCGAACTCTCGGACCTCGACTGGTGGACCGGCAGCCTCGACCAGCGGGCGGCCGCCTTCGCCACCCTGCGGGCCGAGCGCCCCGTGGCCCCGATGGTCATGCCGGGCCTGCCCGAGATGGGGATAGTGGAGACGCCCTACTACTCCATCACCCGGCACGCCGACATCGTCCAGGCCAGCCGCCACCCCGAGCTGTTCTGCTCGGGCGAGGGCACCAACATCGCAGACCTGCCGCCGGACTTCCGCGATTTCTTCGGCTCCATGATCAACATGGACGACCCCCGGCACGCGCGCATGCGCCGGATCGTGTCGCGCGGGTTCACGCCCCGCCGGCTCGGGCTCATGAAGGCCGACGTCGAGGGCATCGCGGCCGAGATCGTCGACGAGATCGCCGAGCGGGGCGAGGCCGACTTCGTCACCGAGGTCGCCGCCCGGCTGCCGCTGCGGATCATCCTCGACATGATGGGCATCCCCCGCAGCCAGGAGCGCTTCGTCTTCGACCGCACCAAC
>DASSUD010000151.1:0-7756 GCA_035707385.1 Acidimicrobiales bacterium
TGGCTCGTGTTCTTCCTGGGGATGCGGTTCAACTGGCCGCCGGTGCTCGACGCGGTGCGGCGGACCAGCCGGGCCACCAAGCCGCTCGTCCTGAAGCGGGCGGGGACCCCGGGCGGGCCGGCGTCGGTGGTGCGCCACGTGGGGCGGTCGTCCGGGCGCGAGTACGAGACGCCGGTGTCGGCAGTGCCCACCGGCGACGGCTTCGTCTTCGCCCTGCCGTACGGGAAGAACACCGACTGGCTCCAGAACGTGCTGGCCAGCGGCTCGGCCACCGTCGTCCACGAGGGCGTGACCTACCGGGTCGAGCGGCCCGAGGTCGTCCCCCTGGCCGACAGGCTCACGCAGTTCCCGCCGCGCGACCAGAGGACGTTGCGCCTGTTCGCGGTCACGCACTGCCTCGTGGTGCGGACCGTCGAGCCGGCCTGAGGCGAGCGGTTGGCTCGTCCCGAGGGCGAGGCACGGGTGGTCCTCGCCGAGGGCCGCGAGGCCGAGGTCTACCTGGAGCCGGACGGCAGCGTGCTCAAGCTGTGGCGGGATCCGGGCGACGGCGAGCGCCGGCAGCACGAGCTGGCGGCGCTGGCGGCGCTGGGGCCGACCGCCTGCCGGGTGCCGCAGCCGCTGGCCACGGTCGAGGTCGACGGCCGGCCCGGCCTCGTGCTCGAACGGGTCGAGGGCACCGACCTGCTCGCCGCCCTCGGCCGCCGGCCGCTCGCGGTACTGGCCGCCGCCCGGGCCATGGCCCGGGTGCACGCCGCCATGCACGAGGGCGAGGCGCCGGCGGAGCTTCCCGACCTGCACGCCCTCCTGGCCCGACGCATCGAGCAGGCCGGCGCCCTGCCGCCCGCCTGGCGGGACCGGTCGCTGGACCTGCTGGCCGGCCTGCCCGCGGGTGACCGCATCTGCCACGGCGACTTCCACCTCGGCAACATGCTGGGCACGTGGTCGGACCCCGTGGTCATCGACTGGGGCGACGCCTGCCGCGGCGACCCGGTCGCCGACGTCGCCCGATCCGACCTCATGATCCGCCTCGGCGAGCCGCCGCCCGGCGCCCCCGCCTCCCTGCGGCTGCTGGCCGGCGTGGGCCGGGGCATCCTCGTCGGCCGGTACCTGGCGGGCTACCGCCGGCGGCACCCGCTCGACTCGGATGCGCTCGACCGGTGGCGAACGGTGCGGGCGGCCGCCCGTCTCTGCGAGGACATCCCCGAGGAGCGCCCCCGCCTGTTCCGGCTCCTCCGCCGACAGCTCGGCGACCCGGTCAGCTCTTGACGAGGCGTTCGATGGCCCGGGTGGCCTCCGAGACCTTGTCGGCGGCGTCGGGGGCGCCGGACGCCACCGCGTCGGTGACGCAGTGGTGCAGGTGCTCGTCGAGCAGGCCCACGGCCACGCTCTGCAGGGCGCTGGTGACGGCCGAGATCTGAGTGAGCACGTCGATGCAGTACGTGTCCTCGTCGACCAGGCGCTGCAGCCCCCGGACCTGACCCTCGATGCGGCGCAGGCGCTTGAGGTAGTCGTCCTTGGTCATGGCGTAACCGGGCATGTCCATACCCTAGCGGGGTATCAGGCGCGACGGCCAGCCCCAGCGCGTAGGGTGGAGGCGTGCTCATCGGATCGCACATCCACTCGACCGACCCGCTCGGCGCCGCCGCCGCCGAGGACGCCGACGTCGTGCAGATCTTCCTCGGCGACCCCCAGAGCTGGCGCAAGCCCAAGCCCCGCGAGGACGCCGCGGAGCTGCGGGCCTCGGGGCTGCCGATCTACGTCCACGCGCCCTACCTGGTCAACCTGGCGTCACCCAACAACAAGATCCGCATCCCGTCCCGCAAGATCCTCCAGCAGACCTGCGACGGGGCCGCCGAGATCGGGGCCAGGGCGGTCATCGTCCACGGCGGCCACGTCACCGAGGACGACGAGCCCGGCGCCGGGTTCCTGCGCTGGCGCAAGGGCATCGGCACCATCGAGACCGACGTGCCGATCTACTTGGAGAACACCGCCGGCGGCGACCACGCCATGGCCCGCCACTTCGACACGATCGCCGGCCTGTGGGAGCACATCGGCGACACCGGCATCGGCTTCTGCCTCGACACGTGCCACGCCTGGGCCGCCGGCGAGGGGCTGATCGACGCCGTCGAGCGCATCCTCGGCATCACCGGGCGCATCGACCTGGTCCACTGCAACGACTCCAAGGACGAGCACGGCTCGGGCCGCGACCGTCACGCCAACATCGGCACCGGCACCATCGACCCCGAGCTGCTGGTGGCGGTGGTCGACACCGCCAAGGCCCCGGTCATCTGCGAGACCGCCGACGAGGGCCGCAAGGACGACATCGCCTTCCTCAAGGCGAACGTGTAGCCGGGCCGGTCAGCGGCGGTCGGCCAGGAAGCCGAACTCGTCCCGCGCCGCCGCCACCCGGGCCGGGTCCACCTCGGCCACCAGCAGCGCCTCGTCGCCCGCGGCCGAGGCCAGCACCTCGCCCATCGGGTCGATGACCATGCTGTCGCCCGCGTAGTCCAGCTTGCCGCCCCGCCCCACCCGGTTGCAGGCCACCACGTACGCCTGGTTCTCGATCGCCCGGGCCACCAGCAGCGCCTGCCAGTGGCGGCGCCGGGCCGCCGGCCAGTTGGCCACGCACAGGTAGGCGTCGGTGTCGCGGGCCACCGCCCACCATTCGTCGGCGAAGCGCAGGTCGTAGCACACGAACAGGCTGAGCCGGACCCCCTCGACCGTGACCGTCACGTGGTCGGACCCGGCGGCGAACTTGCGGTCCTCGCCGCCGTAGCCGAACCGGTGGATCTTGCGGTACCGGTGCTGCGTGCCGTCGGGCCCCGCCAGCACGAACGTGTTGTAGGGGTCGCCACCCTCCGCCGCCACCTCGGGCACGGACCCGCCGACCCACACGCCGTGCGCCTCCGCCTGCGCCGCCAGCCACTGCGACGACGGCCCGCCCTCGGGCTCGGCGGTCACCTCGGTGCGCATGGAGAACCCGGTGGCGAACGTCTCGGACAGCAACACCAGCTGGGCGCCCGCCCCCGCGGCCGCCGCCACCCGGGGGGCGAGGTGGGCGAACGTGGCCTCCCGGTCCTCCCAGCAGATGTCGTGCTGGACGACGGCGACCCTCATGGCACCAGCTTGCCGAGGCGGGCCACGGCCTCCTCCAGCACCGCCGGGCGCTTGGCGAAGCTGAACCGGACCAGGTGCCGTCCGGTGGCGGGATCGGCGTAGAAGACCTGGTTGGGGATCGCCACCACCCCGCAGCGCGCCGGCAGCTCCCGGCAGAAGGCCATGCCGTCGCCGTCGGGCCGCAGCGGCCGGATGTCCACGGTCACGAAGTAGGTGGCCTGGGGCCGGAACACGCCGAAGCCGGCCGCCTCCAGTCCCGCGCACAGCACGTCGCGCTGGGCGGCGAGGCCGGCGGCCAGGTCGCGGAAGTAGGCGTCGGGCAGGTCGAGCCCCACGGCGATGGCGGGCTGGAACGGGCCGCCGTTGACGTAGGTCAGGAACTGCTTGGCCGTCGTGACCGCGGTGACGAGGTCGGGCGGGGCGCACAGCCAGCCGATCTTCCAGCCCGTGGTGTTGAAGGTCTTGCCGCCGGAGCTGATGGTGACCGTGCGGTCGCGCATCCCCGGCAGGGTGGCCAGCGGGACGTGCTCGGCGCCCTCGAAGGTGAGGTGCTCGTAGACCTCGTCGGTGACCACCAGCAGGTCGTGCCCGGCGGCGACGGCGGCCACCGCGGCCAGCTCGTCCCGAGTCAGGACGGAGCCGGTCGGGTTGTGGGGCGAGTTGACCAGCAGCAGCCGGGTGCGGGGCGTGACCGCGGCCGCCAGCGCGGCGGCGTCCAGGCGGTAGCCCGGGGGCTCCAGCCGGACGAACACGGGGCGGGCGCCCGCCAGGGCGATCGACGCCTGGTAGCTGTCGTAGGTCGGCTCCAGCACCACCACCTCGTCGCCCGGCTCGCACAGCGCCAGGCAGGAGGCGGCGATGGCCTCGGTGGCGCCCGCCGTGACCAGGACCTCGGTGTCGGGGTCGTAGTCCAGGCCCCAGAACCGCTGCTGGTGGCGGGCGATCGCCTCCCGCAGGGCGGGGACGCCCCGGCCCGGCGGGTACTGGTTGTGGCCGCCGCGGATGGCGGCCACGGCGGCGTCGAGGACCTCGGGCGGGCCGTCGTAGTCGGGGAACCCCTGGCCGAGGTTGACCGCGGCGGTGCGGACCGCCAGCGCCGACATCTCGGCGAAGATCGTGGTGCCGAACCCCTGGAGCCGGCTGGTCAGATAGGGGACGCGGTCGGTCACCCGCGGCAGGCTAAGGCCACTTCGGCGTCCAAGCATTTCTGACGCCCCGTCAGATAACCTCCGGCCGTGGACCTGCGGGAGAGCGCCGACGACCGGTCGTTCCGGGACGAGGTCCGCACCTTCCTCGAGGACTCGCTCGCCGGCGACTTCGCGGCCGTGAGGGGTCGGGGCGGTCCCGGCGACGAGCACGCTCTGTTCGACGAGCGCCTGGCGTGGGAGCGGCACCTCGGCGCCCACGGCTGGACCTGCGTCGGCTGGCCCAAGGAGCACGGGGGCCGCGGCCTGTCGCTGCGCCGCCACGTCGTCTACCACGAGGAGTACGCCCGGGCCCGGGCGCCGGGCCGGCTGGGGCACATCGGCGAGACGCTGCTCGGCCCGACGGTGATCGCCTTCGGCTCCCCGGAGCAGCAGCGGCGGTTCCTGCCGCCCATCGTGGCCGGGGACGAGCTGTGGTGCCAGGGGTACTCCGAGCCGGACGCCGGCAGCGACCTGGCAGGTGTCGCCACCCGGGCGATCCTGTCCCCCGGGGGCGACGAGTGGGTCGTCGACGGGCAGAAGGTGTGGACCTCGCTGGCGCACTGGGCCCACTGGTGCTTCGTGCTGGCCCGCACCTCCCCGCCCGGCGAGGGCCGCTCGAAGCACGACGGCCTGTCCTACCTGCTGGTGCCGATGGGCCAGGACGGCATCGAGGTTCGCCCCATCGTCCAGATGACCGGGGACAGCGAGTTCAACGAGGTCTTCTTCTCCGGCGCCCGCACCGCCGCCGGCAACGTCGTGGGCGCCGAGGGCCGGGGGTGGGCCGTGGCCATGGGCACGCTGGCGTTCGAGCGGGGGGCGTCCACGCTCGGCCAGCAGCTCAACTTCCGCAACGAGCTGGAGGCCGTCACCGCCCTGGCCCGGCGGACCGGCGTGGCCGCCGACCCGGTCATGCGCCAGCGGCTGGCGCAGGCCCACATCGGCCTGGAGATCATGCGGCTCAACGCCCTGCGCACGCTGGCCGGGTCCGAGTCGGGCGCCCTCGGCCGGGCAGCCCTGGTGGGCAAGCTGTACTGGGCCACGTTCCACCGGGGCCTGGGCGAGCTGGCGATGGACGTGCTGGGCGCCGCCGGGCTGGTGGCGGGCGGGCCGGAGGTCGACGCGCTGGTGCGGATGTTCCTGTTCAGCCGGGCCGACACGATCTACGCGGGGTCCAACGAGATCCAGCGCACCATCATCGGCGAGCGCGGCCTCGGGCTGCCCCGGGAGCCCCGGTGACGCCGGTCCCGCCGGTCCCTCCGGTCCCGCCCGCCGAGCCGCCCGGGCACGGCCTGCTGGCGGGCAAGGTGGCGGTGGTGACCGCGGCGGCCGGCACCGGCATCGGGTCCGCCACCGCCCGGCGCCTGCTGGCCGAGGGGGCGGAGGTGGTGGTCAGCGACGCCCACGAGCGCCGGCTGGCCGAGACCGCCGCCGAGCTGGGCGCCTCGCTGGCCGTGCCGTGCGACGTCACGGCCGAGGATCAGGTCCAGGCCCTGTTCGCGGCGGCGGTCGAGCGCCACGGGCGGATCGACGTGGTGGTGAACAACGCCGGCCTGGGCGGCACCGCCGACCTGGTCGACATGACCGACGAGCAGTGGCACCGGGTCGTCGACGTCACGCTGACGGGCACCTTCCGCTGCACCCGGGCGGCGCTGCGGCTGCTGTGCCCGCAGAGGTCGGGGGTGGTGGTCAACAACGCGTCGGTGCTGGGCTGGCGGGCGCAGGCGGGGCAGGCCCACTACGCGGCGGCCAAGGCCGGCGTGATGGCGCTGACCCGCAGCGCGGCGGTCGAGGCCGCGCCCCACGGGGTGCGGGTCAACGCGGTGGCGCCGAGCCTGGCCATGCACCCGTTCCTGGCCAAGGTGACGAGCGAGGAGCTGCTGGCGTCCCTGGCGGCGCAGGAGGCGTTCGGCCGCCCGGCCGAGCCGTGGGAGGTGGCCACCGTGATCGCCTTCCTGGCCAGCGACTACTCGACGTACATGACCGGTGAGGTCGTGAGCGTGAGCTCGCAGCACCCGTGACCCGCCTGACCATCGACGACCTGCGGCGGTCGGTCGGCGCCGACCTGGGGACCAGCGGCTGGTTCGCGGTGACGCCGGCGATGCTGGAGGGCTTCGCCCGGGCCACCGGGGCCGGCCCCGAGTACCTGGCCCTGGCGCTGACCAACAAGGTGCTCCCCGAGATCGTGGAGGTCGAGGCGTCGGCCGGGCTCAACGTGGGCACGGACTCGGTGCGCTTCCCCGGCCGGCTGGCCGCGGGCGACCGGGCCCGGGGCCGGGCGGCGCTGGTGTCGTGCACCGACGTGGCCGGCGGCGTCCAGACCGTCATGCGCATCACCCTGGAGGTCGAGGGGACCGGCCCGGCGTGCGTGGTCGAGGCCGTCAGCCGCTGGTTGAGCTGATCTGGCGTCCGTGACGTCGCATATGCGACGTGAGAGCCGCCAAATCGCCCTTCAGGACGTGACGATCACCGACGAGCCGTGCCCGAACAGGCCCTGGTTGGCGGTGATGCCCACCGTGGCGCCCTCGACCTGGCGGCCGGTGGCCTCGCCCCGTAGCTGCCACGCCACCTCACACACCTGGGCCAGCGCCTGGGCCGGGACCGCCTCGCCGAAGCAGGCCAGGCCGCCCGACGGGTTGACCGGGACCCGCCCGCCGAGGGCCGTCTCCCCCGCCCGCAGCAGGTGCTCGGCGTCGCCCTCCTTGCACAGGCCGATGTTCTCGTACCAGTCGAGCTCCAGCGCGGTGGAGAGGTCGTACACCTCGGCCAGCGACACGTCCTCGGGCCCCAGCCCGGCCTCCTCGTAGGCGGCGCGGGCGATCGAGTCGCGAAAGGTGCGCTCCCCCGCCGCCACCGCCGCGGTCGAGTCGGTGGCGAAGTTGGGCATCTCGATCACCGTGTTGGGGAAGGCGGGCGCCACCGTGGCCACCGCCCGCAGGCGCAGCGCCCGCAGGTCGCGGGACCGGGCGAAGGCGAGCGACGTCAGCACGGCCGCCGCGCCCCCGTCGGAGGTGGCGCAGATGTCGAGCAGCCGCAGCGGATCGGCCACCACCGGCGAGGCGGCGACGTCCCCCGCCGTGACCGCCTTGCGGTAGCGCGCGTTGGGGTTGTCGAGGCCGTGGCGGGCGTTCTTCACCTTGACCGCGGCGAAGTCCTCGGGCGTGGCGCCGTAGAGGTCCATGCGCCGCCGGGCGTACAGCGCGAAGTACGCGGGGTTGGTCATGCCCAGCAGCCGGAACCGCAGCCAGTCGGGGTCGTCGGGGCGCTCGCCGGCGTTGGGCGCCAGGAAGCCCTTGGGCGTGGTGTCGGCCCCCACCACCAGGGCGACGTCGCACATGCCGGCCAGGATGCGGGCCCGGGCCGTGTCGAGCGCCTGGGCGCCGGTGGCGCAGGCGGCGTAGGCGGTGGCCACCCGGGCGCCGTTCCACCCGAGCGCCTGGGCGAAGGTGGCGCCG
>DASSUD010000152.1:0-12166 GCA_035707385.1 Acidimicrobiales bacterium
CGGCTGACCGTGCGCCACTACTGGGAGGAGGACCGGTCGCCGTGGCGCCCGCCGGTGGCAGACCTCGGCCTCGACATCGCGCTGGTCGGCGGGGACGGGGAGGTGCCCGCCGCGCCGGCCTCGCCCACCGACGCCACGGTGGCGGCGGCCATCCGGCGGATGGGGACCTACGTGCGGACCCGGACGCTGGGGGCGATCGCCAGGCCGGGCGAGGGCGACCCACCCGCGTTCGTGTCCCGCGAGCCGCACGTCTTCCCCACCCCCGTCACCCCCGGGGCCCACGCCCTGGCGGCCGCCGACGCCGCCTACAGCCTGGCGCCCTACCTGCTGGGACCCGACGAGGCCCTGGTCATGCGGGCCGTGTGGCCGGCATGCCGGTGCGCCAACGTCTCGCTGTGGAACCGCCAGCTCCAGACCTTCGACTACCTCCGCCACCCGGTCAGCCTGAACCGGGCGCAGGCCCCGGCCGGGCCCGACGGATCGACCACGATGGTGATCGCCCACCGCGACCCGGGCGTCCCGAACTGGCTGTCGACCGAGGGCCGGCCCTTCGGCCTCGTGTTCTGGCGGTTCATGCTGCCCGAGGGCCCGATCGCGGCGCCGACCGCCGAGGTCGTGCCCCACGCCGCCCTGCGGCCCTGACCCCCGGTTTCAGGCCCCGTCCTCGGCCACGACCCCGAAGGTGGACATGTACCCGGCGAGGCTCGCCCGGACCTGATCCGGCTCGAAGCCCCAGTCGGCGGCGGCGTAGGCGTGGGTGCCGTGCCTGCCCCGCGGCTTGGCCGCCAGGTAGTCGACGATCGCCCGCCGGTGGCCCGGGGTGAGCTCCCGCCCGATCTCGCCGTAGGCGGCGGCGATGGCGGCGACCGGGTCGGCCATCAGGTCGGCGAACCGGACGTCGCCGTGGACGCCGGGCAGCGAGCCGTCCGCCCGGCGGCGGGCCACGGCGGCGAGCGCGTCGGCGAAGATCGCCCCGATGAGGGCCGAGAGCCCGTCGAGGTCGACGGCGTCGGTGCGCAGCCACTGGATCATGGCCGTGGTGCTCACCGTCGACGGCATGGTCCGGGCGGGGTCGCGGTGGGTGAAGACCACGCAGGCGTCCGGGTACGCCGCCAGCAGGTCGTCGAGCATCAGGAGGTAGCCCGGGGTCTTCAGGAGCCACCGCCGCTTGGGCCGGCCGTGCTGCACCGCCTGGAGCAGCGCCCGGTGGAACGCCAGGTCGGCGGCCACGTCCGGCGCCCAGGAGCCCTGGTCGGTGAGCGCCATCGCCCAGTGGTTGCCGGCGAAGGACGGGGCGCAGATGGTGATGCACTCCACCGGCAGGTCCGACCGCAGCTCGTGGATGGCGGCGAACTCGGGCTGCACGTCGGCCCACAGCTCCTGCTCGGCCTCGGTCATGGCCCGGCGCTCCGCCTCGCCGGTGCCGGGCGGGAGGACCGGGTGCAGCACCTCGGTGGCCACCGGCGTCCGGAGCCCCGGGTCGAGGCCCAGCAGCTCGAACAGGATCGTCGTGCCCGACCGGGCCGGTCCGGTGACCACGATCGGCGCCTCGATCGCCTCGTCCGCGATGCTCGGCTCGCGGCGGCGCCGTTCGCCCAGCAGGAGGCGGGTGCGCAGGCTCCGGGCCAGCTCCTCGCGGGTCATGAGCCGGCCCACCACGTGCAGGCCGGCGCCGTCCACGGCGGCGACCAGCGCCCGGAAGCGCCCCTCCCAGTCACCGTCCCCCAGGTCGCCCGGGTCGGACACCCCGGTAGAGGCCCGGGCGTCGTCGATCATCGAGGAGGCGTCGAGGGGCACCATCCGCCCGGCGCCGCCGGCGGCCGGCCCCATGGCGTTGACCCGCCGCACCCAGTCGGGCCGCCGGTAGCGGTCGGCCATCGATCTCAGCCCCATCGTGCCCCCCTTGCTCGTTCTGGCGTCCCTCATGGTTCAGGTTGCCCACGGGGACGCCGGAACGGGTCTAGCCCGCCTGGGCGAGCGCTGCCTCCAGCTCCTGGATGCGCCGGTGCAGCGGTTCGACCGCGGCACGCACTTCGTCGACCGTGTAGCGGGGGGTGATGTACTTCGGGCAGTTCCAGTCGAAGGCGGCGACCTCGACGGTGACCAGGCCCTCGAGGCGACCCTCGATCCCCAGCCGTTCGAGCAGTTCCGCATCGGGCTCGGGATCGAAGCGGGCGCGCCCCAGCAGCTTGAGCCGCTGCTGGTTGGGGTAGTCGACCGCGATGATCGCCACGCGGTCGTCGTGGTCGACGTGGCCGGCCGTCACGTACTGCCGATTGCCGCTCCGCTCGGCCCAGGCCAGGTGGGTGGGGTCGACGACCCGCACGAACCCCGCGGGCCCCCCGCGGTGCTGGACGTAGGGCCAGCCGTTGGCGCCGACCGAGGCGAGGTAGAAGCTGTCGCGGCGCGACAGGAAGTCGATCTCGCCGTCGCCGAGGCCGGCCGGGGGCGGCAGCGTGCGGGCCGCCTCGTAGCGGTCGTGGGACCCGCGCCGGCGCTGGTGCCCGAGCGTGTCGGCGTCGAACACGAGGTCGAAGAAGCGTTCCATGGGTGGCATCCTTCCTGTACTGAACGCCCGGTACAATGGCTTGCCCGGACGAGTCTCGTCGTAGAGGGTGGCGGTGCTACGCGGGGGTCCGGCCGACGAGGACGTCGCCGAGTCGCTCGATCGCCCGGCTGAAGGGTCGCCTGTCGCCGGTGACGCGGGCGACCACGAGCGAGCCCTCGATGGCCGCCACCGCGTCCTGCGCCCGGGCGATGGACGTCGCGGTGTCGGCCCCGGCCTCCCGGGCGGCGGCCGCGAACGCGCCGATCCACCCCTCCGCGGCCGCGGCCAGCCGGGCGGAGGCGCCGGCGCCCGGCTCGCCCACGGACAGCATGTCGAGGACGCAGCCCCGGGCGCCGCCCTCGTAGAAGGCCTCGAGGTTGCGGCCCACGGCCCGGATGCGCTCGGCCAGCGGTGCATCGCCGTCGAGCGGGGTGAGGACGACCGTCGCGAAGTGCGCACCGGCGGCCGCCGCGACCTCCGCCGCCATCTGCTGCTTGCCACCGGGGAACCGGTGGTAGAGGCTCGACTTCTGCAGGCCGGTGGCGAGGGCGATGTCACCGATGCTGGCGCCGTCGTAGCCGGCCGTGCGGAACAGCGCGCTCAGGCGGTCGACCAGTTGGGCGTCGGTGACGAGGCGGGGAGGCACACCACCACTGTACCGATCGTTCGGTTCAGATCCAACCCGATTTGGCGTCTCTCACGGCGCAATGGCGACGTGAGAGCCGCCAAATCGGTTCAGGGCGTGACGACGGGCAGTCGCTCCCAGCCGCGCACGGTCGAGGTCCGGGCCTGGACGGCGTTGTCCTCGTCGATCTCCCACGTCGGGAACCGCGCCAGCACCTCGTCGAGCGCCACCCGGCCCTCGAGCCGGGCCAGCGCCGCGCCCAGGCAGAAGTGGATGCCGTACCCGAACGACAGGTGGTGGTCGATCGGGCGCCGGACGTCGAAGCGCTCGCCGTCCGGGAACTTGCGCTCGTCGCGGTTCGCCGCCGCGTTGAGCAGCAGCATGGCGCTGCCCGCCGGCACCACCTGGCCGTGGTGCTCGACATCCTCGGTCACGTAGCGCGCCTGCACCGGCGACGGCGGCTCGTAGCGCAGCAGCTCCTCGATGGCCCCCGGGACCAGGCTGCGGTCCTCGGCCACCTGCCGGCGCTGGTCGGGATGGTCGGCGAGGACCTTGCCGGTCCAGCCGATGAGCCGGGTGGTCGTCTCGTTGCCCGCGGCGGCGATCAGGTTGACGTAGCCGAGCACCTCGTCGCGGGTGAGGCGGCGCAGGACGCCCTCGGTGTCGGTGTACTCGGCCTGGAGGAGCTCGGTCATCAGGTCGTCGGAGGGGTGCTCCGCCCGCCAGTCGATGTACTCCGCGAACGCGCCGGCCTGGTCGTTGACGAAGTCGACCTCGGGCATCGTGCCCTCTTCGAGGCGCAGCCCGTCGTCGATGCGGTCGCGCAGGGCCTCCTGGTCCTGCTCGGGGATGCCGAGGAGCATCCCGATCGTGCGCATGGGCATCTGGGCCCCGAGGTCGCGGATGAAGTCGAACCCGCCGGCGCCGACGAGCGGATCGAGCGAGCGGGCGCAGAACTCGCGCACCTTCGGCTCGATGGCATTCATCTTGCGGGGGGTGAAGACCCGGGACAGCAGGCCCCGGTGCAGGTCGTGGTTCGGGGGGTCCTCGAAGATGATCGAACCCGGCGGGATCTCCATGCCGCTCTTGATGATCTCGAGCAGCGTGCCCTTGGCGGAGCTGTAGGTCCGCCAGTCGACCAGGCCGCGCTCGACGTCGGCGAAGCGGCTCAGAGCGTAGAAGTCGTAACGCTCGTTGTGATAGAGGGGCTGCTCCTCCCGCAGGCGGGCCCAGATCGGGTACGGGTCGGCGTCGATCTCGAAGTCGTACGGGTCGTAGTACAGATCGGCGGTGTCCGTCGCGCTCATCGCTCTGTCCCCTCTCTCGGTCCTGACTGTGTCGTGCTCACGGCGCCGCCGCCACCGAGATGGCCTTCGTGTCGAGGAACTCGTCGAGGCCCTCGGGGCCGAGCTCGTGCCCGAACCCGCTGGCCTTGACCCCGCCGAAGGGCGCCGCCGGATCCATGCTGTAGGGCTGGTTGACCCCGTAGGTGCCGGCGCGGACCCGGCGGGCGACGGCCAGGCCCCGGTCGAGGTCGGCGGTCCACACCGAGCCCGACAGGCCGTAGTCCGAGTCGTTGGCGATGCGGACGGCGTCGTCCTCGTGGCGGTACGGGATCACCGAGAGCACCGGCCCGAAGATCTCCTCCCGGGCGATGCGCATGCCGTTGTCGACGTCGGCGAACAGCGTCGGGCGCACGTACCAGCCGCGCTCCACGCCGTCGGGGAGGTCCGTGCCGCCTGCCACCAGGCGGGCGCCCTCCTTCTGGCCGAGCTCGACGTAGTCGCGGACGCGCTCCTGCTGGCGGCGGGCCACGAGCGGGCCGATCTCGGTGGCGCGGTCGGCGGGATCGCCCACGACCAGCCCCTCCACCGACGCGGCCAGCGCCTCGACCGTCTCGCCGTAGCGGGACTCGGGCACGAGGTAGCGGGTCTGGGCCACGCACGCCTGCCCGCCGTTCATCAGGCCGGCGACGCGGGCGCCGGCAGCCACCGCGGCCGGGTCGGCGTCGTCGAGCACGACGGCGGCGGACTTGCCGCCGAGCTCGAGGCTGACCCGGGTGAGGTTGGCGGCGCAGGCCGCCGCCACCCGGCGCCCGGCGGCGGTGGAGCCGGTGAACGCGACCTTGTCGACGCCCGGGTGGCCGACCAGGTGCTCGCCGGCCACCCGGTCGCCGGGCAGCACGCTGACCACGCCCGGGGGCAGGCCCAGCCCGTCGATCATCTCGGCGAGCAGCAGCGCGTCGAGGGGTGTCTCCGGGGCCGGCTTGACGATCACCGCGCAGCCGGCCAGCAGCGCCGGGGCCAGCTTCACGACGATCGAGAACTGCGGCATGTTCCATGGGACGACGGCGGCCACCACGCCGACCGGCTCCCTGCGGACCGTCACCTGCCCGCCGTAGTAGCCGGGCCGCACCTCCTCCCAGGGGTGGGCGGCGGCGACGTCGGCGAAGGCGCCGAGCATCGTGCACGGCAGCGTGGCCTGGGCGAGCCTGGAGAACGTGATGGGCGACCCCATCTCGGCCGTGACGAGCTCGGCCATCTCGCGCCGGCGCTCGCCGTAGAGGGCGGCGAGCCGGCGGAGCGCGTCGATGCGCTCGGTCGGGTCGAGGCCGGGCCAGGGGCCCTCGTCGACGGCCCGCCGGGCGGCGGCCACGGCCCGGTCGACGTCGCCGGGACCGGCCGCCGGGGCGCGGGCGACGACCTGCTCGGTGTGGGGCGAGATCACGTCGATGACCCCGCCTGCGGCCGGTGCGGCCCACTCACCGCCTATGTAGAGGTGTCCGTACTCGACCACCGGGCCTCCGGGCTGCGTCCTCGCGACTGATGAGACTAACGTTACACTCTGGCAAGAAGATTGTTCTCAGTAGACGACCCGGGAGGGGGGCGCGATGCGCATCGGGGTGATGATCGGCCCGGAGCGGGGCCGCTACTCCACCAAGGTCGACCGCCTCCGGGCCGACGCCCGCTGGGCCGAGGAGGCGGGCCTCGCCACGCTGTGGATCCCCCAGATCCCCGACGAGTTCGACGCGCTGACCGCGGCCACGCTCGCCGGCGCCGAGACCACCCGCATCGAGATCGGCACCGCGGTGGTGCCCGTCCAGCCCCGCCATCCCATCGCCCTGGCCCAGCAGGCGCTGTCGACCCAGGCCGTGTGCGGCGGCCGGCTCTCGCTCGGCCTCGGGGTGTCGCACCACTGGGTCATCGACGAGATGCTCGGCCTGCCCTACCAGCACCTCGGCCCCACCATGCGCGCCCACCTCGACGTGATCGAGCCCGCCCTGCGGGGGCCCGGCACCGTCGACGTCCGCAACGAGCTGTTCCGGGTGCACAGCCCCCTCGACGTCACCGACATCACGCCCACGGCCGTGCTGCTGGCCGCGCTCGGCCCGGCGATGCTGCGGCTGGCCGGCGAGCGCACCGACGGCACCATCCTGTGGCTGGCCGACGAGCGGGCCATCGCCACCCACGTCGCCCCCCGCATCATTAGGGCGGCCGAGGCGGCCGGGCGACCGGCCCCCCGCATCGTGGCCGGCATCCCGATCTGCCTGTGCCGTGACGACGAGGTCGACGCCGCCGTCGAGCGCACCAACCGCATCCTCGCCGAGGCCGAGGTCTCGCCCAACTACCAGCGGCTGCTCGACCACGGCGACGCCCGCAACGTCGGGGACATCCTCGCCGCGGGCGGCGAGGCGGCCATCGAGAAGCGCCTGCGCTCCTTCGCCGACGCCGGCGTCACCGACGTGTCGGTGCGGGTCGTCCCGCTCGGGAACGGCCGCGACGAGCTGCTGGCCTCGCTGCGGCGCACCCGCGACCTGCTCGGCTCGCTCGCCGCATCACTCTGACCGGAGGACGACCCCGATGCCCAGATCACCCCTCGACATCCCGGTGTTCGACGCCGACAACCACCTCTACGAGACGCAGGACGCGCTGACCAAGTTCCTGCCCGACCGGTACAAGGGCGCCATCGACTACGTCGACGTGCGGGGACGGACGAAGATCGTCGTCCGGGGACGCATCAGCGAGTACATCCCCAACCCGACCTTCGAGGTCGTGGCCCGCCCCGGGGCCCAGGAGGACTACTTCCGGCACGGCAACCCCGAGGGCAAGAGCCGGCGGGAGATCTTCGGCGAGCCGATGCGGTCGATCCCCGCCTTCCGCGAGCCCGCCCCGCGCGTCGAGCTGATGGACGAGCAGGGCATCGACCGCACGCTCATGTTCCCGACCCTCGCCAGCCTCGTCGAGGAGCGGATGCGCGACGACCCCCTGCTCACCCACGCCGCCATCCACGCCCTCAACCAGTGGCTGTACGAGACCTGGACCTTCGACTACGAGGGCCGCATCTTCACCACGCCGGTGATCACCCTGCCGATCGTCGAGCGGGCGATCGAGGAGCTCGAATGGGTGGTCGAGCGGGGGGCGCGCGTGGTGCTCATCCGGCCGGCCCCGGTGCCGGGCTACCGCGGGCCGCGGTCGTTCGGGCTGCCCGAGTTCGACCCGTTCTGGGCGAAGGTGGTGGAGGCCGGCGTCCTCGTCGCCATGCACTCGTCCGACAGCGGCTACGACCGCTTCACCAACGAGTGGATGGGCAGCGACAGCGAGATGCTCCCGTTCCAGCCCCAGGCGTTCCGCATGCTGGGGCAGTGGCGGCCGATCGAGGACGCGGTCTCGGCCCTCGTCTGCCACGGCGCGCTGTCCCGGTTCCCGCAGCTCAAGGTGGCGGTGATCGAGAACGGCAGCAGCTGGGTGGCGCCGCTGCTCGGGAACATGGCGGACGTCTACAAGAAGATGCCGCAGGACTTCCTGGAGGACCCCGTCACCGTCCTCAAGCGCAACATCCACGTCAGCCCGTTCTGGGAGGAGGACCTGGGTGCGCTGGCCGACCTCATCGGCGTCGAGCGGGTGCTGTTCGGCTCCGACTACCCGCACCCCGAGGGGCTGGCCGACCCGGCCACCTACGTCGACGAGCTGGCGGGCCTGCCCGACGAGACGGTCCGCAAGATCATGGGCGGCAACCTGGCCCGCCTGATGCAGGTCGAGGACGCGGTCGTCAGATGAGCCCCGGCGCCTGGGCGAGCATCCCCGCCGTGACCCGGGGGGCCGCCGAGCGGTTCGGCGACGGCCTCGCCCTCACCGACGGCGACACCCGGCTCACCTGGGAGGACCTGCACCGCGGGGCGCAGGCCTTCGGCGCCGCCCTCGCGGCCGCGGGCGTCGAGCGCGGCGACCGGGTCGCCCTGTGGGCGCCCAACAGCGCCGAGTGGGTCGTGGCGGCGCTCGGGCTCTGGCAGGCCGGGGCCGTGCTCGTCCCCGTCAACACGCGGTTCAAGGGCGCCGAGGCGGCGGACATCCTGGCCCGCAGCCGGGCGCGGGCGCTGGTCACCGTCACCGACTTCCTCGGCACCGACCACCTGGGCCTGCTCCGAGCCAGCGGCACGCCGCTGCCCGACCTGCACACCGTGGTGGTGGCCAGCGGGCCCGCGCCGGCCGGCACCGTGCCGTGGGACGGCTTCCTGGCCGGGGCGACCGGCGACGCCCGGGCCGAGGTCGAGCGGCGCAGCGCGGGCGCCGGCGAGGGCGAGGTCTCCGACATCCTGTTCACGTCGGGGACGACGGGCGTGCCCAAGGGGGTGGTCATGACCCATGGCCGCACCCTGTGCGTCGCCACCGACTGGGTGGCGATGACCGGGCTCGCCCCCGACGACCGGTACCTCATGGTCAACCCGTACTTCCACATGTTCGGGCTGAAGGCCGGGATCCTGGCCTGCGTCGCCAGCGGCGCCACCATGCTCCCCGAGCCGGTGTTCGACGTCGACCGCGTGCTGGGGAGGGTGGCCGGCGAGCGGGTCACGGTGCTGCCGGGGCCGCCCACGCTGTACCAGTCGATCCTCGACCACCCCGACCGCGGGGCCCACGACCTGTCGAGCCTGCGGGTCGCCGTGACCGGCGCGGCCGACATCCCCGTGGCCCTCATCCAGCGGGTCGCCGACGAGCTGCCGTTCCCGACGATCGTCACGGGCTACGGGCTGACGGAGGCGGGCACGGCCAGCGCCACGGGCCCCGGGGACGATCCCGAGACCATCGCCACCACCGTGGGGCGTCCCCGCCCCGGCTTCGAGGTCCGCATCGCCGCCGAGCAGGACCGCGATGCGGCGACCGGCGAGACCGGCGAGATCCTGCTCCGCGGCCCCAGCGTGATGGCCGGCTACCTCGACGACCCCGCCGCCACCGCCGAGGCGCTCTCGGCCGACGGCTGGCTGCGCACCGGCGACCTCGGCACCGTCGACGACCACGGCTACCTGCGGATCGTCGGCCGGGCCAAGGACATGTTCATCGTCGGGGGCTTCAACGCCTACCCGGCCGAGATCGAGAACCACCTGCTGCGCCACCCCGAGGTGCGGCAGGCGGCCGTGATCGGCATCCCCGACGAGCGCCTCGGCGAGGTGGGGATGGCGTTCGTCGTGACGCGCTCGGGCGACCCGGCGGTCGGCGCCGAGATCCTGGCCTGGTGCCGCGACGAGATCGCCAACTACAAGGTCCCGCGGGCCATCGAGGTCGTCGGCGAGCTGCCCGTGAACGCCGCCGGCAAGGTGGAGAAGAACGCCCTGCGGGCCCGCGCCGGCCAGGGCGGCTGAGCGGCCGTGGTGCTGCACCCCGACGCCGTCTCGCTCACGGGCCAGGTCGCGGCCGTCACCGGTGGCGGCGCCGGCCTGGGGCGGGGCATCGCGGCCGGGCTGGCCGCCTTCGGCGCCGACGTGGCGATCTGGGAGCGCGATGCCGGCACCTGCGTGTCGGTCGCCGACGCGGTCGGCGGGCTGCCCGTCGTCACCGACGTCCGCGAGGCCGACCAGGTCGACCGGGCCGTGGCCGCCACCCTCGAGCGCTACGGCAAGATCGACCTGCTGGTCAACAACGCCGGCGGCGTGTTCGTCTCGTCGATACTCGACGTGGCCGAGAAGGGCATCGACGCCCTCTACCGGGCCAACCTCCGCCACGTCATCCTCTGCACGCAGCGCGTGGCGCGGGTCATGGTGGCCGCCGGGAAGGGCGGCTGCATCGTCAACGTCGCGTCGATCGAGGGGGTCCGGGCGGCGCCCGGCTACGCGGCCTACGCCGCCGCCAAGGCCGGCGTCCTCAACTTCACGAAGACGGCGGCGCTGGAGCTTGCACCGCACGGGATCCGGGTCAACGCGCTGGCCCCCGACGTCACCTGGACCGAGGGCCTGGCCCAGCTCGCAGGCGCGGCCGGGGACGACCCGGCCGAGCGGCAGGCGCGCACGGCGCTCACGGTCCCGCTGGGACGCGTCGGCCACGTGGACGACCTGGCAGGAGCGGCGGTGTTCCTCGCCTCCGGCCTGTCCGCCTACGTCACCGGCCAGACGCTCCACGTCGACGGGGGCACCTCCGCCGCCGCCGGCTGGTACCACCACCCCGGCACCGGCGACTACGTGCTCGGCGCGCCCTGACGCTGCGGGGCGATGACCGTCGTGGCGTACTGCTCGAGCGCGTCGAGGGCACGGTCGAGGCTGTCGCCCGGCACGCCGGTGCTCGTCCAGGTCACGCCGAGGCCGGCCAGCGTGCCCAGCGTGTCGAGGTGGTGCTCGGGGTCGAACCCCTCGTGGCCGGGGGGCGCGCAGCCGAGCGCCTGCAGCGAGATGTCGATGCTGGCGGGGTCGCGGCCCGCTTCGCCGGCGCAGCGCCAGAGGTGGTCGAGCATGGGCGCCAGGTCGTCGACCGTTTCGAGCACAGGTGTCTTCGCCGTCCGGGCCAGCGTGGCCGGCGCCGCGAACGGGGTCCAGCCGTCGCCCGAGGTCGCCACCCGCCGGCGGGACAGGGCGCTGTTGCCCCCGATCCAGATCGGCACGTGCGCCGGCTTGGGGTTGGCGGTCTGCCCCCGGGCGGTGAAGTGGAGCCCGTCGTAGGCGAAGTCGTCCTCGGACCAGACCCCCCGGATGACCGCCAGCGCCTCGTCGAAGAGCTGGTTCCGCTCCTCGAAGTCGACGCCGAGGGCCCCGTACTCGCCGCGCTGGTAGCCGGTGGCGACGGCCAGCACGAACCGGCCGCCGGACACCGCGTCGAGCGTGGCGGCCGCCTTGGCGACGAGGAAGGGGTTGCGGTAGGGGAGCACGAGGATGTGGGGGACGAGCCGCAGCCGTTGGGTCACGGCCGCCACCAGGCCCAGGGCGACGAACGGGTCGAGCGCGTCGTGGCCGCCGGCCTGCAGCCAGCGGTGCGACGGCGCCGGGTGGTCGGTGAAGCCCATCCCGTCGAACCCCAGCTCCTCGGCCCGGGTGGCGAAGCGGACGATCGCCTGCTTGCCGACCAGCTCCGGGCTGTAGGGGTGGGCGATCAGCGGGTAAGTGACGAAGTGGCGCATCACCGTCCCGTTCACGAAAGAGAACCGTACTCTCGGCTGTGGAATCGCACGATCACCACTCAGTGTCCCCTTGTTGTTGGCTCCGATGGCCCCCTGGCTGACCACTAGCGGGGAGGGACGTCGGCGCCCTCGGCCTCGGCCACGAGGGCGTCGGCGTCCTCCCGCAGCAGGAACCCCGCGGCGACGGCGGCGTCGGCCGACTCGGTCACGGCGTCGACGTAGTCCCCGTGCGTGGGGTACAGCGCGGCCAGGGTGGCGGCGTCGAACGGCCTCGTCTCCCCGAACAGCAGGCAGATGACGCTGCCGCCGGGCGGCGCCTCGCCGGTCAGGACCGCCACCGGGGCCTCGACCGGGGGCGTGCGGATCCCGCCGCGGGCGATGCCCCGCTCGTCCCGCACGATGGCGTCGCCCTCGACCTCCAGCGGCGGCGCCTCGGGCGGAGCCTCGCCGTCCACGACCCAGGCCCGGAGCGCGGCCACCGCGGCGCGCAGCACCTCCGCCTGGGGGCCCTCGTTGATCGAGCCGCACAGGCCGGCCAGGTCGAAGCCGCCGCCTCCCACCTCCCGGGCCATCTCCGCGTTGTAGTCGAGGATCGCCTGGTCGGCGTGGGCGGTGCC
>DASSUD010000153.1:0-12992 GCA_035707385.1 Acidimicrobiales bacterium
TCGGGGATCGGGGCGAGGACACGGCGGCCACCGCAGCCGTGGTCACCCTGGGCATGTCGACGGTGGTCCTGCTGCTCGTCTGCCTGATCGCGGCCGCCGGGTTCGTGGTGCTGGCCCAGCGGCGGCTGCGCCAGCTCGGGATGCTCGCCGCGATCGGCGCCACCGAGAAGCACGTGCGGCTGGTGATGGTGGCCAACGGCGTCGCCGTCGGCGTGGTGGCTGCCGTGGTGGGCACGGCTCTCGGGCTCGGCAGCTGGATCGTGCTCGCCGGGCACGTGGAGGAGGCCATCGGGCACCGGGTCGATCCCGGCGACCTGCCGTGGTGGCTGGTCGTGGCGGGCATGGTGCTCGCGGTGCTCACGGCCACCGCGGCGGCGTGGTGGCCGGCGCGCAGCGTGGCCCGCATCCCCGTCGTCCAGGCCCTGTCGGCCCGGCCGCCGCGGCCCCACCCGGCGCACCGCACGCTCGTCCTGGCGGTGGTCCTGGTCGTCGCGGGGTTCGCAGGCCTCGCGACCGGCATCGACACCTCCGACGGCTCGGCCCAGCCGCTGCTCGTCGTGGGCGGCGTCCTCGCCACGGTGCTGGGCATGCTGCTGCTCAGCCCGGCCGCTGTCAGCCTTCTGCCGGTCCTCGCCCGGCGGCTGCCACTGGCACCGCGCCTGGCACTGCGCGACCTGGGGCGCAACCAGGCGCGCTCCGGTGCGGCTGTTGCCGCCATCAGCCTGGGTCTTGGCATCGCGGTGTCGGTGGTGGTCATCGCCAGCGCAGCCGAGGCCACCTCGCGCCAGCACGCCGGTCCGGGGAACCTCGCCGGCGACCAGCTGGTCCTGAGCATCGGCAACCCGCGCTACGTCGTGCCCGAGCGCACGCCGGCCGAGGTCGAGGTCATGGACAGCCGGGTGCATGAGATCGCCGGGGCGCTGGGAGTCGCCACGGTGGTGCCGCTCGACTCGGCCATCGACCCGAGTGCGTCGCTCGCACCCGTGCCGGCCGAGAGCGAGGACACCGGCGGCCGTCCGTCCGGCGGGCTGGCTGAGCAGACCGGCCCCCGCTCCTACGAGGGGCGTCCGGTCGACGTGGCCACGCCCGAGCTGCTGGCCTGGGCGGGCATCGATCCGGACGACATCGA
Source organism: Acidimicrobiales bacterium (assembly GCA_035707385.1). Taxonomy (GTDB): domain Bacteria; phylum Actinomycetota; class Acidimicrobiia; order Acidimicrobiales; family VFJN01; genus ZC4RG19. The sequence goes on from DASSUD010000153.1 coordinate 1,130, forward strand.
TCCCGGCGTCGAGGCCGTCACCAGCCTCACGGGCGAGCTGGTGTGGCCCCCCGAATTCGCGGACCAGAAGGGCGAAGCCCCCGAACCGGAACCGGCCGTGACCCAACACGTCGACCTGCCGGACTTCCGCTCGTTGCCGAGCGTTCTCGTCACACCCGAGGCCCTCGCGCCGAGGGGGCTCGAAGCGGCCCGGTCCGGCTGGCTGCTACAGACCGACCGGCCGCTCACCGGCGACCAGATCGACCAGGCCCGCGAGGCCGCGACCAGCGCCGGGCTGTTCCTCGAGGTCCGGGACGGGCCACAGTCGACCGCTGCGGTGCGCTCGATCGCCACCGCCATCGGCGTGCTGGTCGCCCTCGGCATCCTGGCGATGACCGTCGGACTGGTCCGCAGCGAGGCCGCGGCCGACATGCGCACGCTGACCGCCACGGGCGCCGCTGGTGCGGTGCGCCGGGCGATCACCGCGGCGACCGCCGCGGCGCTCGGCTTCCTCGGCGCCCTGCTCGGCATCGCCGGCGCCTACGCCGCGCTCGTCGCCTGCTACCTCGACGAGCCGTGGCCGCTCGGCCACGTGCCGTTCGTCCACCTGGTGGCGATCGCGGCGGGCCTCCCGCTCGTGGCGGCCGCCGCCGGCTGGCTCCTCGCCGGCCGCGAGCCGCCCGCGCTCGCCCGCCGCCCGATCGAGTAGATCCCCAACCCGTGGCTACCGGTCGGGCTCGGCGTCGAGGAACCGGTTGGACGTGTCGATGCGGCCGGCCCATGAGGTGCGGTAGCGGTCGAGCCACGAGTCGAGCTCGATGAAGCCCCGCGGGTCGATCCGGTAGATGCGTTGCTGGCCCCGGACCTGTGAGAGCACCAGGCCGTGTTCCCGAAGGATCCGCAGGTGCCGGGACATCGCCGGCTGGGGCATCCCGAACCGCTCGCTCAGCTCGGTCACGTTGAGCTCCCCCTCGGCGAGGGCCTCGACGATCTCCCGCCGGCGGTCCACCCCGAGCGCCGAGAATACTTGCACTGAGATGTTATATATCACACATGGCCATGTTCGATCCCGCCGCCAGCCTGTCCCTGGTCGCCCCCACCGTCGCCACCCGATCGATCAGCTTCGAGAACCCGACCGGGGCACGGGGGTCGGGGGGCGTGGCGGCCGGAGGGCGGAAGGGGGCGCCGTACCGGGTGCTCGGGGCCGGCGAGCGGGTCGTGCTGGCCGACGTCGAGGGGCCGGGGACGATCCGGCACGTGTGGATGACCTTCCCGCCGGCCGAGCCCGAGGTCATGCGGGCCAAGGTGATCGAGGTGTTCTACGACGGCGCCGCGGAGCCGAGCGTCAGCGTGCCGGCGGTCGACTTCTTCGGGGTGCCGTGGGGCCGGCCGGTCCACCTGACCACGGCCCTGACCGCCATCAACGAGGGCCGGGGGTTCAACAGCTACCTGCCGATGCCGTTCCGGCGGTCGGTGCGGGTCGAGTTCGTCAACGCCGCCGACCGCCCCACCTACCTCTACTTCCAGATCGACTACACGCTCGAGCCGGACCTGGCGCCGGCGGCGGGCTACCTGCACGCGGTGTTCCGGCGGGAGAACCCGACGCGGCTGCGCCGCGACTTCGTCATCGCCGACGGGCTGAGCGGCCCCGGCCGGTTCGTCGGGTGCGTGGTCGGCGTCCGAGTGCTCGACGGCGGCCAGTGGTACGGCGAGGGCGAGGTCAAGGTGTACCTCGACGGCGACACCGACCTGCCGACGATCTGCGGCACCGGGCTGGAGGACTACGTGGGCACCGCGTGGGGCATGGGCGTGCACCAGACGCTGTACGCGGGCGCCCCGCTGGAGGTCCGCGATCCCGAGGGCGGCCCCAACCCCGACTTCGTCGGCTTCTACCGCTGGCACGTGCCGGACCCGATCATGTTCGCTCGCGACCTGCGGGTGACCATCCAGCAGATCGGCTACGAGGTCTTCCGGGCGGGCGACGAGGACCGCATGGCGGCCAAGGAGCCGGCGGGCGACGGCTGGCACCGGCCCCGCCGTGGCGACGTGATCGGCATGGGGATCGCGGAGCGGGTCGACGACTACTGCGCGGTCGCCTACGTCATGTGTGCCGAGCCCCAGCCCGTACCCCGGCTCGACGTCGCCGCGGCTGTCGTCGACATCGGCCGCCGGCACTACGAGACGGGGTAGAACACGGGGTCGTTCGTCACGGCAACGCCTATCCGATCGGGGCGGTGCCCGGCCCGCACCCGGGGGGACGGTGCGGGCCGGACGCCGTGAGGCGCGAGCGTCGGGCCGGTCAGTGCGCCGCCGGCCGGCGGGAGTGGTCCGGATGGCCGTTCGTCCGCCGGGCGTACTTGAGCCCCGCCTCGTAGACGTGGCGGCGACCGGCGACGAGCCTGTCCCGGACGTGGCGCTCGGTGGCGCGCACCGGCTCGTAGTAGCTGTCGTCGAACTCGTCGACGACCTGGAACGTCCAGCGACCGTCGAGGACGTTCCGGCCGACGACCTCCCGGCGGATCAGTGCCGCCTCGTCGTCGCAGCCCGCTTCGGCCAGCGCCTCGGCGGCCTCCCCGTACAGGACGTCGGCGTGGCCCATCATCTGGTGGACGTCGTACAAGCGGCCCCGGGCGCGCTCGACCCACTCCAGAGCCTCGGTCACCTTGCCGACCGCGGCGACCACCTCGTCGGTGGTCGCCGCCGGCCGGCGGTACTCGTCGCTCACCTCCACCTACCGTCGGACCTCGCCGCGCCAGGCACCTGTCTCCTGGCCCCGGGCCTCGATGAAGTCCTTGAACCGCCGCAGGTCGCCGGTCGCCCGGCGGCGGATGATCCCGAGCTTGTCGCCGGCCTGCTCGACGAGGCCCTCCGGCTCGACGTCGAGCTGGAGCATGACGCGGGTGGTCGTGTCGTCGAGCCGGTGGAAGGTCACGGCGCCGGCGTTGCGGGTGCCCTCCCGCGAGGTCCACGCCACGCGCTCGTCGGGGATCTGCTCGGTGATCTCGGCGTCCCACTCGCGCCTGGCTCCCCCGAACGCGGCCACCCAGTGGAGGTGGGCGTCGTCGGACTGGGTGACCGCCTCGACGCCCTCCATGAACCGGGGGAACTCCTCGAACTGGGTCCACTGGTCGTAGGCGGTGCGGACAGGCACCGCGACGTCGATGGACTGTTCGATCGTGGTCATCGCCTTCTCCATCTCTCTGGGGATCGCGTTCTCTGCCTCTTCTACCCGTAAAGGTTTCCTCTACACATCGTCTAGACATGGCCGGCGAGAGTAGACAAGGGCGGTGGACGCGGATGGCACCTGGCTCACCATCGCTGACGTCGCTCGGCGTACCGGCGTCAGCGTCGAGCAGCTGCGCGCCTGGGAGAGCCGTCACGGCTTCCCCCGCCCCGAGCGCCTGCCCAACGGCCACCGCCGCTACCGGGCCGCCGACCTCGCCGCCATCGGTCGAGTCGTGCGCGATCGCGACGCCGGCCTCTCGCTCGAGGCCGCCGTCCGGCGGGCCGCCGCGCCCTCTGCCGGGCCGACCGGCTCGGTGTTCGCGGAGCTGCGACGTGGCCGCCCCGACCTCCCCGTCCACCGCCTCTCCCGCCGGACGATGCTCGCCGTCAGCCGGGCCATCGAGGACGAGGCCGCCGCCGCCGGAGGCCGCCCCATCCTCGCCGCCGGGTTCCAGACCGAACGCCGGTACCGGCAGGCCGAGCCCCGCTGGCGCGAGCTGGCCCGCACGTCTGCGGCGACGCTGGTGTTCGCCGATTTCTGGGCCTCCGGCGGTGCCCCCGGCACGCCGGTCCCCTACGAGGTTCCGCTGCCCCCGGATGCCACGCTGCGGCGCGAGTGGTTCGTCGCCTGCGACGGCGACGGGTGCACCGCGGCTCTCGCCGGCTGGGAGCTCCCCGCCGCCGGGGGCCGCGGCGGTCGCTGGTTCGAGGCCACCTGGACCGCGGAACCCGCGACGGTCGTGCAGGTCACCGCCATCGCTCTGCGCCTCGCGCACACCTACGCTCCCGCCCTCGACCTCCCTGAGCCGGATCCGGCGCCCCGGACCCTCGACCCCCAGGCCGCACTACGACAGACGACGGCACTCGCCAACCGGGTCGTCAGCTACCTCGACCGGTGAGCACGGCGAGGCGTGGAACACGGCCGGCGCGCGCGGGTTCGCCTTTGTCCGTCGGGCCGCTTGTCATCGACGTGCTGTCACCCGGTCGCGGGCCGCAATGCCGCTCGTTCCCCGTCCGGGTGTGTCGGGTGCCCTGCGGCCGAGGCCACCTGGTGTGAGCGCAACACGCGCTCGAACAGCGTGATGTGGTCGGCGACCATGCGATCGGTGCTGAACCGGTCCGCGACGGCCGCTCTGCAGGCGGTGCGGTCCAGGCGCGGGGCCTCGGCCAACTTGGCCGCCAGGTCGTCCAGGCCGTCGCACAGGTAGCCCGTGACGCCGTCGTCGATGATCTCTGGCGCCGTCGCGTAGCGATAGGCGACGACAGGCGTGCCACAGGCGAGGGCCTCGATCATCACCATGCCGAACGGCTCGGGCCAGCGCAGCGGGTTGACGAGCGCGGTGGCGCCCGCGAGGAGGCGGAGCTTCTCGTCGTGCGGCACCTCGCCGAGGTACACGACGTCGTCGCCGAGCAGCGGCTCGAGCTGCTCGGCGAAGAAGCGGTGCTCGTGAGCCTCCTGCATCTTGCCGGCGATCAGTAGCCGGCCGCCCATCTGCCGCACCGCCCGGGCGGCATGGTCGGCGCCCTTGTCGGGGATGATGCGGCCGAGGAACAGGAAGTACGGGCCGCCATCGTCGCCGCCGCCGTCACCCGCCGGATAGGCATCGGTGTCGAGCCCGTGGTGGACCACCGCCGCGATCGGGATCGTCCTCGCACGGTGCGCCTGGTCGTGGCTGATGGCGATGACCGGCACCCGCGGCGCGATCCGGCGATAGAGCGCGGCGAGCTCGCCCTCGAACGGCCCGTGGCTCGTGGTGACCACCGGCGGGTGGTATCCCTCGGCACAGAGCGGACCGGTCAGCGTGTGATCGTGCACGATGTCCGCCCCCCAGGCGGTCAGCGCCTCGTATCCGGCGATGACATGGTCGAGCTCGACGGCCGCCACGCCCATCCGCTCACCCTGCGCCTCGGCGAGGACATGCCCGCGCGGGACCTGGCATGTGGAATCGCCGGTGGTCCACAACATGACATCGTGGCCCGCTCGTTCGAAGCCGCGCGCGAGCTCGTCGATCACTGCTTCCGTGCCGCCGTAGCGCGCCGGTGGCACCGCAACCCACGGCGGCGCGACAACCCCGATCCTCATGATGGCTCCCCTCACTCTCGACCGTTGCGAGGTCACTACCCGTGGGTGCACGCACCAACAGTGACGTTGCGTGCTGGTTCCGGGCGGGAGCGGGGCCGACGGCTACGACTCCCGTTCGGCCGGGCGCACCACGGCCAGGCCGGGCCGGAGGCCCCGGAGGGCGACGGCGCCGTCGTCGGATTCGATCGTCACGCGGCCACCGGCCAGCGGCACGTCGGCCACCTGGAGGTAGCGGGTGCCCTCCGGCAGCACCGGGTTCAGCTCGATGCGGCCGCCCGGGGCGTCGGGCTCGAGGCCGAGCAGCGCCCGGACCAGCAGCAGCGGGGCGGCGGACGCCCACGCCTGGGGCGAGCACGAGGCGGGGTAGGGGACCGGGACCGGCAGCTCGTCCCGGGTCAGGCCGGCGAACAGTTCGGGCGGGCGGCCGTCGCAGGCGTCGGCGGCGGCCAGCAGGCCCGCGGCCAACCGGGCGGCCTCGTCCGCGAACCCGGCGCGCCGCAGCCCGGCGATGCAGATGGCGGTGTCGTGGGGCCATACCGAGCCGTTGTGGTAGGTGAGCGGGTTGAACCGGGCCATCCCCTCGGCCAGCGTGCGGATCCCCCAGCCGGTGTTCATGGCCGGGGACAGCAGGTGGCGGGCGACGGCCGCGGCCTGGTCCGGGGCACTGACGATCCCGGTCCACAGGCAGTGGCCCATGTTCGAGGCCAGTGCGTCGACCGGCCGCTTGTCGCGGTCGAGCGCCAGGGCGAAGCCCTCCCGGCCGGGCAGCCAGAAGTCGCTCTCGAACCGCCGGCGCAGCACGTGGGCCCGCCGGTCGCGTGCCGCGGCCGTCGCCTCGTCGCCGGTCGCCCGGGCCAGCGCCGCGCCGGACCGCCAGGCGGCGTAGGCGTAGCCCTGGACCTCGGCCAGGGCGATGGGTGGATCGGCGATCCGCCCGTCGGCGAACGCCACGCCGTCCCACGAGTCCTTCCATCCCTGGTTGGCCAGGCCCCCGGGCGAGCGCCGCTCGTACTCGACGTAGCCGTCGCCGTCGGGGTCGCCGGGCCCGGCCACCCAGTCCAGCGCGGCGTCCACCGCCGGCAGGAGGGGCCGGAGGTCGTCGAGCGGCGTGCCCCACCGCCACATCTCGTGCACGAGCATCACGAACAGCGGGGTGGCGTCGACCGAGCCGTAGTAGACCTCGCCGTCGGCCAGGGCAAGGGACTGGCCCTGGGAGAACCGCACCTCGTGCAGGATCTTGCCGGGCTGCTCCTCGTTGTCGTCCCGGTCCTCGGTGCCCTGGAGGCGGGCCAGCGTACGCAGCGTCGCCAGCGCCAGGCTCGGGTCGATCAGCAGCGCCATCCACGACGTGAGCAGCGAATCCCGGCCGAACAGCGTCATGTACCAGGGGGCGCCGGCGGCGATCACGGGCTCGGGCTGGCCGGGGTCGAAGATGCGCAGGGCGCCGAGATCCGACCCCGAGCGGGTGAACGCGGTGGCCAGCCCGGGCACGTCCGAGCGCAGGCTGGGCAGCCCGCCTTCCCAGGCGGCCTGGCGGGCGGACGGCGGGGCCAGAGCGGGTGGCGAGCCGCAGCGGTGCCGGGGCGGCACCTCGACGCCGCCCCGCAGCGCGGCCAGCTCGACGCAGGTCGACCAGTCCGCGCCCGGGTCGATCTCAGCCATCCAGCGCAGCGACCCGTCGGCGGCCTCGGCGGCCGTGCGGGCCCGTACGACGAGGCCCCGTTGACCGTCGAGATCGACGAAGGACGCCGTGCTGCCGGTCACGGTCCGGTGGATCGCCGCCGGGACCGGCTGGCCCCGCTTGACCTCGAACAGGTCGGCGAGGTCCGCGCCCACCGCCAGCCGCACCTCCGCGGTACGGGGCTCCTGGTCCAGGTTGCGCAGCCGAACCTCGACGCACATGCCCCGGCCGATCCACACGTCCCGGAACACCAGCAGCGCCCGGTCGAGCGTGCGGGCCACGAACGAGGCCGAGAACGGGGACCGAACGGCGACCGTCAGCGGCTCCAGCATCCGGTCGTCGACCGTGAGCACCAGCTGGGAGCAGATGCGGGTGTCGGCGACGTACAGGCCCTCGACCCCGCGGCCGACGATGTCGCCCCCGAGGTCGCAGATCGTGAAGCTGGATCCCTCCACCAGGGTGATCGTGGTGGGGGAGACGGGCTCGCTCTCCTCGCTCAGGGTCCAGCGCTCGCTCATCCTCTTGCCCGTCTCCCGCTTGGTCGGACCGGCCTCGCTCGGCGACGACGCGACGGTAGAGCGCCATGTGGGCGGCCAGCACGATGCCGAGCGGCTCGCGCCGGCGATGGGGTCGAGCCGGCCGCGGCCCTCAGCCCTTCACGGCGGCGTAGCGACGCAGGGCCTCGGCCCGTTCCTCGGCATGGTCGACGATCGGGCGCGGGTAGCCCGCGGGCGGGCCGTCCGGCCGCTCCGACGGGCGGTGGACCGCCCGGCCGTCGATGCCGCGCAGCTCGGGGATCCAGCGGCGCACGTAGTCGCCGCCGGGGTCGTAGCGCTCACCCTGGCTGACCGGGTTGAAGATGCGGAAGTACGGGGCGGCGTCGGTGCCCGTCCCCGCCACCCACTGCCAGCCGTGGTGGTTCGACGACAGGTCGCCGTCCACCAGGTGCTGCATGAAGTACCGGGCGCCGCGCGCCCAGTCGAGGTGCAGGTCCTTGACCAGGAAGCTGGCCACGATCATGCGCACCCGGTTGTGCATCCAGCCCTCGGCCACGAGCTGGCGCATGCCGGCGTCGACGATCGGGTAGCCCGTGCGTCCCTCCGCCCAGGCGAGGAACGCCTCGTCGGTGGCGGGCCCCGTGTCGACCTCCATGCGCCGCATCGCCGGGAGGAACGCCCGGCGGACGGTGTCGGGCCGGTGCCACAGCACGTCGGCGTAGAACTCGCGCCAGCACAGCTCGGTGCGGAACGCGTCGTGGCCGGCGCTGCCTCCGAGCTCGGCCAGCAGCTGGCGGGGATGGAGGCAGCCCCACTTCAGGTACGGCGACAACCGCGAGGTGGCGTCGAGGTCAGGCCGGTCGCGGGCGTCGGCGTAGCGGGCCAGCCGACCGTCGAGGAACCGGCGGGCCGCCCGCTGTGCCGCGGCCTCGCCCGGCTCGGGCAGCTCGGCGTCCACCGGCGGCGCGGCAGGCGGGCCGTCACCACCGACCCGCCGGGCCCACCGGACGCGGCAGGCAGCCGGGGCCGGGTCCGGCCACCCGTGGGTGCGCCACGCCCGCGAGAACGGCGTGAACACCTTGTAGGGCTCGCCCGCCCGGGACCGGACCTCGCCCGGCGGCACGGCGTACGGGGATCCGACGCGCACGAGGTCGGCCTCCCGCCGGCGCAGCCCGGCGGTGACACGCTCGTCCCGCTCGCGCCCGTACGGACCGAAGTCCTCGGCCACGAACACGGCGTCTGCGCCGACCTCGCCCGCGACCTCGGGCACCACCGCCTCGGGTCGCCCCGACCGCACCACCAGCCGGCCGCCGATGTCGGCGTCGAGGGCAGCCAGGCAGCCCGCCAGGAAGGCGCGCCGTGCCGCCCCCGCCGGGCGGGCCAACCGGTCGTCGTGGCAGAACAGCGCGGTGACCTCACCGTCAGGGCCCGCGTGGCGGGCGGCGGCGGCGAGCGCCGGGTTGTCGGACAGGCGCAGGTCGCGCCGGAACCACACGACGGCCCGGGTCACACGCCGTCCACCGCGACATGCCCCGCCGTCACACGGCCCAGAGGAAGCCGGCGTTCAGGCTCGTGGCGAACAGGCACCACCCGAGGTACGGCAGGAGCAGGGCGCCGGCCAGCGGGCGCACCCGCCAGAAGGCGCCCACGGTGGCGGCCAGCACCACGTCGAGCGCCACGATCACAGCCAGCGCGAGGCCGAGGCGCTCGACGGCGAAGAACACCGGGGCCCACGCCAGGTTGAGCGCGAGCTGCACGAAATACAGCCCGAGCGGACCGCGCTGCCGGACCCAGCCTCCCTCCCGCCATACGAGCCACGCCGCCACCGCCATCACGGCATAGAGCACCGTCCACACCGGGCCGAACACACCGTTCGGGGGCGTCCACGCCGGCTTGTCGGCGTCGGCGTACCAGCCGTCGACGTTCCCCGCGGTCGCCAACCCGCCGCCGACCGCCACCGCGAGCGAGGCGGCGAGAAAGGCGAGGAGCGCCAGCGGGCTCCCCCCGCCGGTGGCCGGCGACCGGTGCGGATGAGTCACGGCCATGGGCGGAGGGCTACCCGCCGCGAGCGTGCGACACCCCTCGGACGTATCGCCGTGCCCCTGCCGGGTGGCGACGAGGGCTCCACGACCACCTCCTCGTCCATCTCCTCCGTCCTCTCGTCCGTCCGACATACCTCTCCTTCGTCGCCGCGCCGGGTCCGCGATGCAGCCGGCGGGACTGAACGAGGCCTCGACGACGGAATGTGGGCCCCGCGCATCCGTGCCCGATCGGCGGGGCGAAGACCCCTCCACACACGGGCCCGGCGACCGAGCCGGCCGGATGCAACCAGGGAGACAACCCAAATGAAACGAGTGATCGCACTCTTCGCGGTCTTGACTGCCGCGCTCGCGCTGCTGGCCACGGGCGGTTCCGGGCCGGCCGGTGCGCAGTCGGGCGCACGTATCCACCTCATCCATGGCATTCCCGACACGCCGGTCGACGTGGTCGCCGGCGGCGAGGTCGTGTTCAGCGACTTCGCCTTCCAGGACACGCAGGACCTCTCGGCCCTCGCGGGGCAGACGCTCACGGGCCTGCAGGTGCGCCTGGCCGGGACCGAGACGGTGGCGATCGACGCCGGCGACGTGACGCTGCCCGCCTCGGGCAACGTGTCGATCATCGCCAACCTCGACGCCGGGGGGAACCCGGCGCTCAACGTGTTCACCAACGACACGAGCGCCATCCCCGCCGGGCAGGGTCGCCTCGTCGTCCGCCACACGGCCGCGGCGCCCGCCGTGGACGTCCTCGCCAACGGGGCGGTCGCGTTCGCCAACCTGTCGAACCCGAACGAGACCCAGGCCGACCTGCCCGCCGGCACGATCTCGGCCAGCGTCGTCCCGACGGGGGCGACCGAGCCGGTGGTCATCGGCCCCGCCGACCTGCCCGTCACCGAAGGCTCGACGCTGATCGTCTACGCCGTCGGCTCGCTCGACGCCGGCACGCTGACGACGGTGACCGAGACCATCGGCGGCTCGGGCTCGGCGCCCAGCGCGGTCGACACGGGCAACAGCCCGGTGTCCGACGCCGGGGCGACGCCGGTCGCCGCGTGGGTGCTTGCCGGCCTCGCCGGGGCCGCGGCCGCGACCGTCGCCGGTCGCCGGGTCCTTGCGGCCCGCCGCTGAGTCCGTCCCTGCGCCCGGATCGGAGCCGGCCGCGCCCCCGCGGCCGGCTCCGAGCGCCCGGGCGCACGGACGACGTGCCGCCGCCCACCTGGTGCTGGCGGCGGCGCTGGTCGCCGGGTGCGGGTCGGGCGGCGACGCTCCTGGGGACGCCTCCGTCGGCGCCGGCGGCGGGGGGAGCACGACCACCGCGGCACCCTCGCCGCTGGCCGGGGCGGTACGCCCGCTTCCGCCGGCCCCCGTCACCCCCGACGTCCCGGTCGGCGGGGCCGAGCCCACGGCGCTCGCGATCGAGGCGCTCGGCGTCTCCGGCGCCCCGGTGCGGCCGGTGGGGGTCGAGCCGGACGGCGGCGCGATGGAGATCCCGCCCGTCGACGAGGTGGGCTGGTACCGGTTCGGGGCCCGGCCCGGGGACCCCGGCTCGACCGTGCTCGCCGCCCACGTCGCGTACGACGGTGTGGACGGGGTGTTCCGCCACCTGGACGATCTCGGCGCCGGCGACGGCGTCACGGTGGCGCTGAGCGACGGGTCGATGCAGGCGTTCGTCGTCACGGACGTGGCCCGGTACCCGAAGTCGGCGCTCCCGGCCGCCGTGTGGGCCCGCGAGGGCGACCCGCAGCTCGTCCTCATCACCTGCGGCGGCGAGTTCGACGCGGAGGCTCGCTCGTACGAGGACAACGTCGTCGTGTTCGCCCGGCCCGCATGAGCGCGCCGCCCGCGGTGCGGCGATGGCCAGGATCATGCCGGGCGGGTCGAGCCCCCGGCGTCGGATCAGCCCCGGGACGGCGGGCCCGTCGGCGGAGCCACGCCGTGCCGTGCGATGGTGGCGACGCCGGTGGCGACCACCGCGTGCGGTCGGCGGGTGGTCAGCGCCCTGACGCCGCCGGAGGGCCGGTTGACGACCATCCCGTAGGGCGGCGGGATCTCCGGGGTTGCGAGCTCGACGTCCACCCGTTGCGCGCGACGGGCGATCGCGAGGGTCAGCTCCATCTGGGCCAGGGCGAACCCGATGCACCGCCGGGGGCCGTGGCCGAACGGCGCCCAGGCCGCCTCCCTCAGGGCCGCCGTCTCGCCGTCCGCGTCGAGGTGGCGCTCCGGTCGGAACGAGAGCGGGTCGCTCCAGGCCCCAGGGTCCCGACCGGCGAGGTAGGGCGACCACAGGATCATGGCTCGCCGGGGGATCGTGTACGGACCGACGTGCACCTCCTGCACGGCCTGGCGGGGCGAGAACACACCGGGG
>DASSUD010000154.1:0-11237 GCA_035707385.1 Acidimicrobiales bacterium
GTCCTGGTAGATCCCGGCGGGCTCGTCCGGCGTGCGGACCCGGGCGAACAGGTGCTCGTCGGCCTCGGGCTCCCAGTTGCGGAACCGGGGGCAGGCCCGGGTGCAGGTGGTGCAGCCCTTCTCGCCGTGGATGCAGTTGTCCGGGCCGAGCTCCTCCTCGAGGTGGAAGGGCTTGTAGGCGCCCGGTTCGTGGGTGTAGCCGATGACGTCGTGGGGGCAGGAGATGACGCAGCCTGCGCAGCCCGTGCACAGCCCCGACTGGATGACCTCGTCGTACAGCTCCTTCCACTGCGCCGTCCAGCGCGCGGGCCTGGCGGCCGGCGCCGCCTCCTCCGTCACGGTCATGCTGGCAACCTACTGCGCGGGGGCGCATGCACCCCATCCGGGGTAGTGATGACTGCCGGGTAGGGCCGAGGCTTGAGTAGCCTCTGCCCGAATGTCCCGTGCCTGGCTCCTGCCTGCCTGATGGCCGAACCCCCTCGCCATCGCCGGACCGGCCAGCCGTCGTCGGGGCGCCAGCCGTGGGAGGCTCCGCCTCCCGGGCGAACGCCCCCGCCCGCCGGCCGGCCGGGCGGCCGCGGGGCGGCCCCCCCGGGCCGGGGTGGCGCGCCCACGGGTCGCCCGCCGCGCCGAGGGTCCGACCCGCGCCGTGCGGAGGAGCCGCGCCGACAGGCGGATCCGCGCCGTGGGGCCGACCCGCGCCGTGCGGCCGACCCGCGGCGGCAGTCCGACCCGCGCCGTGCGTCCGACCCCCGGCGTCAGTCCGACCCGCGCCGCGCGGCCGACCCGCGGCGGCAGGCGGATCCGCGCCGTGGGGCCGACCCGCGCCGCGCGGCCGACCCGCGCCAGGCCGCCGGGTCCGCCACCCCGGGCTACGGCGGTTCCTCCCGCCGGGGGTCGCGGCCGGGCTACGGCGAGCCGCCGGGCCGCACCGGCGCGATGGCCGGTGCCGCCGGCGGAGCGACCGGTGGTGGCTCGGGCTGGGGGTACGGCGGCGGTGGGACGCCCGGCGGGCGCGGGGCGTCGGGCGCCGGGCCCTCCCGGCCGCGCGGCGGGCGGCGCACGTGGCCGCAGCGGATGGTCCTGGCCGTGGGCGGGATCATCGTCGGCATGAGCCTGCTGGCAACCTCGGTCGCCGGCTACATGCTGGTGAAGTACCAGAGCATCGACCGGCTCGGCGACCTCGACGTCCCGCAGGCCGGGAGCGGCCAGCCGGAGAACTACCTGATCGTGGCCGTCGACACCCGCGAGGGGCAGGAGAGCCTCAACACCGACACCATCATGGTGGTCCGCATCGACCCGGAGTCCGAGCGGGTGGCGCTCACGTCGTTGAACCGGGACCTCATGGTCACCATCGCCGACACCGGTGACATCGGCATGATCAACTCGGCCTACAGCCGGCCCGACGGCACCGGTGCCCAGAACCTCATCAACACCATCGACCAGAACTTCGACATCGCCATCAACCACTTCATCGCCGTCGACTTCCAGAGCTTCCAGCAGGTGGTCGACGCGGTCGGCGGCGTCAACATGTACTTCCCGTACCCGGTGCGCGACAAGAAGGCGGGCCTCTACCAGTACGACGCGCCGGCGTGCGTGACGCTCAACGGCGAGCAGGGCCTCGCCTTCGCCCGGTCCCGCTACTTCCAGTACATGGACGAGCAGGGCAGCTGGGTGTCCGACGGGTCCGCCGACCTGGGCAGGGTCCAGCGCCAGCAGGTCTTCCTCCAGCGGGCGCTGGGCAAGGCGCTGTCGCAGGTGAGGTCGAACCCGCTGCGCCTGCGCGAGCTGGTCGACATCGGCGTCGCCAACGTGACGCTCGACGGCGAGCTGACCATCGGCGACATGCTGGATCTGGCGGAGCGCTTCCAGGACTTCGACTCCGACAAGCTGGAGGCCTATCCGCTGCCCGTGAAGGAGTACCCACCCGACCCCAACCGGGTGCTGCTCGACGAGGCGGGCGCGGAGGAGTTCCTGAACGTCTTCCGCGGCATCGCGCCGGGCGAGGTGCGACCGGGGCTGATCGAGGTGAGCGTGCTCAACGGCACGCAGGGCCAGAACGCGACCCTGGCGGGCGACACGTCCTCGGCCCTGCAGCAGATCGGGTTCGAGATGGCGGCCCCCCAGGACGCCGACGACCTGTACGAGCACTCGGTCGTGCTCTATGCCCCGGGCCAGCTCACCTACGGTCAGCGGGTGGCCCGGCACCTGACGTCGCCGGTGGAGCTGCGGGAGGACCCCGACCTGCCGTCCGGGCACGTCCGGGTGATCGCGGGCCTCGACTTCACCACGGTCCACGAGGACCCGGCGCCGCTGGAGTCCCTGGCCCCGCCGGTCGGCGGCGGCGGCCAGCCTGTCACCCCGACCTCCGCACAAGCGGCCCGGGCGCCGGAGACGACGGGCACCACCGTCCCACCGCCGACGACCACCACCACCGAGCCCACCGGCTTCGTGGTCGGCGAGCCGCCGGACGGGCAAGAGTGCTGACGACGACGTAGGCAGGGAGGTCACCATGGACGACGCCGACGTGATCCGCCGCATCGGCGAGCTGGTGGAGGAGGAGCACGCGCTCGAGCGCTCCGTCGGTACCAGCGGCCTCGACGACGACACCGAGCAGCGCCTGGCCGACCTGGAGGTGGCGCTCGACCAGTGCTGGGACCTGCTCCGCCAGCGCCGGGCCCGCCGCCACAGCGGCGAGGACCCGGACTCGGCCGCAGTCCGCCCCCCGGACGTCGTCGAGCGCTACCAGCAGTAGCCCCGACCGTTCTGGCGTCCCTCACGGCGCATATGCGACGTGAGAGACGCCAAATGATCAAACCCCCTAGCCCAGCCCCGTGTTGGCGTCGTTGGCGTACACCCGGACCTCGTAGTAGGTCGCCAGGTCGTTGTCGTACAGGTCCCGGCGGGGGGACGACAGGTGGTAGTCGACCTCGTAGACCCGCCCGGCGTCGTAGTCGGCATCCAGCTCCGCCTGGGCCTCCTCGACCCGGGCCAGCTCCTCGTCGGTGACGGAGGTCCAGGTGGAGACCAGCCGCATCTCGGGCTTCGAGTCGATCTCCTGGACGAACTCGTCCCGGACCACGACCAGCTCGGCCGCCACCGGACCGCCGTCGTACACCCAGCGGTCGCCGAACACGTGACGCTGGTCCGCGGTCACCCGCACGTCGTAGCCCATCCGGACCAGCTGCAGGACGATGCCCCGGGAGTACCAGGCGCCGGTCCCGAAGGTGTCGTTGACCACGACGACGCCCTCCCTCCCCTCGATCTCGTCGAGGACGCCGGGCAGCAACGCCGCCACCACGTCGCCGTCGGCGTCCATGACGGTGTCGGTGGCGACCGCGGTGTAGGAGTTGACGCCGGACAGCACCACGAGGACCGCCAGCGCCAGGCCGGTGAGGACCCGGCTTCCCCGCTCGCCCCAGCGGCGGGTCACGGCGACCCACAGGGCCCACACGACCAGGGCGAACGCCACCGCCGGGGCGATCCACAGCCACCGCAGCCGGTAGTAGTAGGCCCCGCCGACCGTGCGGGCCACGGCCACGACGCCCAGCACCAGCGTGGTGGTCAGGGCCACCACCAGGCCACGGCCGGCCTCGCCTCGCCGGCGCCACAGGACCACCGCCGCCAGCGCCACGAGACCCAGCAGCCACGGCACCGGGCGGCTGTACATGTGGACGTCCTCACCGCTCCACGACTGGCCGTTCGAGTCGACCAGCCACTCCGGCGGCAGGGCGAACTGGCCGGTCACGGCCCCCCATCCCTGGAGCAGGGTGTGGGCGTCGTCGCCGCCCTCCCGGAAGAAGCGCACGATGTTGGCGAGGTTGCTGCGGCCCGGGCCGAAGGCGTCGACGACCGGGGGCAGCCACAGCAGGCCGGCCAGGGCGCCGGACCCGAGCAGGGCCGTCGCCAGCCGGCGGCGCCGGTCACCGCCGCCGGTGGGGCCGTCCGCGCCCGCGCCGTCGGCCTCCCGCCGGACCCCGAGCACGAGCCCGGCGGTGCCGAGGGCGAGCAGCGGGAGGGCGAGCGCCACGAAGCCCACATGCGTCTGGGCCAGGTAGGTGGCCACGGCCACGGCCGGCGGCAGCGCCCACAGCCGCCGGCACAGCATGGCCCAGGTGAGGTAGATCATGAGCCCGTAGGGCAGCACGGTGACGTAGGGGTTCCACGGGTCCCGCAGGAACTCGGCGCCGAGCGTGCGCACGAGGAACGCGACGCCGAGCAGCGTGGCCAGCATGGCCGGCGTGCCGGCCAGCCGGCGGGCGATGAGGGCCATGCCGGCGAGCGCGCCGCCGTTGACGAGGAGCGCCACCAGGTCGAGCGAGCCCGACGCTTCGCCGAGCAGGCGGTAGAGCGGCGCCGACAGGTAGGAGAACGCGGGGCCGGGGTGGGCCCAGTCCGCCCGGGAGTAGAGGCCGTGGAGGACGGGGTGGCGCCCCACGTCCCGGGTCTGGAGCTCGATCAGGGCGTGGTCGCCGGTGGGGATGTAGCTCCCGTGGGTCTCGACGGCGACCACCAGGGCCGCCACCACCAGCGGCACCAGGGTGATCCCGATGGCGAACCGGTCCCGCCGCCGGTCGGCCCGGTTGCCGGACTCGCCGGGCACAGCGGGCGGTGTGACCGCGCCCCGTTCCCCGGCCCCGGGGTCGTCGCCGCCCGCCCCGGGGCGCGACGCGGTGAGCGTGGCGCGATCGTGCTCCTCCGATCCCGTTCCCTCAGCCATGGGCCCCCAGCTCTGGTGCGCCAGCTTCCCGCGCCGGGGCGAGTGGAGTCCAGCCAGCGTGAGCTTGGAGGCACTGAAAGTATTGAGAAGGACGGCACCGACCCCCGCCGCTACCGCCGCTCCGTGGCGGCAAAGGGTCTGACATGGTCACGGAAGGGTCAACTGGCGCTCCTTACCATGACGATTGGTGGCAAGTGACGCGGATCCAGCAGAGCCGGGTCAGCGGTGCCACGTGTCGCGCCCGACCACGCCGTAGGCCTTGAGGTCGTGGCCTGCGTGACGAGCTGGGCGTGTCCGACGGCGCCGAGATGGCCGCCGTCGCCGGCGCCTGGGCCCGGTGGGCCGACGATCCCGGCGCGATGGTGGCCCGCTTCCGGCTGACGGCGGTCGCCTGGGCGCCGGGTTGACCGCCCTCGCTACCGTCGGGGGCATGGACTCCACCCTCGCGGGCAAGGTCGCCCTCGTCGCCGGCGGCAGCCGGGGCGCCGGGCGTGGCATCGCCGTGCAGCTCGGGGCGGCCGGTGCCACCGTCTACGTGACCGGCCGGACCAGCCGCGCCGAGCGCTCGGAGATGAACCGCCCGGAGACCATCGAGCAGACCGCGGCCCTGGTCGACGAGGGCGGCGGGCGCGGCATCCCCGTCCGGGTCGACCATCTGGTCCCCGGGGAGGTGGAGGCCCTGGTGGCCCGGATCCGGGACGAGCAGGGTCGGCTCGACGTGCTCGTGAACGACATCTGGGGCGCCACCGTCATGGAGTGGAACGCCACGGTGTGGGAGTCGACGCTCGACGTGGGGCTCCGCACCCTGCGGCTGGCGATCGACACCCACGCCATCACCAGCCACTTCGCCCTCCCGCTGCTGATCGAGCGGCCGGGCGGCCTGGTGGTGGAGGTCACCGACGGGACCGACGAGTACAACGCCACCAACTACCGGGTGTCGTTCTTCTACGACCTGGCCAAGGCGGCCGTGAACCGCATGGCGTTCGCCCTGGCCCACGAGCTGGCCCCCCACGGGGCCACGGCGGTGGCGCTGACGCCGGGGTGGCTGCGGTCCGAGGCCATGCTCGAGGCGTACCAGGTGACTGAGGGCAACTGGCGGGACGCGACGGAGGTGCAGCCCCACTTCGCCATCTCCGAGAGCCCGGCGTTCGTGGGCCGGGCCGTGGCCGCGCTGGCCGCCGACCCCGACGTCGCCCGCTGGAACGGCCAGTCGCTGTCCAGCGGGGAGCTGGCCAAGGTCTACGGGTTCACCGACCTCGACGGCAGCCGGCCGGACGCCTGGCGCTACATGGTCGAGGTCCAGGACCCGGGCAAGCCCGCCGACACCACCGGTTACCGCTGAGCCGGGGAGGAGCAGCCGTGGACGACAGCACCACCGGCAGGGCCGCCCCGTGGCCGGACCTCACGCTCGCCTCCTGGGAGGGGACCCGCGAGGCGGTGCACCTGTGGTCGCAGGTGGTCGGCAAGGTGCGCCTGGCGCTGGAGCCGCGTGTGAACCACTGGTGGCAGGTGCCTCTGTACGTGTCGGCCCGCGGGCTCACCACCTCGCTGATGCCGACCGGACAGGCCGGCGGGCGGGGCTTGGAGATCGAGTTCGACGTCCTGGACCACCGGCTGGCGCTGCGGACCACCACCGGTGAGGACCGGTCGGTCGCCCTGGGGCCCCGGTCGGTGGCGTCGTTCCATGCCGAGACGATGGACGCCCTGGCCTCGCTCGGGGTGCACGTCGACATGCTGGCCCGGCCGGTGGAGGTGCCGGTGTCGGTCCCGTTCGCCGAGGACACGGAGGAGCGGCCGTACGACGCCGAGGCCGTGCACCGGTTCTGGCTGGGCCTGGTCGAGATGCACCGGGTCCTCACCGGGTTCCGGGCCCGCTTCACCGGCAAGGTCAGCCCGGTCCACTTCTTCTGGGGCGGTTTCGACCTGGCCGTGACCCGGTTCTCGGGCCGGGAGGCGCCCCGGCACCCCGGCGGCGTCCCGAACTGCGCCGACTGGGTGATGCACGAGGCGTACAGCCACGAGGTCAGCAGCTGCGGCTACTGGCCCGGCGGCAGCGAGGAGGGGTCGTTCTACGCCTACGCCTATCCCGAGCCTCCCGGCTTCGCCGACCATCCGGCGGGCGCTCCCGGGGGGCGTTACGACGCCGCACTGGGCGAGTTCGTGCTGCCGTACCGCGACGTGCGCACCGCGGCCGACCCCGACGACGCGCTGCTGGCCTTCCTCCAGTCGACCTACGAGGCCGCCGCCGACCTCGGGGGCTGGGACCGCGCCGCGCTGGAGCGCACCGCCGGGCGGTGACCCCGCCCGCCCGGCTCACCGCCCGGCGACCAGGACCGCGGCGTCGGGCCACAGGTAGCGCAGCCCGACGATCCGGCCCCCGCCGGGGGCCTCCGACTCCTCCGGGCCGACACAGCGGCCGCCGCGGGCGGCGTAGAAGGACTGGGCCGCCGTGTTGGCCTCCAGGACGAGGAGGTACAGGCTGCGGCTCCGGCCCCGGGCCAGGACGGCCTCGGCGGACCGCGCCATGAGGCGGGTGCCGATGCCCCGGCCCTGGGCCGCCTGCGCCACGTGCAGGTTGTCCAGTAGGGCCCCGTGGGCCGGGTCGTCGTCGAGCACGGTGTGCACGAACCCGACCAGCCCGCCCCCCTCCTCGGCCACCACGGTGTCGTACTCCGGGCGGGGCCGCGTGAACCGCTCGGACCACACCTGCCGCCGGTCCTCGAACACGGGCCCGTCCAGGTAGCTGTCGGCGTACGTGCCGCGGTAGCTCCGCCGCCAGCTGTCGGCGTGCAGCGCGGCGATCGCCTCGACGTCGGCGGGGGTGGCGGGCCGGAAGCGCACGGCCAAGGGATACACCCGCGGGGGTCAGGTCACGTCATCGGGGCCCGGGCCGCGGGCGTCGAACGCCCGGACCAGCGCCCGGGGGGCCTGGCAACGCCAGGCGTCGGTGAGCAGCTCGGCCAGCTCGTCGACCTCGATCGCGGCCAGCCGGACCAGCACGGCGGGGAAGCCGTTGTAGTGCGGCTCGGTGAAGAACACGTCCGGCTCGGCGGCCAGCAGCTCCTCCTTCTCGCCGGCGTCGGCGACCCGTACGGCCAACACCTCCGGGTTGGGCACGCGAGGCTTCTTCGGCTCGACGCGCTCCTGCCACACCCAGGCGAAGCCCTTGAGCTTGCCCCGGTTCGGCACGGCGAACGCGAACTTGCCGTCCTCCTCGACGGCGTCCGGCAGCGCGAGCGCCAAGCGGCGCACGTCGTCCTGGGTGGCCATCGGCTCCAGTCTCGCGTGATCCGGCGGGGCGGACGGCGACGACGGCGGCGGCCGGTCACGTCGGTCCGACGGGGGGGCGGTAGGTCGCGGCCCGGGCCTTGGCGTAGAGGCGGTCGATCTCGGCGGCACTGTCGGCGGCCAGGCAGAGGTTGACCGGGCCGGTCTCGCTCCAGGGGCCGGCGTGGCGGTCGGCGAAAAGGACGTTGCCGGTCCGCCAGGACAGCCGGGCGTGCACCACGCCGATGCCGGCGACGGTCCCGGCCTGGATCGCCCGCTCCGACGCCCTCCCGCGGGATCAGGTGCCGAGGACGTCGCGCAGCGCGGCCAGGCGCTCGGGGACGACCGTGCAGTTCACCCAGCGGCCGACCTTCTCCTTGGTGACGAGACCGGCGTCGGCCAGCACGGACAGGTGGTGGCTGACCGTCGGCTGGCTCTTGCCGACCGGCTCCTCCAGGTCGCAGCTGCAGGCCGTCCCGCTCGGCGCCGCGGCGATGAGGGACAGCAGCCGGAGCCGCACGGGGTCGGCCAGGGCCTTGAACGCGGCCGCGAGCTCCGAGGCCGCGGCCTCGGCCAGTGGCTCGGCCAGCAGTGGTGCGCAGCACCCCTCGATCGTGGTCACCGGTACCCGCACGGGTCCTCCTGGATCTTCTGGTTGCACACATCGACAAGTGTCGATACATTGACGTCTGTCCATAGGTTACCGGCAAGGAGCCCCGATGTCCCGAGTCCAGCTCGCCCTCAACGTGTCCGACATCGACCAGGCGGTCGACTTCTACGCCAAGCTCTTCCAGGTGGGGCCGGCCAAGCGCCGCCCGGGCTACGCCAACTTCGCCGTCGACTCCCCGCCGCTCAAGCTGGTCCTGATCGAGAACCCCGAGGCCGCCGGCGCCCTCAACCACCTGGGGGTCGAGGTCTTCTCCACCGAGGAGGTCGGTGCCGCCCAGGCCCGCCTGGCCGGCGACGGGCTCGCCACCGCCACCGAGGAGGGCGTCACCTGCTGCTACGCCCGCCAGGACAAGGTGTGGGTGGACGACCCCGACGGCGCCCCGTGGGAGATCTACACCGTGCTGGGCGACAGCGACACGCCGGCGGGCGACCTCCGCACGGTCGACGTCTGCGGCGCCGGCGCCTGCGCCACCAGCGACCGCCCCGCCGACCAGGGCGCCGACGCCACGGTCGGCGGCTGCTGCTGACCGCTCACCGGAGGCGCCCCGCGACCCAGGTGAAGGGCTGCGCGGCGCCTCCCGGGGTGCGATGCACGTCGCGGCGCTGCTCGACGACCTCGACGTCGCCGAGCAGGGCGACCAGATCGGCGGGGGAGTAGCGCCGGACGGGCAGGCCCGAGCACTGGGTCGGCCCGTCGGCCGCGAAGGCCCCGATCACGAACGAGCCACCCGGCACCAGGGTGCGGCGCAGCTGCGAGGCGTAGGTCGCCCGGTCTCCGTCGTCGACGAGGAAGTGGAGGACGGCGCGGTCGTGCCACAGGTCCCAGCGCCGGGGCGGCTGCCACGTGAGCAGGTCGTGGACGACCCAGGTCACGGCGGGCGGGTCGCCGAGCCGGGCGCGGGCGGCGGCCAGCGCGGCGGCCGAGACGTCGAGCACCGTCACGTCCCGCTGTCCGCGGGCCAGCAGGTCGTCCACGAGGGTGGAGGCACCGCCGCCGACGTCGAGGACGGCGGCGCCCGGGGTGCAGCCCACGGCGTCCATCAGCGCGAGGGACACGGTGGCATGCTCCTGGAACCAGGACACCGCGGTCGGGTCCGCCGCCCGGTAGCGCCCGTCCCAGTGGCGGGCCCTGTCCTCGGCGGTGGCCGGCGCGGCGTCCGGGTCCATCGGCCGCCACGGTATCCCGGCCCGGCCCGCCGGGTGCGGGCCGGGCCGATCCGGCCTCGCCGGTCAGGCCACCGCCTTGGCGTAGGCGTCGAGGCAGTAGGTCCACCCGGCGGCATCGTCGACGCCGCCGTGCACCCCGGGGGCGCCGTCGCCGTGGCGCTCGAAGTGCCGGTGCTCCAGCTCGACCCTGGTGCTGTGCGGCCCCTCGGCGACGAACCGCACCTCGACCTCGCTGGCGTGGTCGAGGTCGGGGTCGTACTGCCAGTTCCCGTCGAGCTGCCAGGCGAGCACGAGCCGCTCGGGCGGCTCGTAGGCGAGCACGCGACCGGTGTCGCACTCGGAGCCGTCCACGCCGACCTCGTACCACCGGCCACCCGCCCGGGGCTCCACGACGAAGTCGGCCATGTCGGCCTTGCCGATGCTGTACTCCCGCGGCCACCACGTGCCGAACTGCTCGGTGAACACCGTGAAGGCCCGCTCCCGGGGAGCGGCCACGGTCACCGTCCGCACCACGGGCGCGTAGGTCTCCTGCATCATCAGTTCTCCTCGCTCTGCTGTTGTTCCACGGCTGCCGCGAACGCGGTCAGCGCGTCCTTCCACATCCCGTCCAGGTAGGCACGCAGCTCGGCCACCCCCTCCGGTCTGATCCGGTACAGGCGCCGGGTGCCCTCGGCGTCGTCGACCACGAGCCCGGCCTCCTTGAGCACCTTGAGGTGCTGGGACACCGCCGGCCGGCTGATCGGGAACCGCTTGGCCAGCTCCCCGACGGCGGACGGCCCACCCCGCAGCGCCTCGAACACGGCCCGCCGCGAGGGGTCCGCCAGGGCCGTCAGGGCGTCGCCTTGGTAAGCCGTCATTAACGGTAACTCTATACTTACGGAATCGGTTCCGCAAGGGGGAACAGACCGCCCGGGTGGTGCCGCAGGAAGGGACCAACGGCCCTGGGGCCCCGGCGGCGACGGGCGGACGATCGTCACGCGGCCGTCCTCGGGAGGTCGAAGACATGATGTGGTGGAACGACGGTTGGGGCTGGTGGTGGATGATGCCGCTGCTGATGGTCGCCTTCTGGGTGGCGGTGGCCTGGCTGGTCGTGGGTCTCGTCAGGGGCCGCCCGGTCGCTCGCCCCGACGGCGCGAGCGAACGTCCCGAGTCGCCCGAGCAGGTCCTGGCGCATCGCTACGCCCGCGGCGAGCTCGACGACGAGGAGTACCGGCGCCGCCTGGACACCCTCCGCAGCACCCGGCAGGCAGGAGCACGACGATGACCGAGACCACAGGCGGCGGCCCGATCCCCGACGAGGAAGCCCCCGGCCGCTTGCGGGCCGGGCACCGCTGGGTGCTGATCGCCGCCCTGTCGACCGCCGCCGTCCTCCTCGCCGCCGGGGTGGCGGTCGTCGCCGCGTCCCGCGGCGACG
>DASSUD010000155.1:0-6678 GCA_035707385.1 Acidimicrobiales bacterium
GATGACCCCGGCCCGCCGCGCCTCCTCGCCGAGCGCCTGGCCCCGGGTGCGGTCGCCGGGGGCGATGACCGCCCATCCCAACCGCAGCCCGGCGGCGCCGGCCACGACGACCGCACTCAGCTCCAGCAGGCCGTGGGGGAGGATCAGCCCGAAGAACCGCCCCAGCTCGCCGGCGTCGGCGAACAGCCCGCCGGCCAGGCCGAGGTTGGCGCCGTTGTAGCCGAGGAGCAGCGCCGTCGGCAGGCACAGCAGCACCCCCGAGGCGAACGCCAGCACCGCCACCTGGATGTTGTTGACGGTGACCTGGCCGGCGAACTCCGCGGCCGGGGCGGACGAGTAGTACGACTCGAAGTCCTCCTCGAGGTACGCCTCCCGCACCGCCTCGGTGGCCGACGCCTCCAGCGCCTCCTGGCTGCTGCCGAGCCAGGCCCCGAACGCCAGCGCCGGCGCCAGCAGGAGCACCGCGGCCACCACCACGAACCGCCAGCTCTGGTACACGGCGGCGGGGAAGCGCCAGGCGAAGAAGTCCGCCACCGCCCGCCGGGTGCGGGTCCGGCTGGCGTAGATGACCGCGTTGGCCTGGCTCACCAGCCGGGTCAGCCGGCCGATCAGGGCCCGGTCGTCGTAGGCGACCCGCGCGTGCGACAGGTGCGACGACACCCGCTGGTAGAGGTCCACCAGCTCGTCCACCTCGCCGGGCTCCAGCTTGCGGACGCCCCGCCCGGCGCGCCGGCTGAGGTCGTCCAGGCGGTCCCAGGCGGCCGCGTTGCGGGCGATGAAGCGGTCGATGTCCACGAGCACCCGGACGCTATAGCTTGCCCGCGGTGACCATGACGTCGGGGACCCCGGGCACGCAGGGGATCGTCACGCCGGAGGCGGTGCTGCTCGACTTCGAGCGGGCCGGGGTCGCCTCGCGCACGCTGGCCTTCGCCATCGACGCGCTGGCGCTGGGGGCGACGGTCCTGGCCGTGGCCCTGGCGGTGGCCGCGGTCGACGGCTTCGACGCGGTGGGCGGGGTGCTGCTGGTGGCGGTCACGGGGCTCGGCATCGTGGTGGCCTGGTTCTGCGGCTTCGAGTCGCTGTGGCGGGGCCGGACGCCGGGCAAGGCGGCTCTGGGCCTGCGGGTGGTGAGCGCGGACGGCACGTCCGAGCGCTTCCAGCAGGCCTTCGTGCGGGCGGCGGTGGGGCTGGTCGACTTCTTCCTGGTCCCGGTGGGGTTCGTGGCGGTGGTGTCGGCGCTGCTGTCCCCCCGGGACCAGCGGCTGGGCGACATGGCGGCGGGCACGCTGGTGGTGCGGGAGCGGACGGCCAAGACGCTGGTCACCCCGGTGCGGTTTCCGCCGCCGCCCGGCTACGAGGGCTACGTCGCCTCCCTGGACATCACCGCCCTCGACGAGGACACCTACGAGCTGGTGCGCACCTACCTGCTGCGCATCCCGGACCTGACGCCCGGCGCCCGGGACCACCTGGCCGTGCGGCTGGCCAACCCGGTGGCGGTGCGCATGGGCCACACCCCGCCGGGCTGGATGCACCCGTACATGTTCCTGGTGTGCGTGGCCGCGGCCTGGCAGCGCGTGCACTGACCTGATCCACTTGAGGGGTGCCGGATCGGCTCACCTACCTCGACCACGCCGCCACCACCCGCCTGCGCCCGGAGGCGGTGGCGGCCATGTCCCCGTGGCTGGGCGACCGCTTCGGCAACCCGTCGGGCGCCCACCGGGTGGCGCGCGCCGCCCGCCAGGCGGTCGACGAGGCCCGTGACGTGGTGGCGGCCGCGGCCGGCTGCCGCCCCGGTGACGTGGTGTTCACCGGCGGGGGGACCGAAGCCGACAACCTGGCCGTCCTCGGCAGCCACGCCGCCCGGCCGGGGCCGGTGCTGTGCAGTGCGGTCGAGCACGAGGCCGTGCTCACGCCCGTGGCCGCCGTCGGCGGCCGCACGGTGGCGGTGGACCGCGCCGGGGCCGTCGATCTCGACGCGCTCGCCGCCGCGCTGACGCGCGACACGGTGCTGGTGTCGGTGATGGCCGCCAACAACGAGGTCGGCACGGTGCAGCCGCTGGCCGAGGTGGCCGAGGTGGTGCGGCGCCGGGCGCCGGGGGCCGCCGTCCACGCCGACGCGGTCCAGGCCGCGGCCTGGGTGGACCTGCCGCCGCTGGTGGCGGGGGCGGGCCTGGTCAGCCTCAGCTCCCACAAGGTCGGCGGCCCCCAGGGCGTGGGCGCGCTGGTCGTGCGGCCCGGTACCCCGCTGCGGGCGCGGGCCGTGGGCGGGGGCCAGGAGCGCGAGCTGCGCAGCGGCACCCACAACGTGGCCGGCATCGTCGGCTTCGCCGCGGCCCTGGGGGTCGTGCTGGCCACCCGGGACGAGGCCGCGGCCCGGGTCCGGGCCCTGGCCGACCGCCTGGCCGACGGCCTGGTCGCCGCCGTGCCGGGCGCGACCGAGACCGTGGCCGACCGGGCGTCCCGGCTGCCGGGCCTGGTGCACCTGTGCGTGCCGGACGTCGAGAGCGAGGCACTTCTGTTCCTGCTGGACGAGGCGGGCGTGTGCGCGTCGGCCGCCTCGGCCTGCGCCAGCGGCGCCCACCAGGCGTCGCACGTGCTGGCGGCCATGGGCGTGCCGCCGGCCCGGTCGGCGGGGGCGCTGCGGCTGTCGCTCGGCTGGTCGAGCACCGCGGCCGACGTCGACCACGCCCTGCGGGCCGTGCCGGCGGCCGTGGCCCGGTTGCGGGAGGCGGCGGCGTGAGGGTGCTCGTGGCCATGTCAGGGGGCGTGGACTCCTCGGTGGCGGCCGCCCGGCTGCTGGCTGCGGGCCACGACGTGGTGGGCGTGACGATGAAGCTGTGGGGCGGCGAGTCCGACACCGGCTGCTGCTCCGTGAGCGACGTGGACGACGCCCGCCGGGTGGCCCAGCAGCTGGGCATCGCCCACCACACCTGGACCTTCACCGACGACTTCGAGCGGCACGTTGTCGGGCCCTACGTCGACGCCCACCGGCGGGGCGCCACCCCCAACCCCTGCGTGGAGTGCAACCGCCACCTCAAGTTCGACCGGCTGACCGGTCGGGCGCGGGCCGTCGGCTTCGACGCGGTGGCCACCGGGCACCACGCCCGCATCGTCCGCCGGCCGGACGGATCCCGGCGGCTGGCCCGGGGCGCGGACCCGGCCAAGGACCAGAGCTACGTCCTGTACATGCTCGACCAGGCCACGCTGGCCCGCACCCTGCTGCCGGTGGGCGAGACGTCCAAGGCCGCGGTGCGGGCGGAGGCGGAGGCGCTGGGGCTGCGCACCGCGACCAAGCCCGACAGTCAGGACGTGTGCTTCGTCACCGCGGCGCGGGGGCGCCAGGCCTTCCTGGGGAGCCGGATACCGCTGCGCCCGGGCGTGGTGGTGGACGGTACGGGGCGGGCGGTGGGCGAGGTGCCGGCCGTGGAGCTGGTGACCGTGGGCCAGCGCCGGGGGCTGGGGCTGGCGGGCGGCGGCGAGCCCCGCTACGCCGTGGCGGTGGACGTCCCGGCCGCTCAGGTCCGGGTCGGTCGTCCCACCGAGCTGCTGGCCGGGTCCGTGACACTGGATGCGGTCACCTGGGCGTCCGGCCCGGTGACGGGGGACGTGGGGGCCCAGTGCAGCGCCCACGGCGCCCCCCGGCGGGCCACGGTGACGCCGGCCGCCGGGGAGCGGGCCGTGGTCCGCTTCGCCACCCCGCAGCGGCGGGTGGCGGTGGGGCAGTCGGTGGTGCTGTACGAGGGCGACCAGGTGGTGGGGGGCGGGATCGTCACGGAGTGACGAAGTTCACGGACTGAATCGTTCCGAAACTGTTGCGTTCCGGAATTTCGAGGCGCACGCTCGAAGGCATGCACGTCGAGACCCGCACTCCCGAGGCCGTCG
Organism: Acidimicrobiales bacterium; assembly: GCA_035707385.1. Taxonomy (GTDB): domain Bacteria; phylum Actinomycetota; class Acidimicrobiia; order Acidimicrobiales; family VFJN01; genus ZC4RG19. Next base: position 3,883 of record DASSUD010000155.1, read on the forward strand.
ACGCCGACCCCCGCCGCTGGGTCGTCCTCGGCGTGATGTGCCTCAGCCTCCTGCTGATCGTGATGGACAACACGATCGTCAACGTGGCCCTCCCCACCCTCCAGGCCGACCTCGGCGCCTCCACCAGCCAGCTCCAGTGGATCGTCGACGCCTACATCCTCGTGTTCGCCGGGCTGCTGCTCACGATGGGCGCCCTCGGGGACCGCTTCGGCCGGCGGGGGGCGCTCGCCATCGGCCTGTCGATCATGGGCATCGCCTCGATCCTGTCGTCCTTCGCCACCAGCGCCGACCAGCTGATCGCCACCCGGGCCGTCATGGGCGTCGGCGGGGCGCTGGTCATGCCCGCCACCCTGTCGATCATCACCAACGTGTTCACCGACCGGAGGGAGCGCTCGCAGGCCATCGCCATCTGGGCCGCCATGGCCGGCGTGGCCGTGGCCGTCGGCCCCGTCACCGGCGGCTACCTGCTCGAGCACTTCTGGTGGGGCGCGGTGTTCCTGATCAATGTCCCGGTCGTGGTCGTCGCCCTGGTCCTCGGCCAGCTCTACGTGCCCACCTCCCGGGACCCGGCGGCCCCGCCGGTGGACGTCCCCGGCGCCGCCCTGTCCATCACCGGGCTGGTGGCGCTGGTGTGGGCCATCATCGAGGGACCGCACGGCTGGACCGACCCGGCGGTGCTCGGGGCCTTCGCCGCCGCCGCCGTGCTGCTGGGGGCGTTCGTGGTGTGGGAGCGGCGCACGTCCACGCCCATGCTGGACATCGACTTCTTCCGCAACCCCCGGTTCAGCGCGGCCAGCGGCGCCGTGATGCTCACGTTCTTCGCCATGTTCGGCTCGCTGTTCCTGCTGACCCAGTTCCTGCAGTCGGTGCTGGGCTACACCGCGCTGGAGGCCGGGGTCCGGCTGATCCCGATGGCCGCCGTGCAGATCGTGGTGGCGCCGATGTCGGCCAGGATCGTCGAGCGGGTCGGCAGCAAGATCGTGGTGGCCACGGGCCTCACCGTCGGGGCGCTCGGCCTGCTGCTGGCCAGCCGCCTGACCGCCGGCGCCACCTACGGCGACGTGCTGATCGCGCTGATCGTCCTGGCCGTGGGCCTGGCGCTGGTCATGCCGCCGGCCACGGAGTCGATCATGGGCTCGCTGCCCCTGGCCAAGGCGGGCGTCGGCTCGGCCGTGAACGACACCACCCGGCAGGTCGGCGGGGCGTTGGGCGTGGCCGTGCTCGGCTCGGTCATGAGCTCGACCTACCGGCCGCGGGTGAGCGACGCCATCGCCGGGTCCCCGATCCCGCCCGAGGCGGCGAGCGCCGTCACCGACCAGGTCGGAGCGGCCATGCGGGCCGCGGCCGAGATCGGCGGCGAGCCGGGGCGGGCCCTGGCGGCGGCCGCCTCCAGCGGGTTCGCCGACGGCATGAGCATCTCGTTCATGATCGGCGCCGCGGCACTGGCGCTCGGGGCGGTCATCGTGGCCCTGTACCTACCGGCCCGGGCCCGCGACCACGACGGCCCGGTCGTGCCCGGCGAGCCGGGCGACCCGGTGGGTATGGGCGCGCGGTCGCCGGTCGACGCCGGGAGCGACGCCAGCCAATCCGCCGGCGTCCCGGCCGACGCCGTCCCCCAATCCGCCGAGGTGCCGTGACCGCCGGCGGCGACGTCGCCGAGCGCCGGCCCGGGCGTCCCCGTGACGCCCGGGCCGACGAGACGATCATGCGGGCGTCGGTGGAGGTGCTGGCGGACAAGGGCCCGTCCGGCTTCACGGTGGACGAGGTGGCGGCCCGGGCCGGGTGCGGCAAGGCGACCATCTACCGGCGCTGGCCGTCGCGCGCCAACCTGCTGCTCGACACCGCCCACCGCATGGGCCTCGAGCCCGACGTGGTGGACACCGGCTCGGTGCGGGACGACCTGGTGGTGCTCATGAGCCAGCTGGGCACCAAGCTCCGGGAGACGCCGGCCGGCCGCATCATGCCGGCGGTCATCGCCGAGGCGTCCGTCAACCCCGAGATGCGGGCGGTGCTCGGCGCCTTCGTCCGCGACCGGCGCCAGCGGCCCCGCGACGTCGTGGTCCGGGGCATCGAGCGGGGCCAGGTGCGCGCCGACACCGACGTGGATCTGCTGCTCGACGTCCTCGGCGGGACCGTGTTCTACCGGGAGCTGGTGAGCGGCGAGCCGGCCGACGAGGAGTTCGTCGGCCGCCTGCTCGACGTGGTGCTGGCGGCGTTCACCTGATCCGGCGGCGCCGGGCCTCGGCCAGGACCCGGCCCGGCCGGCTCGGGCTGAACAGGACCGTCGTCGCGTCGATCAGCTCCACCCCGGCGCCGCGGCGGGGGGCCGGGACCACGGACACCGGCTCGACCAGGCGCAGCTCGAGCGCCAGACCCGCGGCGCCGGCCGTGAGGTCGAGGGCCTGGGTGCCGGCGGAGGCCGCGGCCAGCGAGCTGATCGCGGCCCGGCGGAACAGCGTCGGCTCGGCCAGGGCCAGGTGGTCGTGCAGCACCAGCCCGGCCGGGACGAACACGACCCACCGGCGGGCCAGCGCGTGCAGGGCCCGGGCGCCGAAGGCGGCGAGCGCCACGCCCGCGGCCAGGACCAGGGCCCCCGCCACCCAGCGCCCGGCCGCGAGGAGCAGTGCGCCCGCCAGCGGGGAGACCACGGCCAGCCAGGCCAGCTCCACCGGCCCGGCCAGGAGCGGGGTCGGCGTGCGGAGCGGCATCCGCCGCTCCTCCCCGTACGACGAGCCCTCCACGAACACCTCGGCCGTCTCCGGGGCCAGCGCCACCAGCGCCGCCACCAGCCCGGCC
>DASSUD010000156.1:0-9670 GCA_035707385.1 Acidimicrobiales bacterium
GCCGACCCCCCGGGCCCCGAGCTCGGCGGCCAGCGATCGGGCCGCCCGGTCGACGTCGGCGAAGGTGCCCTCCCACGGGCGCACCCGGGACCGCACCCGGAACCCCGCGTCCCCCTGGCTCCCCAGCCCGGCCGCGACCATGTCCCCGAGCGTGGCGTCGGTCCACCAGCCCTCGGCCCGGTAGCGGTCCGCCAGGGCATGCGGCACCGGCCGCAGGCGCCAGCCGCCCCGGCCGATCGTCGTCGGTTGCGTCACGGCCCCTCCTCGCCCCTCCGTCCGTTCCGCCGGCAGCGTGTCGCCAACGACAGCGTGTTGCTAACAACATTGTCGCTCTAGGAGAACTCTATTATCGTAGCCGATCATGGTGTCTTCGGCAGCACCGGCCACGCACCAGGGCGCGGTCCGTGACCACGGGTTCCACCCGCTCCGGGTCCGCCACGTCGTGCGCGAGACCGCCGAGGCCAGCTCGTTCGTGCTCGACGTTCCCCCCGAGCTGCGCGACGCCTTCGCCTACGAGGCGGGCCAGTTCCTGACCTTCCGGGTGCGCCTCGGCGGCGAGGCGCACCACCGGTGCTACTCGATGTCCTCGGCGCCCGCCGTCGACGGCGAGCTGCAGGTGACGGTGAAGCGCGTGCCGGGCGGGCTCGTGTCGAACTGGATGATCGACACGCTGGCGCCCGGCGACACCGTCGAGGCCAGCGTGCCGGCGGGCGTGTTCCTCCTCGGGCCGGGCGCCGGCGACATCGTGGCCTTCAGCGCCGGGAGCGGCATCACGCCCGTCATCTCGCTGCTCAAGACCGCCCTGGCCACCACCTCGCGCCGGGTCCGGCTCTACTACGCCAACCGCGACCGCGACGCGGTCATCTTCGGCGGCGACCTCGACGCCCTCGCCGAGCGCTACCGCGACCGCCTCGAGGTGGTCCACCACCTGGACGCGGAGCGCGGCTTCGTCGACGCCGGCGCCCTGGGGCCGTTCGTCGGGGCGCCCGCCGGGAACGACTACTACGTGTGCGGGCCGGCCCCGTTCATGGACATCGTCGAGGATGCGCTGCGGTCACTGGGGGTCCCCGACGACCGGATCCACATCGAGCGGTTCACGCCGGCCGTCCGCGCCCCCGTGCCCGAGGCGGCCGACGCGCCCGACCCGTCGCCGGCCGCCGCCCGCATCACGGTCGAGCTCGACGGCCGCACCGGGACCGTCGACCACCATCCGGGCACGACCGTCCTGCAGGCGGCGCGGCAGATGGGGATGTCGCCGCCCTACTCGTGCGAGTCGGGGACCTGCGCCACCTGCATGGCCCGCCTCGTCGAGGGGTCCGTGACCATGCGCGCCAACGACGTCCTGACCGACGACGAGGTGGCGGACGGCTGGGTGCTGACCTGCCAGTCCGTGCCAACCTCCAGCGCGGTGCACGTCGTCTACGAGGGGAGCTGACCATGGAGCCGTCGCAGGTGTCCGACGTCATCGAGATCCAGCAGGTCCTCGCCCGCTACGCCGTCGGGATGACCAAGGACGACGTCGAGGCCGTCATCGACGTGTTCACGCCCGACGGCACCTACAGCGCCTTCGGCTCGACGTACACCCTCGCCGACTTCCCGACGCTGGTGGCCGCCGCCCCCAAGGGCCTGTTCCTGACCGGCACCCCGGCGGTCGAGATCGACGGCGACACCGGCACCGGCGAGCAGCCGCTGTGCTTCGTCGATCAGGCCAGCCACCACATGCGCATCGGCTGGTACACCGACACCTACCGCCGCACCGGGCACGGCTGGCGCCTCCACACGCGGTCGATGACGTTCCTGCGCCGCAGCGGCGAGCGCGACGCCGGCACGCCCCACGATCCGACCCGGCCCGAGCCGACGTCGAGCGCCGCCGGCTAGCCCGCGCATGGACCTCCCCGAGTTCCGAGCGTCGCTCGACGCCTGGCTGGACGCCGAGGCCGGCTCCCTCGCCCCCGACCGCAGCCGCCGGCAGACGCTGGCGGAGCAGATGGCGCACCTGGCCGAGGTCAAGCGGCGCACCTTCGACGCGGGCTGGATGCGCTGGGGCTGGCCCGAGCGGGTCGGCGGGCTCGGCGGGTCCACCCTGCTGCGCGGCTACCTCGGCGAGGCCCTGACCGCGCGCGACCTCGTGGAGCCGGGCATCTACTCGATGACCGAGGTCCTGGCGCCGACCATGATCGACTACGCCCGCCCCGAGCTGGCCGCCGCCGTGGTGCCCCTGCTGCTGCGGGGCGACGAGACGTGGTGCCAGGGCTTCTCCGAGCCAGGCACCGGCAGCAACCTCGCCTCGCTGTCGTGCCGGGCCACGCGCGCCGGCGACGGGTGGCGGGTCACGGGCCAGAAGGTGTGGACCAGCCTCGCCCAGTTCGCCCAGCGCTGCGTTCTGCTCACGCGGACGGGGACGCCCGAGTCGGCGCACCGGGGCATCACCGCCCTGTTCGTCGACATGGACACACCCGGCATCACCGTGCGGCCCATCGAGACGATGCACGGCGCGGAGGAGTTCTCCGAGGTGTTCTTCGACGACGTCGTGGTGCCGCTCGACCGCACCCTGGGCGAGGTCGGCCAGGGCTGGTCGGTGGCCATGGACCTGCTGCCCTACGAGCGCAGCACGTCCCTGTGGCACCGCGGCGCCTTCCTCTACCGGCGGCTGTCCCAGCTCGTCGCCGGCGCGCCGCCGGGGTCCCTCGCCGGAGCGGAGGTGGGCGAGGTCTTCCAGCAGCTGTACGCCCTGCGGGCCCGGTCCCGGGCGACGCAGCACCGGCTGGCCGCCGGCGAGCGGCTCGGGCCCGAGACGTCGGTCGACAAGATCCTGCTGGCGACCGCCGAGCAGGCCGTGTTCGACCTGGCGGCCGACGCGCTGGCCGGCGACGTGGTGCTGGGCGACGACGCCGCCAGCGCGCGGTGGCGGTCCGAGTTCCTGTACTCGCGCGCCGCCACCATCTACGGGGGCAGCGCCGAGATCCAGCGCAACATCGTGGCCCGCCGCCTGCTCGACCTGGGGGCCGACCGCTGATGGACGCCGGCGAGCGCGAGCTGTTCGCGGCCGGCCTGCGCCAGGCCACCGCCCGCCACACCGGGCCGGCGCTCGACGACGCGCTCGACGACCTGGGATGGCCGGAGGCGCTGACGGCCGACCCGCAGGCGGCGGTCTCGCTCTTGTTCGAGGCCCAGGGCGCCGCCTGCGCCACGTCGTCCGCCCTCGACGCCGTCGTCGTCGCCGCGCTCGGCGTGGCCCCGGAGGGCGCGGGCGTCGTCCTCCCACCGCTCGGGCGCACCGACCCGCCCGGCGCGGTGGTGGGCGAGAGCATCGCGGTCGGCGGGCTGGGCACGGCCGGCCTGGGGCGCCACGACCGGGCGGTCGTCGCCGCCGGGGCAGGAGAGGGGTGGGTGGCCACCGTGGTGGACACCGCGGATCTCGACCGGCGGACCGTGCAGGGCCTCGATCCGGACCTGGGCCTCGTCGAGGTCGCCGGCGCCCACGTCCGGGCCGTCTCGCCGCCGGAGCCGCCGCCCGTCCCGTGGCCGTCTGCGGTGGCCGCCGGGCAGCGGGCCCTCGCCCACGAGCTGGTGGGCGCGTCGCGGGCCATGCTGGGGTTGGCCCGCGGGCATGCGCTCGAACGCATCCAGTTCGGGCGCCCCATCGCGTCGTTCCAGGCCGTGCGCCACCGGCTCGCCGAGAGCTTCGTCGCGATCGAGGCCGCGGACGCGGCGCTGGCGGCCGCGTGGGACGACGGCACGCCCCTGGGGGCGGCCGTGGCCAAGGCGGTCGCCGGGCGCAGCGCCCGCACCGCGGCCCGCCACTGCCAGCAGGTCCTCGCTGGCATCGGTTTCACGACCGAGCACCCGCTGCACCGCTACGTCCGGCGGGTCGTCGTGCTCGACCGGCTGCTGGGCGACGCCCGCTCGCTGACCCGCTCGCTCGGCGACGACCTCGTCGCGCGGGGGTCGCTGCCCGCCATCCTGCCGCTGTGATGAGGAGTCACCGATGTCCCGAGTCGCGTTCGCCCCCGACGTCTTCACCTGGCCGGCGGACGAGCCGCAGCTGATCGGCGGCCGCTGCCCGAGCTGCGCCGCCGTCACGTTCCCGCTGAAGCCGTCGTGCCCGCGCTGCGGCACGCCCGAGCTCGAACGCCACCTGCTGCCCCGGCGGGGGACGCTGTGGACCTGGACCACCCAGGACTTCCTGCCCAAGGAGCCCTACGCCAGCGGCGAGACGTACGAGACCTTCCGCCCGTACGGGGTCGGCCTCGTGCAGCTGGGCGACGAGGTGCGGGTGGAGGCCCGCCTGACCGAGAACGACCCGTCCGCGCTCGACTTCGGCATGGAGGTCGAGCTGGTGATCGTGCCATTCCGCACCGAGGCCGACGGCACCGAGATCGTCACCTACGCGTTCCAGCCCGTGTGAGGCGAGGGGAGACCGAGACATGGAAGACGTTGCGATCATCGGGGTCGGGATGCACCCGTTCGGGCGCTTCGGGCCCAAGTCGGCCATCGACATGGCGGCCGAGGCGGTGCGGGCGGCCTGCGGCGACGCCGGCGTGCAGTGGGCCGACGTGCAGGTCGCGTTCGGGGGCAGCAACGAGGTCGACAATCCCGACGCCGTGATCGGCCTGCTGGGCCTGACCGGCATCCCGTTCATGGACGTCTACAACGGCTGCGCCACCGCGGCCACCGCCCTGGCCATGACGGCCGACGCCATCCGGGCCGGCAAGTACGACATCGGGGTGGCGGTCGGCATGGACAAGCACGACCCCGGTGCCTTCACGGCCGACCCCGTCGACTACGGCGCGCCCTCGTGGTACGGCGAGATGGGCTACTTCCTGACGACGAAGTTCTTCGGGATGAAGATCAACCGGTACATGCACGACCACGGGATCTCGCACGAGACCCTGGCCCGGGTGGCCGCCAAGGCCTACCGCAACGGCGCCCTCAACCCGAACGCGTTCCGCCGCAAGCCGATCCCGGAGGAGGACATCCTCGGGTCGCGGATGCTCAACTACCCGCTGACCCAGTACATGTTCTGCTCGCCCGACGAGGGGGCGGCCGCCGCGGTCCTGTGCCGGGGCGACATCGCCCGGCGCTACACGTCCTCGCCCGTCTACCTGCGGGCGGCGACGCTGCGCACCCGCCGCTACGGCGCCCACGAGGTCCACAGCACGTGGGCCGCGGTCGACCAGGACGACGCCCCCACGGTCTACGCCTCACGGGCGGCCTACGAGGAGGCCGGCATCGGCCCCGAGGACGTCGACGTGATCCAGCTGCAGGACACCGACGCCGGCGCCGAGGTCATCCACATGGCGGAGAACGGCTTCTGCGCCGACGGCGAGCAGGAGCGGCTCGTCGCCGAGGGCGCCACCGAGATCGGCGGCTCGCTGCCCGTCAACACCGATGGCGGGTTGATCGCCAACGGCGAGCCGGTCGGCGCCTCGGGGCTGCGCCAGGTGCACGAGCTTGTCCTGCAGCTGCGGGGCCGGGCCGGCGAGCGCCAGGTCCCCGGCACGCCCCGGGTCGGCTACGCCCAGCTCTACGGCGCCCCCGGCACCGCCGGCGTGTCGATCCTCTCGACCTGACCGTGGCCGCGACCTACGTCCTGGTCCACGGCGGCGCCCACGGCGGCTGGTGCTACCGCGACGTCGCGGCGCGGCTGCGGTCGGCCGGGCACGCCGTCCACACGCCGACGCTGACGGGCCTGGGGGAGCGCGCCCACCTGCTGCGCCCCGGCATCGACCTCGACACACACATCGCCGACGTCACCGCGGTCCTGCACTACGAGGACCTCCGCGACGTGATCCTGGTCGGCCACAGCTACGGCGGCATGGTCATCACCGGCGTGGCGGACAGGGCCGCCGACCGGGTCGGCCACCTGGTCTTCCTGGACGCGGCCACTCCGGTCGGCGGCGAGTCGCTGGCCGACATCGCCGCCCCGCTGATGCGGGCCGCCCGCGCCCGGGGCCGCGTGGTCGACGGCGTCGAGCTCGTGCTGTTCCCGGGGACCGAGCCGCTGCCGCACTACGGCGTCACCGACCCCGACGACATCGCCTGGATGGCCGAGCGGCTCACGCCTCACCCGTACGCGTGCTTCGAGCAGCCGCTGCGGCTCACCGACGAGGCGGCGCTGTGGGCGATCCCCCAGACCCACATCGTCTGCACGTCGACCCTCGCCACCCGCGACCCGGGCCGCACCGAACCGGCCCGCGCCGCCGGCCGCCTGTGGGACATCGACACCGGCCACGACCTGATGATCACCGAGCCGGCGGCGGTGGCGGACCTGTTGCTGCGGGTGGCCGCGGCCTGAGCACCGCGTTCCCTCTCGTGGCGGGGTGTCAGGTCGTGGCTGACGTCGAAACCGAGCAGCGCATCCGTGAGGCCATCCGCCTCCACATCGAGAGCCTTCGGGCGCACGGCGAACCGGTTCCCGAGCCGTCGACCGCCACCGTCAGGGTCGTCGACGTAGCTTGAGGCAACGCCGGGTCGGTATCAAACTGATACCATGCTCGTGTGGCCATGACGCTCAGGCTCAGTGACGAAGAGCAGCAGGCACTCCGCGAGCGAGCCGCCGTCGAGGGGATCTCCATGCAGGACGCTGCGCGGCGGGCGATCCGCGAGTACGTGGCGCGGAGCGAGCACCGTGCTCGCGTCGCGGCCGCGGCCGACCTGATCATGGACGTGCACGCCGAGGCCATCGATCGCCTCGGCCGGTGAACGAGCCGGTCGAGTTCCTCGACCTCGACGACGTGATCGGCATGGCGCGCCGCCTCCTCGGCGATCCGCCGCCGATCCGCGACGCCGGTCTCCTCGCATCTGCCGTGGCCCGGCCGCAGACCACGGTCGGGGGCGACGACGCCTACCCGACGATCTGGCGCAAGGCTGCCGCGCTGCTGCAGTCCGTCGTCGGCAACCACGCCCTGGTCGACGGCAACAAGCGCCTCGGCTGGGTGGCCACCGCCGCGTTCCTGGAGATCAACCATGCCAGCGTGACCGGCGCCCCGGACGACGCCGTGTACGACCTCGTGATGTGCGTGGCCACATCGGATCCCGGCGTGGAGGAGATCGCCCGCCGCCTCCGGCTGCTCGCCCGGCCCCCGTGACCGCCGTCAGCGGGGCAGGCCGAGGACGCGCTCCGCGATGATGTTGCGCTGGATCTGCGAGGTGCCGCCGGCGATGGTGCCGGCGAAGCTGCGCAGGTAGCGCTCCCACCAGCTGGCGGTGTACGCCTCGTAGTGCAGGGGGTCGAGCGGGGCGCTGCGGCGGTCGGGGTCGAGCCCGTCGGGGCCGAGCGCCTCCATCATGTGCAGCGTGGCGTCCTGCACCGCCTCCGAGCCCAGCAGCTTCAGGATCGACTGCTCGGTGGCCTCGACGCCGCGGCGGGCCTTGGCCAGGGTGCGGTAGCCGAGCAGGCGCAGCGCGTAGGCGTCGACCGCCAGGTTGCCGAACCAGTCGAGGACCAGCGCGTCGCCCGCCAACCGCTGCTCGGCCAGCGCCGCGCCGCCGTGGACGATCAGGTCGTCGAGGCGCTCGGCGAAGCCCAGCCACAGCATGGCCCGCTCGTGCCCCAGCGAGCCGGTGGCGACCCGCCACCCGTCGTGGAGGTCGCCGATCAGGTTCTCCTTCGGCACCGCCACGTCGTCGAAGAACACCTCGTTGAAGTCGCGCTCGTCGGGCGAGACGATCGACCCGAAGGGCCGCCGGGTCAGGCCGGGGCTGTCGGTGGGGATCACCAGGGCGCTGATCCCCCGGTGCTTCGCCGCGCCGGGGTCGGTGCGGACGAAGGCCAGGATCACGTCGGCGTCATGCGCCCCCGACGTCCACACCTTCTGCCCGTTGACGACGAACCGGTCGCCGTCGAGGACCGCACGGGTCCGCAGGCCGGCGAGGTCGGAGCCCGCGTCGGGCTCGCTCATGCCGAGCGCCGCGGTGATCTCGGCCCGCAGGATCGGCACCGCCCACCGGCGCTTCTGTTCCTCCGTGCCGAACGCCAGGATGGACGGCACGATGATGCTCAGCCCCTGAGGGTTGTAGCTGGGGTAGATCTTGTGGCGCCCCATCTCCTCCTGGTGCACGAACTGCTCGACCAGGCTGGCGTTGCGGCCCCCGAACTCGGGCGGGTTGCCGGGCACGAGCCAGCCGGCGTCGAACAGCTTGCGCTGCCACAGGCGGGCCCAGGGGGGGATGTAGGCGCTGGAGCGTGCCCGCTCCGAGGTGGCCGTCGCCGCGTCGGGCATGTTGTCGGCGAGCCACGCCACGAACTCGCGGCGGAACGCCTCGGTCGCGTCGTCGAAGCTGAGCCTCATCCGTCCACCTCCGTGGCTGCGTGGCCGGCGAGGACCAGCCGGGCGGCCCGGGCCCGGTGCTCGGTGGTCGAGCCCAGCAGCGGCTCGCCCACCTTGGCCCGCCGCAGGTAGATCTGCAGGTCGTTCTCCCATGTGAAGCCGAGGCCCCCGAACAGCTGCACGCCATGCTGGGCGGCGATGCGCTGGCAGTCGCCCGCGGCCGTCTTGGCCAGGGAGGCCGCCAGCTCCCGCCGCGGGTCGTCCTCGGCGATCGTCAGCGCCGCGAAGTGGCACAGCGCCCGGGCCCGCTCGATGGCGACGTAGACGTCGACGGCCATGTGCTTCACCGCCTGGAACGACCCGATCGGCACGCCGAACTGCCTGCGCTCCTTGACGTGGGCCACGACGGTGTCCAGCACCCGCTGGGACGCCCCCACCATCACGGCGGCCAGGCCGGTCACGGCCTCCTGCCTGGCCCGCTCGACGCCGGCCTCGACGCCGGGCCCGGTGAACGCCCGGTCGCCGGCCACCCGCACCCCGTCGAGGTCGACCGTGGCGAGGTGGAACGACCCGTCGAAGGTGGGCTCGCGGGTGACGGCGACGTCGCCCACGGGGACCACGAAGGCGCCGGCGCCCGCCTCGGTGGCGGCCACGACCGCGATCTCGTCGGCGCGGTCGCCGTCGATCACGTGGCGCGCCCGGCCGCCGAGCAGCCAGCCGTCGCCGTCGCTCCGGGCCTGGGCGGCGCCGGCCGCGAAGGCGGCGGCGCCGGTCCCCCCGGCGCACACGGCCGCGAGCAGCGGAGCGCGCCCGTCGGGGCCGGCGCACTCCCGGAGGACGGCGACGTACTGGCTCGTCGTGGCCAGGAACGGCGTCGGGTCGGCCACCCGGCCGAGCTCTTCGAGCGTGATGACGAGCTCGACCGCGGACATCCCCATGCCGCCGTCGCCGGCCGGCACGGTGAGGCTCGGCCAGTCGAGCTCGACGAAGGTCTTCCACAGCCCGCTGCCGTCGTCGCTCCCGCCCACGACGGCGCGCACGAGCGCGGCCGGGCACTCCCGCTCGGCGACGTCCCGCACCACGCGTCGCAGCTCGACCTGCTCGTCGTCCAGCTCGAAGTCCACCGGTGGCGCTCCTCTTGTGCTCAGGGCTCGCGGGACAGCAGCCGGTCGAGGTTGGCCCGCAGCTCGGGCGACGTGAACGACCTGTCCTCCGCCGTCAGGGCGAAGTCGAGGGTGGCCAGCACGGCCCGCTCCAGGTGCATGTTCAGGATGCGCTTGGTGTCCTCGGTGGCCCGCCGGGGCAGCTTGGCGATGCGCCGGGCGCACGCCAGGGCCTGCTCCACCACCTCGCCGTCCGGGCAGACGTGGTTCACCAGGCCGATCTCGGCCGCCCGC
>DASSUD010000157.1:0-4784 GCA_035707385.1 Acidimicrobiales bacterium
CACCGACGCCTGATCAGCCCAGCGCCGGGTAGCCGGGGACCGCGGTGGCGTCGAGGCCGTGCCGCTCGCGCCACCGGGCCACGGCCGCCACGACGTGCGGGAACGCGGCGGCGCCGGGCGCGGCGAGGAGCGCCGCGGTCCACGCCGCCAGGCGGGGCCGGGCCGTCGTGGTGCCCCACACGGTGGGGGCGTCGACGGCGGGGCCGCGCCAGTCGCCCACGCGCACCACGGTGAACAGGGCCAGGGCCGCGGCCACCGCCTCGGTCCAGGCGTCGCCCCGGGCCACCCCGGCCGCGTCCAGCGCCTCCTCGTAGGCGGACAGGCCGGCCGCCACCACGTCCGCCGGCAGCCGCCCGAAGCACCAGCAGCTGGGGAAGGGCGCCAGCAGGTAGGCGGCGTCCAGCGCCACCGACGCCATGCTGGCCCGCTCGAAGTCGAGGACCCGGCAGCCGCCCGGGAAGATCAGCACGTTGTCCGGGCAGGGGTCGCCGTGGACCAGCCCCACGAAGCGTCCCGTCAGCACGGCCGCCACCCGGTCGAGGTCGCCGGCCAGGTCCGCCCCGGCCACGCCCAGCCCGGCGGCCTCCTCCGTGAAGGCGGGAATGGACGCCGCCAGCCGCTTCGGCCACCACGGGTCCCGGACCGCGGGCAGGCCCCGCCGGGCCCGGGCGGCGGCGAACCCCTCGGCCGTGCCCAGCGTCCCGGCGTGGAGGGCGGCCAGTGCCCGGGACAGGGCCACCACGTCGTCGCGGGCGGCCGCCGGGTCGTCGCCCAGCAGCGACACGTCCAGCGACCGGCCCGGGGGCAGGTCCTCCATGACGACCAGACCGGCCGCGTCGTCGCCGCCCAGGAGCCGGGGCGCCACCCCGGGCGCCACCGCGGTCAGGTGATCGAGGGCGGCCCACTCCACGGCCAGCCCCTCGGGGTCGACCGGCCACGGGCTGTCCCCCGGTGGGCGGGGCCGCTTGACCACCGCGGTCCGGCCGCCGGCGGTCTCGACCCGGACGACGTGGTCGCGCTCCGCCAACCCGGTGGCCGACACCACGGCGACCGGCTCGCCCCAGGCGCGCGCCAGCACGGCTTCGACCGCGGACCGCTGGGGCCCGGTGAGCGGGCCGGTCATGGCCCGCGCCGGCGCGGCCGGCCGCCGCCCCGCTCGTCGCCCGCGGCCGGGCGCAGCACCCACAGAGGGACGCGGCCGAAGTCCTTGAGGTACCGGGGCCGCATCGGCCGGGCACGGTAGCGCTCGTCCCCGGCGAGGCGGTCGCGCAGCGCCTCGTCGATGACGATGGCCCCGGGGAAGGCCACGCCGGTGATCCGGCTGGCCAGGTTGACCACGGGGCCGTACAGGTCGCTCTCCCGCTCCAGCAGCGGGCCGTAGGCCATGCCGACACGCAGGTCCGACAGGTCCTCGCTGCCGTGGGTCCCGGACGCCAGCTCCAGTGCGATGTCCGCGGCGGCCTCGGGGGCGTCGACCGCGAACATGACCTCGTCGCCGATCATCTTCACCACCCGCCCGCCCCGGGCGGTCACGGTGTCGAAGGCCAGCTGCTCGAACTGGTCGAGGATGCTGGCCAGCCGGTCGTCGCCCACCTGCTGGCTGAGGGCGGTGTACCCCACGAGGTCGGCGAAGCCGACGGCCCCCAGCGCGCCGTGCCCGGCCTCGGCGATGCTGAGCCGGCGGCGGACCGCGGCCAGCAGGTGGCGGCGCCAGGCGGCGGTCAGCACGTCGGGCACGATGGGCAGCAGGGCGCTGGCGCTCACCACGATCTGGTCGTCGGTCACCGGGCGGCCGGCCACCGCCCCGCGCCGCGGCGAACCGCTGACGCGGGCGCTGATGACGTCGACCTGGGCGGAGGCGACCCGGGCCATGGACGAGCCGATGACCCGGCTCATCTGCAGGACCAGGTCCGGCGTGGCCACGTCCGCGGCCTGGAGCTGCCCGATCCGGGCCAGGATCTCCATGTCGACGTCGGTGAAGGCCACCTCGCCCGGCCGCGGCACCGGGTAGCCCAGCGTGCGCCACAGCTGCACAACCTGCGCCGCCGGCAGCCCGGTGCGGTCGGTGACGGCGTCGAGGTCGTAGGCCGGGGCGTCGGGGACGATCAGCCGCTCCACGGCCAGCAGCGGCAGCGTCCCCTCGTGTTCGGCCTCGTCCAGCTCGGCGTCCGTGCACCCCAGCGTGCGCAGCATCTCCCGCACCGCCCCGACGGCATCGGGCCCCAGGGCCGCGGGATCGAGGCCGCCGGGGCGCGTGCTCACGCGAACGAGGCCCCGTCGTCCGGCGGGGGCCCGGGATCGGCGGGCGGCCCGGCCCCGACCCGCAGGCCGGCCGGCTGCGCCGGGGTGGCCGGGCCGCCGGGCACGGGACCCAGCAGCGCCTCGCCCCGGGCGTCGGTGGTCGACCACGAGGGGTCGAGGCCGGGCGCGGTGAGGCGCACCGGCTCGGCGCCCGGATGGGGCTCGACCTCCCACAGTAGGGCGACCCGGTCGCCGTGCCAGCGCACCGCGTAGGACACGCGACCGTGCGCGGTCGGGGCGGCGTGGACCTCCCAGCCGTGGCCGTACCAGCCGTCGGGCACCAGCGACGCCAGCGCCACGCCGCCACCGTCGTCGTCGCCGTCCTCCCGGACCAGGAGGTCCCGGACGAAGCCGACCAGCCCGGCCGCCACGGCCGGGTCGTGGCCGTCGCCACCGCAGCCACCGCCCAGCCGGGGGTGCACGAGCGTCGGCCAGGTCCAGGTGGGGGTGGCCACGTCCAGCAGCCAGGCCAGCCGGTCGAGGCCGCGCCGGTCGCCGGCCCGCAGCTCCGCGCCGGCGAGCGACAGGGTCAGCGCCGGGCTCAGTCCCCCGGCGGCGAGGTCGAACACGGCCCGGCCGTCGCCCGGCGCCCGGACGGACCGCACGGCCTCGGCCGTGGCGGCCAGGCGGGGGTCGTCGGGGGCCAGGAGCCCGAGCGCAGCGGCGGCCGGGCCCCCGTCGCCGGGGGTTCGGCCCGGGCCGTCGGGGACCGCAAGGGTGCCGAGGTGCTCGGCGCCGCGGTCGAGGGCCGCCTCGACGTCGCGCCACATGGCGGTCGCGAAGCCGCGGGCGTCGGCTGCGGCCTCCGGCTGGTCGGCAGCCTCCAGCACCCCGGCCGCGGCCCGCAGCCCCGCCACCGCCCACAGGTCGTCGACGAAGCGCCGCCCGGCGGGACCGGCGCCGGGCGCGGCCGGGCCGGGCGGCAGCAGGCCGGTCACGGTCGCGTCGCCGCCCCCGGACCGGCGGGCCCGCTCGATCCACTGCACCGCGGCGGCCACCGGCTCGACCACCGCCCGGGCCAGGGCGCTGTCCCGGGCCAGCCGGAGGTGGCGGTCGAGCGCGACGAGCGTCGCCGCGGTGGCCCGGGCCGTCCCGAGCGAGCCGTCCGGCCGGGCGCGGGCGACGATGGCGGCCAGGGCCGCCGCGCTCTGGTCGTGGTAGCCGCAGGCGTCGAGCGCGGCGGCCACCGCCGGGTCCCCGCCGGGCCGCAGCAGCAGGTGGCGGCGGGCGGCCGCCACCGCGGCGGCCAGCCGGCCGTCGGGCAGCGCCAGCCGCAGGCCCCGATCCGCCTGGGCCTGCCAGCCGGCGGCCACCGCGGCGGCCGGGGGCAGGACGGCGGGGAACGCCGGTGTCCCGGCCGCCGGCTCGGTCAGCGGGATCACGGCCCGGAAGGTCGCCCCGTGGGCCAGGGGTACGACGAAGGCGGCCTGCGCCAGCCCCGCCGGGTCGCGCACCGGCCGGCGCCAGCGCTCGCCGGCCCCGCCGCCGGTCACGACCGCCGCCGAGTCACCGTCGCGCCAGGACGAGCCCGCCACCCGGGCCGGCGGCCGCGCCAGGACCAGCGCCGGCCGGCCGTCGACCGACACGGTCCCGCCGGCCAGGTCGATGCGCTCGACGACGGTCAACCCCTCGGGCGTGCACGGACGGACCGCCAGGGCCAGCGCCACCGGCACCCGGGAGCGGTTCTCGACCTCGACGACCGCCGCCTCGCCGCCCCCCTCGGCCGAGCTGAGCCGGACGCCGAACACCCGCGCCACGGCGTCGCCCGACGGGATGCTCATGGTGGTCTCCACCACCGGCGACGACTCCACCAGCTGCTGGCGCACCGCCACCTCCCGGGAAGGCAGGTGCCAGCGGTCGTCCGCCCCGATCCACCAGTCGAGCGACCAGCCCCCGCCCGGTGGGGTCACCAGCCCTCGCGGGTCGACCCGGGCGGTCCGCTCCGAGTCCAGGTTGCCGACCACCGTCCAGTTGCGCTGCGTCACGTTGGCCAGCAGCGGCAGCGGGCCGGGGGGCACGTACGCGGGCGAGACCGGGTCCGTCTGCCGTTCCAGCCAGTAGGGCCAGACCCATCCCGGCGAGGCCCCGGTCGCCCCCCGCGTCCGCAGCGCCCCGGCCAGCGCCAGGACGACCTCCGGGGCGAGCTCGCGGGGCAGGCCGGTGGCCGGCGGGTCGTCGAGGTGGCCGTGGGCGGCCAGCAGGCGGGCGGCGTCGTCGGGCACGCGCAGCGCCCGCAGCGTGCGGCGCAGCAGCCACGGACGGGCGGCCATCGCTCAGGCCATGCCCCGGGTCTCGGCGCCCGCGTCGCGCCGCAGCAGCCCCCGGTAGGCGTCGGATGCCTTCCGGCCCTGGTGGACGACCTGGTAGACCTGCTGCGCGATCGGCATGTCGACGCCGAACTTCTCCGCCACCTCCACCGCCACCTTGGAGGTCTTGATGCCCTCGGCCACCATCTTCATCTCGGCCACGATCTCGTCGATGGC
>DASSUD010000158.1:0-9315 GCA_035707385.1 Acidimicrobiales bacterium
GGACCCGGATGACCGACAGGGGCCGGTCCTCCAGCACGGGCAGGATGCGGTCCCGCACGCCGTCGAGGTAGGTCACCAGGTCTCGCTTGGTGGCGCCCGCCCCGTCGAAGAGCGCCTGGTCGAGGTTGGTGAGCGGCACCCCGGCCAGCGACTCCTTCTCCTTGGGGCTCATGGGACCCGACCCTACGGCCTACGACCTCACGAGAACGTGTCGCACCGGGCGGGATCGCCGGACTCGTAGCCCCGCGTGAACCACTCCCGCCGCTGCTCGGACGACCCGTGGGTCCAGGTCTCGGGATTGACCTCCACGCCCGCCTGGGACTGGATGCGGTCGTCGCCGACCGCCTCGGCGGCGGCCAGGCCCTCGTCGATGTCGCCGGGCTCCAGGGCGACGTCGCTGCCCTCCTGCTGCCCCCGCACGTCGACGGAGTGGGCCCAGACCCCGGCATAGCAGTCGGCCTGGAGCTCCAGGCGGACCGACCACTCGTTGGCCTCCTCCTCCGAGGACGCCGCCTGCTCGCGGGCCCGCACCTGCTCGCTGGTCCCGTCCAGGTTCTGGACGTGGTGGCCGACCTCGTGGGCCACCACGTAGGCCTGGGCGAAGTCGCCGGGGGCCTCGAACCGGCTGGCCAGCTCGTCGAAGAACCCCAGGTCCAGGTACACCTGCCGGTCGGCCGGGCAGTAGAACGGCCCCACCGCCGAGGACGCGCCCCCGCAGCCGGTGCTGACCTGCCCGGTGAAGCTGTTCACCGTCGTGTACTCGTACTGCTGGCCCTGCTGGGCGAACTGGTCGGCCCACACCGCCTGGATGTCCTCGGTCAGGAACTCGACGAAGGCGTCCTGCTCGGTCTCGGGCGCGGGCGCCCCCAGGTCCTCCTCCAGCAGGCCGCCGAGCCCGCCGCCGCCCCCGCCACCGCCGCCGCCCAGCAGCACGGTGGCCAGCAGCACGATGATCCCGATGACCCCGCCGCCGGCGCCGACCGGCAGCGCGAGCCCGCCGGCGCCCCCGCGCCGCTGGTACCGGCTGGACTCGGTCCGTTTCCACTTCACAGGCCCATGCGTACCACCCGGGGGCCCGTCTGAACCTACGCTCGGCCGATGGCCGCCACCGCCCGTGCCTCCTGGACCAACTGGGCCCGCAACCAGACGTGCGCTCCCGCCGACATCGCCCGCCCCGGCACCGAGGCCGGGCTGGTCGAGGTGGTGAAGCAGGCGGCGTCCGCGGGCCAGCGGGTGAAGCCGGTCGGTGCGGGGCACAGCTTCACCTCGATCGCCTGCACCGACGGCGTGCTCGTCGACCTGTCGGGCTACGGGCGGGTGGTGGACCACGACGCCGCCACCGGCCAGGTCACCGTCGAGGCCGGGATCCCGCTGCACCGGCTGTCCGAGGAGCTCGACCGCCGCGGGCTGGCGCTGGAGAACATGGGCGACATCGACCGCCAGTCGATCGCCGGGGCCACCCAGACCGCCACCCACGGCACCGGGCTCCGCTACCGGAACCTGTCCTCCCAGATCGTGGGAATGCGGCTCGTGACCGGCGACGGGACCGTGCTGGCGGCCACGCCCGGCGAGAACCCCGAGGTGTTCGCCTGCGCCCGGGCGGGCCTGGGGGCGCTGGGCCTGGTCTCGACGCTGACGCTGCAGTGCGTCCCGGCCTTCCGGCTGCACGCCGTCGAGGAGCCGGTCCCCGTCGACGAGGTGCTGGCCGACCTGGACGACCTGGTGGCCGAGCACGACCACTACGAGTTCTACTGGGTGCCCCACACCCGCTGGGCGCTGACCAAGCGCAACCGCCGCACCGACGAGCCGGCCCGGCCGCGGTCCGGGCTGCGGGAGTGGGTCGACGACATGGCGCTCGGCAACTACGCCTTCGGGGTGCTGTGCCGGCTGGGCCGCTGGCGACCGGAGGCCATCCCCCGGCTGGCCAAGATCATCCCCAGCACCGGCCGCCTCGACTACGTGGACCGCTCCGACCGGGTGTTCACCAGCCCCCGCAGGGTGCGGTTCTACGAGATGGAGTACGCCGTGCCCCGGGAGGCGCTGCCCGAGGCCCTCAACCGGGTGCGCCGCCTGGTCGACGAGCTGGGCACGCCGCTCAGCTTCCCGGTGGAGGTGCGGGTGGTGGCCGGCGACGACATCCCGCTGTCCACCGCGTACGGGCGGGAGACGGGCTACATCGCCGTGCACGTGTACCAGGGCACGACGTACGACGCCTACTTCTCCGGCGTCGAGCGGATCATGGACAGCTACGGCGGCCGGCCGCACTGGGGCAAGCTCCACTTCCAGCGGTCCGAGACGCTGGCTCCCCGTTACCCGTGCTGGGACGAGTTCCAGGGGGTGCGGGCCCGGCTCGACCCGGAGGGTCGCTTCGCCAACCCCTACCTCGATCGGGTGTTGGGGCCTGTGGTGACGTCTGAGTGACCCGTTGACCGCTCGGCGTGCCGGATACGGGCGGGACCGGCTGCTAGCTGGGAAAAAAGCTCACGCGGAGTCTTGACCGAGCACACAGCGGTGCGGCACGGTGCCCGGGCGGGCTCTCGCACGTGGTAGGGGAAAGGCACTCATTTGCCCGGGGATGAGGCGCGTCAGATCGATAGGACCGTGCTGGCGCTCGGTGTCGCGCTGCTCGTCGCTGGTGCCGCGCTGTTCGCGCTGGTCGTCATCGGGGAGGCGCCGCTGGCCGGCGCGCCGCTGAACGTGACCGCCCCCTGGCTGGCCGCCGCCTTCCTCGCCTGCGAGCTGTTCGGCATCTGGGTGGAGCGCAAGGAGGGCGAGTACTACGGCTTCGTGCTGGCCCTGGTCCCCCTGGCCGTGGGCCTGGTGTACGCCGACCCTTCGGCGCTGGTGCTGGCCCGCATGGCGGGCGTGGCCGTGGCGCTGGGGCTGATGCGCCAGCGGCGCTTCGGCGAGTTCACCTACGAGGTGGCCGTTCACGGCCTGCAGACCATCACCGCCGTCGTCGCGTTCCGCCTGGTGCTGGGCGAGGCCGACCCGGTGGGCGTGCGCGGCGCCCTCGCCGTGCTCGGCGGGCTGTTCGCCAGCTACGCAACGGCCGCGGCGTGCCTGGTCCTGGTCGTCGCGGTGATCGGCGGCGCCTGGCCAGGGTGGCGGGCGGTCGGGACGATCGCCCGTTCGGGCTCGGCGGCCGCGATCCTCAACGCCGCCATCGGGATCGGCCTGGCCGTCACGCTGTGGGACTACCCCCACGTGGCCCTGCTGCTGACCGCCATCGGGCTGGCCTGCTACGTGTCGAACCGGGTCTACACCGGTCTGTCCCACCGGCACCGCCAGCTCCAGACCCACTACGAGTTCGTGTCGTCGGTGGTGCGGTCGTCGGACGTGTCCGAGATCGCGTCGTCGGTGCTCGAGTCCGCGCGGGACCTGCTGCGGGGCGACGACGCCGTCCTGCTGCTGCGGTCGGCGGCCGAGGACCAGCCGGCCCAGCGCATCCGGCTCGACGCCTCCGGCCAGGAGACCACGACCGCGGTGCCGAGCGCCGACCACGCGGCCGACGTCCGGGCCCTGATGCCCGACGGGACCCCGTGCCGGGTCCACCTCGACGACGCGCCACCGTGGCTCGGGGAGCTGTCCCCCAACGCCGCGCTGGCGGCCCCGATCACGGGCACGGACCGGTCGGTGGTCGGCGCCCTGGTGGTGACCCAGGCCATGCGCAAGGCGGCCTCCGGCTTCGGCAACAGCCACACGACGCTGCTGGGGCCCCTGGCCGTGCAGGCTTCGATCGCCATCGAGAACGGCATGCTGTTCCACCGGCTCGAGCAGGAGGCCAACGACCGGGCCCACCAGGCGTTGCACGACCCGCTGACGGGGCTGCCCAACCGCTCGATGCTGTCCGAGCTGCTCGACACCGCGCTGGAGAGCGCCTACGAGAGCCGGGGGCGGGCCGGGCTGATCGTCCTCGACCTGGACTCGTTCAGCCAGGTGGTCGACGCCTTCGGGCACCGCAGCGCCGACGGGCTGTTGATCCAGGCCTGCGCCCGGATCAAGGGCCTGCTCCCCGCCTCCGCCCGGCTGGCCCGGTTGGGGGGCGAGCAGTTCGCCATCGTCATGCCCGACGTGGCCAGCGCGGACGAGGTCATCGGGGCCGCCCGCCTGATCATCGCCGGGTTCGACCCGCCGTTCCAGACCGAGGGCGTCCTGCTGGCCCTGGGCGTGAACATCGGCATCGCCGTCTACCCCGAGCAGGCCATCGACTCGCCGTCCCTGGTGCAGCGGGCCCACATCGCGGCCGACACGGCCCGCCGCCATCGCAGCGGGTGGGAGCTCTACGACCCGGTCCACGATCCGGCCACACCCCGCCGGCTGGCCCTGGCCGCCGACCTGCGGGAGGCGCTGGAGGCCGACGGGCTCGACGTGTGCTTCCAGCCCAAGGTCGAGCTGGCCACCGGGATCGTGCGGGGCGCCGAGGCGCTGGTCCGCTGGAACCATCCCCGGCTCGGGCGGGTGCGGCCCGACGAGTTCATCAAAATCGCCGAGCACACCGGCGACATCCGGGCCCTGACGATGGTCGTGATGCGCAAGGCGCTCGGCCAGTGCCGGCTGTGGCGGGACTCAAACCTGGACCTGTCGGTGGCGGTCAACCTGTCGGCCCGCAACCTGCTGGACCTGCACCTGGTGGACGACGTGGCCGCGGTCATCGACGAGGCGGGGGTGCCGTCCCGGGCGCTGACGCTGGAGCTGACCGAGAGCATGGTCATGTCCGACACGACGCGCTCGGTCGACGTGCTGTACGGGCTCAACGAGCTGGGCGTGCGGCTGTCGTGCGACGACTTCGGCACCGGCTACTCGTCGCTGGCCCACTTGCGGCGCCTGCCCATCGGCGAGATCAAGATCGACAAGTCGTTCATCGCCCGCATGACCGTCGACGAGAGCGACCGGGCCATCGCCCGCTCGGTGCTGGCGCTGGGCCGGGACCTGGGCCTGGTCACGGTGGCGGAGGGCGTCGAGTCCCGCGAGGCGTGGGACCTGCTGACGGCGCTGGGCTGCGACCTGGCCCAGGGGTTCGTGGTGTGCCCGCCGCTGACGTCGAGCCAGTTCGTCGACTGGCTGGAGCGGCGCCAGCCGGAGGAGTTCTCCTTCCTCGACCAGGCCCCCGCCGAGGCCGACGCCGACACCGTGATCTCCCTGGCGGACGACGACCCGGACGACGCCGACCCCCGCAGCACCGGCACCGGGATGGCCTGACCGACCGTTCCGGCGTCCCCTCAGCCGCACTGTGAGCCATGAGAGACGCCGGAACACATCACACCAGCGGCCAGGGGTAGCGCCGGCCGGTGTGATCGACCGGGAAGCACGCGCTGGCCGCCACCCGGCGGGCCCGGTCGACGAGCGCCCGGCACTCGTCGTCGTCGAGCAGGGCGGCGACCGCCGGCGGCGGCCCTGCCCGGGCCAGGCGGTCGGCGCCGGCCACCAGGTCCGGGTCGATCGGCTCGCCGGCGAAGTCCCAGATCACCGTGCGGAGCTTGGTCTCCTCGTGGAAGGTGAGCCCGTTGTCCACCGCCCACACCCGGCCGTCGTCCCCGGCCAGGCAGTGGCCGCCCTTGCGGTCGGCGCTGTTGGCCAGCAGGTCGAAGCAGCAGATGGTGCGCAGCACCGCGTGGCGCGCCGGCTCCTCCAGCAGCGTGAAGTAGTGGGCGTCCACGTCGAAGGGCACGAACCGCTGCAGCGACCCCGCCCCGAACGGGAGGCCGTCCCCGTCCCGCAGCACCGTCTCGGGCACGATGTCCCACCCCAGCCAGGACGACAGCTCGTAGGCCGCCACCTCCCGCCGGTCGAGGCCCGCCGGGAAGTCCCACAGCGGGCGCTCGCCCCGCCGGGGCTTGTACACGGCGCGCAGGCACCCGCCGCCGGCCCGGACCTCGGCCAGCAGGGTGGCGTTGGAGCTCCACGGCATGCGGCCCAGGACCTCGATCTCGCCCGACCGCAGGACCTCTAACGCCGCCGGGCCGTCGAGCGGGGTCAGTTCATCCTCGGGCATGCGTGCCCGTCGGAGTCGATCGGCAGCCCGCAGAACCCGCAGTCGGGCCGGCCCTTGGACACCAGGTCGAGTGCGAAGTGGGCGAAGGCGGCCGCCTGCGGCAGGGTGAAGCAGAACCGGGCGGTGGCCGGCTTGTCGTCCTCGCCGGCCAGCTCCTCGAGGACCACGACGATGCGCCCCTCGGGCTCGTCGTACTTCACGCCGATGGAGCCGACGTCCCACGCGAAGGGCAGCGGGGTCACCGACCCGTGGCCCGGGGTGGGCTCGACGTCGGGGGACAGGTCGTCGAGCAGCGCCAGCAGGTACTCGCCCAGGGCCGCCACCTGCTGCTTCTCGCAGCGCAGGTAGACGAGGCCGGCCTCGTCCCCACCGGCCAGGAAGAACACCCGTTGCCCCGGCGGGCCCTCGGCACCGGGCCAGAAGACCTCGGCCCGCGGGAAGTCGAACGACTCGCCCATGTTCACGACGGCACCAGCGCGCCCGTGGCCGCCGTGTCGTTGACGGTCAGCACGACCGGGCCCTGGGGGCCGTAGGAGATGGCCGTCACCGAGCAGGGCGACACCACGACCCGCTGGAACAGGTCGAGATGGGTGCCCATGGCGTGGGCGACCACGGCGCGGATGGGGTCGGCGTGGGACACGGCCACGACCACCTTGCCGGGGTGGGCGGCGCGCAGGCGGTCGAGGGTGGTCACCATGCGGGCCTGCATGGTGACGAACGACTCGCCCTCGGGGAAGGTGAACCCGCTGGGGTAGCGCTGGATGGTCGCCCACTCCTTGCGCTTGTAGGCGGCCTTCAGCTCCATGCCGGTCCAGGTGCCCATGTCCAGCTCGAGCAGGCCCTCGTCGGGGATCACGTAGAGCCCCAGCGCGGCGGCGATGGGGGCCGCGGTCTCGCGGGTCCGCTCCAGCGGCGACGAGTAGACGGCGGCCACCCGCGACCGCTCGGCGCGGGCGGTGCTGCCGTTGCCGGCGGCCGGCGCCAGGGACACGATGCGGGCGGCGGCGCCCTCGGCCTGCTCGCGGCCCTGGTCGGAGAGGTGCAGGCCGGGCGCGCGGCCGGGAAGCTCCTTGCCCGTCGTCTCCGTGGCGCCGTGGCGCACCAGGAGGATGACGGTCGGTCCGGGGCTGCGGCGGCGGCCGACGGCCCGGCGTGAGGGGCGCGGCGCCGCGGTGCGTTCTGCTCGGGGCATGACCTGCTCAACCTATCGTCGGGCGGCGTGGAAGACCCCACGTCCCGCCCCGTCCCCGAGGCCCTCCGCCGCCTGGAGTCCGAGGTCACGGCGTGCCGCGCCTGCCCCCGGCTCGTGGCCTGGCGCGAGCGGGTGGCGGTCGAGCGCCGGGCCGCCTTCCAGGGCGAGGAGTACTGGGCCCGGCCGGTCCCGGGCTTCGGGGACCCGGCGGCCCGGGTGGTCATCGTGGGCCTGGCCCCGGCCGCCCACGGCGCCAACCGCACCGGCCGGATGTTCACCGGCGACCGCTCCGGGCTGTTCCTCTACGCGGCGCTGTGGCGGGCGGGGTTCTCCGACCGGCCGGAGTCGGTGTCCCGGGACGACGGCCTGCGGCTCACCGGGGCCTGGATCACCGCCCCGGTGCGCTGCGCGCCGCCGGCCAACAAGCCGACCCCCGCCGAGCGCGACCGCTGCCGCCCGTTCCTGGAGCGGGAGCTCGACCTGCTGCCGGAGCGGCGGGTGTACGTGGCCCTCGGGCAGTTCGGCTACCAGGTCCTGTGCGGCGTGCTGGGCGTCCGGCCCCGGCCGGCGTTCGGGCACGGGGCCGAGGTAGACCTGCCCGGCGGCCGGTCGATCCTGTGCAGCTACCACGTCAGCCAGCAGAACACCTTCACCGGCCGGCTGACCGGCGGCATGTTCGACGCGGTGCTGCTCCGGGCCCGCGAGCTGGCCGGCCTGGATCCGGTCCCGCCACGGTCGCGCACGGCGCACGCGGGCGACTAGTTTCGTCACTCGTCCTCACCCGCGCCCGAGGAGCACGGTTGGCTTACTACCTCGGCATCGACCTCGGTACCACCTACACCGCCGCGGCGTCCGAGCGCGCCGGCGTGGTCGAGTCGTTGACGCTGGGCAACCGGTCGGCGTCCGTGCCCAGCGTGGTGTTCCTGCGCGACGACGGCGAGATCCTGGTGGGCGAGGCCGCCACGCGGCGGGCCACCTCCGATCCCGGCCGGGTGGCCCGCGAGTTCAAGCGGCGGGTGGGAGACCCCACGCCCATCATCCTCGGCGGCACGCCGTACGCGGCCGAGATGCTCATGGCCCGGGTGCTGCGCTGGTCCGTCGACCGGGTGCGCGAGCAGCAGGGCGAGGAGCCCCGGGCCATCGCCCTCACCCACCCGGCCAACTGGGGCCACTACAAGCTCGACCTGCTCACCCAGGCGGTGCGCCAGGTCGACCTGGACGCGGCGCTGCTGCTGGCCGAGCCGGTGGCGGCCGCCACGTACTACGCCTCGCAGCGGCGGCTCGAGCCGGACTCCGTGGTCGCCGTGTACGACCTGGGCGGGGGCACGTTCGACGCCGCCGCCGTGCGGCGCACCGCCGACAGCTTCGAGATCATCGGCTCGCCGGAAGGCATCGAGCGGCTGGGCGGCATCGACTTCGACGAGGCGGTGTTCGCCCACGTCCGCCAGGCGGTGGGCGACGCCCTCGACCGCCTCGACCCCGAGGAGCCGGCCGCGCAGGCGGCCGTGTCCCGGCTACGCCAGGAGTGCATCGACGCCAAGGAGGCGCTGTCCTCCGACACCGACGTGTCGATCCCCGTGCTGCTCCCCGGCCTCCAGACCGAGGTGCGGCTGACCCGGGCCGAGTTCGAGGCCATGATCCGGCCGGCGATCGGCGAGACGATCGTCGCCCTGCGCCGGGCCGTCCGCTCGGCGGGCGTGGACGCCGGCGACATCGGCGCCGTGCTGCTGGTGGGCGGCTCGTCCCGGATCCCGCTCGTGGCCCAGATGGTGGGGGCCGAGCTGGGGCGGCCCATCGCCATCGACGCCCACCCCAAGGACGCCATCGCCTTCGGTGCGGCCATCGCCGTGGCCGCGCGCCGGGGGGCGGCCACGCCCGAGTCGGTCACCACGCTGCTGCCGACCGACACCCGCCCGCCGCCTCCCACCGTCACGCCCGACGCCGGTTGGGTGCGGGCCCGGGGCAACGACCCCCGCCCGGCGCCGCCGCCGGGCTACCGGGCCGTGCCCAACGGCAGCGCCGCTGTGCGCCCACCGGCCCCCGTCCCGGCCACGCCACCGGCGGCCCGCCCCGCCCCGCCGGCCCCGGACCCGGGGTCGCGGCCGTCACGCCCGGCCCCGCCGGTGCC